>NZ_RBRE01000033.1 GCF_003700275.1 Pseudomonas cichorii | reverse complement strand
GTTGCTGGCCGGCCAGCAACTCATCGACATTGGTGGCCTGATGCTGACGCAAGGCCTCGGCCATAATGCCGAAGCGCCGGGTCAGCAGGTTCATTTCGAGCGCCGAGGAAATGGGCAGCGTCACTTCATAATTGCCCTGGCCGATATGATCGGCCGCCTTGGCCAGTGCCTCGATAGGGCCGCCAAAACGTTGGGCGATACCATGAGCGGTGATGAAACCGATGCACAGCACGGCAATGCCTACCAGCCCCAGCAGACCGGCAATCCATAGCGCTCGCTCGCGAGAATAGATCTCGGCATTGCTGATGTTTTCCAGCGCCTGACGATGTGTTTGCAGAAGATCGTTGCGCAATGCGTCAAAACTGACCCTCAGTTCCGGGTCGTCACGCAATTCGCGCGGGTTGCCCTGAAAACGCTGGAAGGCATCGACGAAGCGCTGGTAATACTGGCGGGTCTTTTCAAAACGATCCTGCACCTTGTTCTGTGCATCGCGCTCCACGCCCTCGGCCAACAGCTCGCGGAATTGCTCCTGATACGCTTCCAGCGCCTGCCTGTCGGGTGATGGACCGATCATGATGACTAACTGATCGCCGAGGTTCTGCCGCAGCTTCAGACCCAGCTCAAGGTTGCTGAAGTTACTCTGAACCAGCGACTCCTGGCTCTTGGCCATTTGCATGACACTGACCAGCCCCAGCAACAATCCAAGCAACGCCACGGTTATCAGTGCCGAGATGCTCAGGAACAGGCGGGTACGCAGCTTCATTGCCAGTTTCATACAGGACAACTCATAAGTTGTACTGCTTGCGTTTGCGATACAGCGTCGACGAATCGATGCCCAGAGTCTTCGCCGCCTGATCGAGTGTGTCGCTGGTGGCCAGCACCGCGCCGATGTGGGCCTTCTCCAGTTCGTCCAGACTCAATGCGGCACCTACGCGCGGGGCGTTGTTGGTTGGCACTTCGGCCATGCCCAGGTGACTGACTTCGACACGTTCCTGCGGGCAAATGATGCTGGCGCGCTCGATGACGT
This sequence comes from Pseudomonas cichorii, assembly GCF_003700275.1. GTDB lineage: Bacteria > Pseudomonadota > Gammaproteobacteria > Pseudomonadales > Pseudomonadaceae > Aquipseudomonas > Aquipseudomonas cichorii_B. Next base: position 150,538 of record NZ_RBRE01000033.1, on the reverse strand, counting down.
TACGCAATTCGCGAATGTTACCGGGCCAGCGGTAGTTGAGCAGTGCGGCACGGGCTTCGTCACTGAAACCGCGAGCCGGGCGGGCGTAATCCTTGACGAAGCGCGCCAGGAACCGGTCAGCCAGAGTCATGATGTCTTCGCTGCGCTCACGCAAGGCCGGCAAGTGCAGGGTGATCACGTTCAGGCGATACAGCAGGTCTTCACGGAAGCGCCCGCTGCGGACCATGTCTTCCAGATTCAGGTTGGTGGCCGCCAGAATCCGTACATCGGCACGCCGGGTGACCGGGTCGCCGACCCGCTCGTATTCCTTGTCCTGGATGAAGCGCAGCAACTTTGGCTGCAAAGTGAGGGGAAAGTCGCCGATCTCGTCAAGAAACAGCGTGCCGCCATCCGCCTGATTGACCCGACCCAAGGTACTTTCGCTGGCCCCGGTGAACGCTCCACGGCTGTGACCGAACAGTTCACTCTCCATCAGCTCGGCCGTCAGGGAAGGGCAGTTGATGGTGACGCAGGATTTCTTGGCGCGCTTGCTCCAGCCGTGAATGGCGCGTGCCAGTTCACCTTTACCAGTCCCCGACTCGCCCAGAATCAGGATGTTGGCGTCGGTCACGGCAACCTGTCGCGCCGTTTCCAGAATGGCCATCATCGCCGGGCTGTGGGAATCCAGGCCATCCTTGGGTTTGCGTACTTCACCCTCAAGAGCTTCCAGACGGGCAGACAACTGCCGCACTTCCAGCTGTTTTGCGGTAGCGAGACGCAATTGATCCGGGCTGCAGGGTTTGACCAGGTAATCGGCGGCACCGGCCTGGATGGCGTCGACCGCAGTGTCGACTGCCGAGTGAGCGGTGACAATCACCACGCGCATCCATGGCGCCTGAATACGCATCTGCGCCAGCACATCCAGCCCGTTGTCTTCGCCCAGACGCAAGTCCAGAAAACACAGGTCGAACACCTGGCGCTGCATCAAGGTATCGGCCTGGGCAGCGCTGTTGGCCGTGGCAACACTGTAGCCCTCATCTTCCAGACAGTACCGGAACGTGCGAAGAATGGCGGACTCGTCGTCCACTAGCAGAATACGGCCCTGATTCTCAGTGGCTGTCTCCATTTTTCCTACGCTCCTAAGTAAATTATCTTGGTTAGTGTCGGAATCATCGGGCAAGTTGCATGGTTGATTCTGATTGATTCTGTGACATGCATGGTAGCTATGTGTTCGAGCATTAGCTAACCGGCTGATTTTTCTAGCGATCCGTTGCCAGTTTCCGTCGACCTGAAGACATGAATTCACATTTCCCGGTTCTCGGGCCTCGAACCCGCCCGACAAACGTTCGTGCAGAACGCACGACCGCAAAGGAGAGATCGTGCAGCTTGCTGGTCGCAAATTTTCTTTGAATATCTCAAGCCATTGATTTTATTGATTTTTTATTAATATCAAAAAATGGCATGCAGTCTGCAATATCCCTTTCATCCAAGGCCTGACGTTAAGGCCATCAATATTCACGACGCCATTCAGGTACACGGAGTTAAAGGATGAACAGTCAGCACATTGCTCAATTGCGTATTTCATCCTTGCACATCCAACAGGGCCTTTTCCTGCTCCTGGCCCTGCTCGTCACCCTGATTGCCGTTCAGCAATTCCAGCGTTGGGAACAATCGCGTGAAGCGACCCACACCCAGCAGCAGCTCGTCAAAGTCAGCACGTCCTATCAAAGCCTGATGCGCACCGCTCAGATCAATGGACAAGGACCACAGCCGGTCGACGGCCTGGTGTCTGCCGATGAAGTAGCAACGCCGCAAAAATGGATCTTCTGATCCACACAAACCGGACGAAATGTTCCAAATTCAAAAATAGCTGTAAGGAGTATCACCATGCTTAGTTGGGCTATCACTTTCCTGATCATCGCCATTGTCGCTGCCGTACTGGGCTTCGGTGGTATCGCAGGCACGGCAACGGGTATCGCCAAGATTCTGTTCGTTGTATTTCTGGTGATGTTCGTTGTGTCTTTCTTCTTCGGGCGCCGTGGTCGAGGCTGAGAAATGGGCAAATCCTTTCACTCACTGGTTGCCGCCCTGTTGATGGGCGGCAGTGCCATGGCAATCGCAGCCAATGACGGTCAGGCTCGGGTCAATGAGCTGTTGAGTTCGGCGCCCGAGTATCGCCAGACCTGGATGGAAGTCGTCCAGAAAGAGGAACGGTTGCCCGAATGGGTCATCAATCTGTCAGGTACGTCCGAACAGATGACCGCTGTGACCGAGGATGGAGACCCGTACCTCGTAGGTCCTCTGTGCGAAACCGCCGAAACCTGTCGCAGCAAGCGCCTGATCGTGTCATTCAGTCTCGATAAGGAAGATGCCTACGGGATGCTGGTTGAAGTGCCTGCCGGGCTCCCGGCCGACAAATCGCCAACCCGCCATGCAACTTACCGCTTCCTCGGCAAACCCGATGAAGGCATGCAGCAATTGCTGAAGGAACAGTTGAGCAAAGACCCCAACTGGTACTGAGCCGCTGACCCTTACATCCTTCCAGGACGAGGTATTCGGGCACAACCCGTATGCCTCGTCTCCCGCTGTATTTATCCGTTTCTGCAAAAAGCGCTGATGCATGAGCCCGGTCATGCCGTGTACCCTTGGCTGACAAAAACCACTCGACGAGGGCTTCATGGGTTGGCTCAACCGTCACAAATTCCTGCCTTTTCTGACCTGGCTGCCCAAACAGACCCGCGCCAGCGTTGGCCGTGATGCCCTGGTAGGATTGAGCGGTGCCGTTCTTGCCCTGCCACAATCCATCGCTTATGCCCTGATTGCCGGTCTTCCTCCCGAATATGGCTTGTACGCGGCCATTGTGCCGGTGCTGATCGCCTGTCTATGGGGCTCTTCGTGGCATCTGATCTGCGGCCCGACGGCGGCCATTTCCATTGTGCTGTATGCCAGCATCAGCCCCATGGCCATACCGGCCAGCCTGGATTACATCACGCTCATTCTGCTGCTGACGTTCATGGCCGGCGCCTTCCAGTTGCTGCTCGGCATGATGCGCTTCGGTGCACTGGTGAACTTCGTCTCGCATTCCGTGGTGCTGGGTTTCACCCTCGGCGCGGCAATCGTGATTGCCCTGGGGCAGATACCCAATCTGGCAGGTATCGACCTGCCCAGCCAGAGCACCGCCCTCAACAGCCTGACCGCAGTACTCGAACACGGCGCCGAACTCGACAGACCTTCGCTGATTCTGGGCCTGCTGACCCTGGCGCTGGGTATTGCGCTCAAGTATCTGGTGCCACGCTGGCCGACGCTGTTGATCACGCTGGTATCCAGCAGCCTGCTGGTCTGGCTGTGGCCGGGCATGTTTGGCCAGGTGAAAGTGGTCAAGGCTTTCGTCGGGCAACTGCCGCCGTTCAGCCCGCTGCCGCTGGATCTGGAGTTGATCCTCAAACTGCTGCCGACCGCAGTGGCGGTGGGCATGCTCGGTCTGGTGAACAGTCTGTCGATTGCCCGTTCACTGTCGGCGCGCTCCCAGCAATTGATCAACGCCAATCAGGAAGTGCGTGCTCAGGGCCTGTCGAATATGGCTGGCTCACTGTTCTCCGGCTATATGTCCGCCGGCTCCTTTACCCGCGCCGCCTTGAGCTATGAAGCGGGCGCCCGGTCTCCGCTGGCGGGCGTCTTCTCGGCGTTGTGGGTCATGTTGTTTGCGGTGGCAGGGGCATCGCTGATTTCTCACATTCCGATTCCGGCCATGGCCGCTTCGATTCTGCTGATCTGCTGGGGATTGGTGGATCATCGCGGCATCGCGGCGTTGTTCAGGGTCAGTCGTTCCGAGTTTTTCGTGATGGCCCTGACCTGTGTCGCAACCCTGTTGCTGGAGTTGCAGACCGCTATCTACGCCGGGGTTCTGGCGTCGCTGTTTTTCTACCTCAAGCGCACGTCTCAACCCAAGGTGCAGCAATGGCGCGAAGGCGATGAAGAGATCATGCGCGTGGGCGGATCGATTTTCTTCGGCGCCAGCCACTACTTGCAGACCCGCTTGCAGCGTACCGAAGGCAAGCGCGTGGTGATCGAGGCGCAACAGATCAACTTCATCGACTATTCGGGCGTGGAGATGCTTCACCAGGAAGCGCGGCGCCTGCTCAAACAGGAGCGGACGCTGACTTTGCGCAGCGCCCGCCAGCAGGTCGTCGAAGAATTGCAGAAGCTGGAAGGGCCAGACAAATGCCCGATTCTGTTCGAGGATTAACCCTGCGCCAATTGGTGCCGCATCTCGGCCAGTACCTGCGCTGAGTCCGGACGTACGCCGCGCCACAGCAGGAAAGCCTCGGCAGCCTGTTCGACCAGCATGCCCAGCCCATCCACCGCTTGGGCCGCGCCGTGTTCGGTCGCCCAGCGACAGAACGCCGTCGGCTCCTTGCCGTACATCATGTCGTAGCAGAAGGTATGGCCCGGCTGGATCAGACTCGGCGCAATCGGTGGCAGCTCGCCCGCCAGACTCGCGGAAGTGGCGTTGATGATCAGGTCGACCGGTTCTTCCAGCCAGTCGTAACCGCTGGCGAAGACCGGGCCCTGGTCAGCAAACAGCTGGGCCAGGTTTTCGGCTTTTTCCACGGTACGGTTGGCGATCACCAATGCCAGAGGTTTTTGCTCAAGCAGCGGTTCCAGGGCGCCACGCACAGCGCCACCGGCTCCCAGCAACAGAATGCGCTGCCCGCGCAGGCTGAAACCGTAATTGACCGTCAGGTCGCGAACCAGCCCGGCACCGTCGGTGTTGTCGCCCAACAAGCTGCCATCGGCCAGCTTGCTCAAGGTATTCACGGCACCTGCGCGCTGGGCGCGCAAGGTCAGGCTGTCGGCAAGGCGGCAGGCCTCTTCCTTGAACGGCACCGTGACATTGGCACCGCGCCCGGTCTGGAAAAAGTCCTTGGCGAATGCCGTGAAGTCATCCAGCGGAGCCAGTGCAGTCCGGTAATCCAGTTGCTGTTGCGTTTGTGCTGCGAACAGACGGTGAATCAACGGCGACTTGCTATGGCCGATGGGGTTACCGAATACGACGTACTGGTCCATTTGGGGTCCTGTTGATCTGTTTGATGCCCTTCGCGGATAAATCCGCTCCCACTGTGTCGCTGTAGGAGCGGATTTATCCGCGAAGGCGGTGTATGAATTCAGTCCGCCAGCCAGTCCCGATCCTGCAGGAAATACTCGGTCAGGCGTGCTTCTTCGCTGCCCGGTGCGGCTTTCCAGTCATAACCCCAGCGAACCTGCGGCGGCAGGGACATCAGGATCGATTCGGTACGGCCACCCGATTGCAGGCCAAACAGCGTGCCACGGTCGTAGACCAGGTTGAACTCGACATAACGGCCACGTCGGAATTCCTGGAACTCGCGTTGTTGCACGGTATAGGCCGCCGCCTTGCGACGACGCACAATCGGCAGGTAGGCGTTGATGTAGGCATCGCCGATGGCGCGGATGAATGCAAAACAGGTATCGAAGTCCCACTGGTTCACATCGTCGAAGAACAGGCCACCAATCCCGCGTGGCTCGTTGCGATGCTTGAGGTGGAAATAGCTGTCGCACCAGGCCTTGTAGCGCGGGTAAACGTCGTCACCGAACGGCGCACAGGCACGCTCGGCCACACGGTGCCAGTGCACGCAATCCTCTTCGACGCCATAGTAGGGCGTCAGGTCAAAACCGCCACCGAACCACCAGACCGGCTCTTCGCTTTCTTTCTCGGCAATGAAGAAGCGTACGTTGGCGTGGGAAGTCGGCACATGCGGATTGTGTGGATGAATCACCAGCGAAACCCCAAGGGCCTCGAAACCTCGTCCGGCCAGTTCAGGCCGGTGGGCACTGGCCGACGGCGGCAGGTTGCTGCCAAAGACGTGGGAAAAGTTGACGCCGCCCTTTTCAATGACAGTGCCATTTTCAACCACCCGCGTACGACCACCGCCACCTGCCGGACGTGTCCATGCATCTTCGACAAAGCGTGCGCTGCCATCTTCGAGCTCCAGGGCAGTACAGATTCGGTCTTGCAGATCGAGCAGGTAGGCTTTTACGGCCTCGGTGCGGGTATTCATAGTGATTCCCTAAGGCTGACTTCAAACGGCTGAGCACCCCGTATGCAAAGGGGCGCAGGCAAATTGGCGCGTAGCATACCACTGGCCGACCGGCCTTCGCAGTTGACGAAGATCATCTGAAGGAGTCCGATAGCCTGTCTAATGATCCGTTTCGACCAGCATGGAGAGAGCAAATGGCAAAGCGTATCCAGTTCAGTACCGTCGGAGGACCCGAGGTTCTTGAATATGTCGACTTCGAGCCGGCTCAGCCCGGCCCGCAGCAAGTTGTGGTTCGCAACAAGGCGATTGGCCTGAATTTTATCGATACCTATTACCGCAGCGGCCTTTACCCGGCGCCCTCGTTGCCTTCGGGACTGGGCACGGAAGGTGCGGGCATCGTCGAAGCCGTCGGCAATGAAGTGACACGCTTCCAGGTCGGCGACCGCGTGGCCTATGGCACCGGCCCTCTGGGTGGCTACAGCGAGCTGCATGTGTTGCCCGAAGCCAATCTGGTGAAGCTGCCCGATTCGATCAGCTTCGAGCAGGCGGCTGCGGTCATGCTCAAGGGCCTGACCGTGCAATATCTGCTGCGCCAGACCTACATGGTCAAACCCGGTGAAACCTTTCTGTTCCACGCCGCTGCCGGTGGCGTCGGTTCGCTGGCCTGCCAGTGGGCAAAGGCTCTGGGCGCGAACCTGATCGGTACGGTCAGTTCAGCGGAAAAGGCGGCGCACGCCAAGGCGCTCGGCGCCTGGGAAACCATCGACTACAGCCATGAAGACGTGGCCAGGCGCGTGCTGGAACTGACCGACGGCAAGAAGTGCCCGGTGGTCTACGACGGCGTTGGCCAGGATACCTGGCTGACCTCGCTGGAGTGTGTGGCGCCGCGCGGCCTGCTGGTCAGCTTCGGCAATGCATCCGGGCCGGTTTCAGGCGTGAATCTGGGGATTCTGTCGCAAAAGGGTTCGCTTTACGTGACTCGCCCGACTCTGGCCAGCTACGCCAATAACGCGCAGAACCTGCAGTCCATGGCCGACGACCTGTTCGACATGCTCGCCAGCGGCAAGATCAGGATCAATGACATCCAGCAATATGCCCTGCAGGACGCCGCCCAGGCGCAGACCGAGTTGTCGGCTCGGCGCACCACGGGATCGACGATTCTGATTCCTTAACCCGGCCGCACAACCTGCCCGGTCGCGATATCGCGGATGACACTGGGATTTCGGCGGCCGCCCAGGCTGCCGCCGAGTACCATATCGACCTGCCCGCGGAAATATTGCTCCACCCGCAACCGGGTACGGGCGGCAGGGCGGCCGGCAGGGTTGGCGGAGGTCGAGATCAATGGACCGACCAGAGCGCACAGTTCACGCACGGTCGGGTGATCGGTCACGCGCAGGGCCACGGTTTCATGCGCGCCGGTGATCCACTCGGGCAACAGGTTCTGATGCGGCACCAGCCAGGTATTGGGTCCAGGCCAGGTGCTGGCCATGCGATCGAGCCACAACTCGGGGAAATCCTCGAACAGAAAGTCGAACTGACGGATGTTGTCGGCGATCAGAATCAGCCCTTTATCCACAGGCCGCGACTTGATCGCCAACAGGCGATAAACCGCTTCTTCATCCCATGGATCACACCCCAGCCCCCAGACTGCCTCGGTTGGATAGGCAATCACCGCTCCGGCCCGAATATCTCGAGCGGCTTGTTGCACACGCCAACTGCTGACCATTGATGTATCTCCGCTAAATCATGCCGGGCAGTTTAACCTCAGGGCGCCCGCGCGAACCATCGTCCGGCTTCATTGCTGATCATTCCGTCCAGTTCCAGCTCGGTCAGCGCCGCCAGTACCCGAGGCAACGGCCATTCACTGGCCACAGCCAACGCCTCGCTGGTATGCGGTGCGGCATGCAGAATGCTCAACAACGGGTGTTTTGCAGAAGGGGGAGCTGTCAGCTCGGGCGTGGTATCGGCAGGCGTCATGCGCTGCCAGTGCTGCAGGGTTTCAAGGATATGATCGACGCTTTCAACCAACACAGCGCCATCACGGATCAACTGATGACAGCCGCGTGCACCGGGATGATGGATCGAGCCGGGAATCGCATACACCTCGCGACCCTGTTCGGCGGCCAGCCTTGCCGTAATCAATGAACCGCTGCGGACACTGGCTTCCACCACCAGCACGCCAAGAGACAAACCGCTGATGATCCGGTTGCGGCGCGGGAAGTTGCTGGTCTGGGGCTCGGCATCGAGGGGAAACTCGGAAATCACGGCGCTGCCCTGCGCAATCATCTGCTCCGCAAGCTGCCGGTGCCGCTGTGGATAAAATTTTTCGAGCCCGGTCCCCAACACCCCGATCGTGGCCCCGCCAACGTCCAGCGCGCCCTGATGCGCAGCTCCGTCAATTCCCAGCGCCAGACCGCTGGTGATGACAAAACCGGCCCCCGCCAGACTTCGCGCAAATGCAGCAGCCGTGTCCAGACCGGGCTTCGATGCACGACGACTGCCGACCATTCCCAACTGGGGACGCTCAAGAAGCGAAGGGTTGCCAGCGATGAATAACAGCGGCGGTGGATCGGCGATTTCAGCCAGCAGTGCAGGGTAGCCAGGGTCGTCCCACATCAGTAAATGCTGGCCCGGACGCTCCAGCCAGGCCAGTGCGGCGCTGGCTCCGTCACGCACCTGCGGGTCGCGTCGAGCCTCGGCGCAGGCGCTCGGCAGCCCCAGCGCTCGCCATGCACTGGCAGGTGCAGAGAGTGCCGCCGAGGCAGAACCGAAGGCATCGATGAGTCTGGAAAAGCGTTTGGGTCCGACCTCCGGCAAGCGATGTAAACGCAGGCGCGCTTCCAGTTCGGCAGGCGAAGGAACGGCTTTTTCAAACAGCGGCATAAGATCGTCCTTGATCCATTGTCCACCTCAGAAGGTGGACAAACCTGTGGATAACTCTGTTGACAACAATTTGATAAGTGAAATGCCCGGTGGAAAAATCCGTATCAAACCTGAGACATAGGGTTAAGGGTTACGGACCTTGTCCATAATGGCCAAAGATCTGTTCGCGTGCAGGACCAAGGCGTAACTGAGCTTTTCATACGTGCGGAAAACCATCAGCAATCCGGAGCGTTCATCGGGGATTTTCACCTGTTCGCCCGTTACCCGGTCGCGGACCATTTCACCGGTCTTGAAGATCGCCAGCACATTGCCTTCGACCAGACCGTCACGCCTGCCCTTGTTGAGCGTAACGACGTCATAGACGCCCACCTGCGTTACACCCCGCGGCACATCGAGAATCAGGCCTTCGATCGGGGTTTGTGGCGAACTGGGCAGGAACGTCGAATTGATGGCCCGCTCTTCGCTGGTGAACAGCCGGTCGCCCAGACGAACCTCCTGGGTAGAGCGCTGCAGCATCAAGGTGGAGATGTCACCTTCGGTGGCCACGATTTCACCGCCGCCAATATCGTCGGCATTGATACCCAGTACTTCCTTGGTATCCGGATCGGTATAGACCTTGCCCTGGCGGAAGATGCCATAGCCCAGTTGCTCCGGGTCCACCTGGCCGCGAACGTAGATGCGATCACCCTGGCCACTGAGTACGCGCTCGGCATTGCCGGCAACGATGTACGGGGCTTTATCGAACTGGTCGGCGCTGTCGACGATCCGGTTGCTGATCAGGAATGCATTGATCGCCCCCAGCGGAATGCTCGGGATGGCTTCGATGGTCGGGGTGCTGCGCACACGCGGTGACAATTTGATCGTGCCGCGCGATTCGGCGCGATTGAGCACGACGCGAGGCTGGCCATCAACGTAGATCAGCGACAGCGAATCACCGGGATAGATGAGGTCAGGATCGCGTACCTGGGGATTGGCTCGCCATATCTCGCGCCATTTCCACGGTTCGCGCAAGAATTTGCCGGAAATATCCCAAAGTGTGTCACCGGCAACGACGGTATAACTCTGCGGGTGGCCTTCCTTGAGTTGCACTTGCGCCTGAGCAAGACCGCTGGCAGTCAAAAGCAGCAGGGCGAGTAGTGATTTCCTCATGCGGTGAATCCCTTTATCATGTTGTCTCGCGTGAACATACAGTCCCGTCAGTCATGAGTTGCCCGCTTTGATGTTCCAGGCCTGGCAACCGATTTTGACTTTACCCTACAGTGCAGCTCTTACGTATATGGCCATTCTAAACATTCTCGAATTTCCCGATTCGCGCCTGCGCACCATCGCCAAGCCTGTGGCGATAGTAGACGACGGCATACGCCAGTTGGTCGACGACATGTTTGAAACCATGTACGAAGCGCCCGGCATCGGTCTGGCAGCGACCCAGGTCAACGTCCACCAGCGTGTGGTCGTGATGGACCTCAGCGAAGATCGCACCGAACCTCGGGTTTTCATCAATCCCGAAATCGAAATGCTGACCGATGAAATGGATCAGTACCAGGAAGGCTGCCTTTCGGTACCCGGTTTCTATGAAAACGTCGACCGTCCGCAAAAGGTTCGTATCAAGGCTTTGGACCGTGATGGTAAACCTTACGAGCTGGTTGCCGAAGGCTTGCTTGCGATCTGCATCCAGCATGAGTGCGATCACCTGAACGGCAAGCTGTTCGTCGATTACCTCTCCAATCTCAAGCGTGACCGGATCAAGAAAAAGCTGGAAAAACAGCACAGGCAGAATGCTTGATCCTTCACCAAAAAGGCCTGAACAGGCCTTTTCTTTTTTAAAGAACGAGAACCCAATGACTGAGCCACTGCGCATCGTTTTCGCCGGTACCCCCGAATTTGCCGCCGAACACTTGAAGGCCCTGCTCGACAGCCCTCATCAGATCATCGCGGTCTACACCCAGCCTGATCGCCCGGCAGGTCGTGGACAAAAGCTGATGCCCAGCCCGGTCAAGCAACTGGCGTTGCAGCATGGCCTGCAAGTGCTGCAACCGCCAACATTGCGTGACGCCACGGCTCAGCAAGAGCTGGCAGCACTCAAGCCCGATCTGATGATAGTGGTCGCTTATGGCCTGATCCTGCCGCAAGTGGTGCTGGATATTCCACGTCTGGGCTGCATCAACAGCCATGCTTCCCTGTTGCCACGCTGGCGCGGTGCGGCGCCGATCCAGCGAGCCGTACAGGCTGGCGATAGCGAAAGCGGCGTAACCGTAATGCGTATGGAAGCGGGCCTGGATACCGGCCCGATGCTGCTCAAGGTCACCACACCGATCAGCGCAGACGACACTGGCGGCACCTTGCATGACCGGCTCGCCGAGCTGGGGCCACCCGCTGTGCTGCAAGCCGTTGCCGGTCTGGCGGATGGCTCGCTGGTTGGCGAAGTTCAGGACGACAGTCTGGCCACCTATGCTCACAAATTGAACAAGGATGAAGCACGCATCGACTGGAGTCGTCCGGCGGATGAACTGGAACGTCTGATCCGCGCCTTCAATCCATGGCCGATCTGTCACAGCACCCTGAATCAGGAAGCCCTCAAGGTGTTGGCGGCCAGTCTGGCCGAAGGGCAGGGCGCGCCGGGGACGATTCTGGACGCCAGCAAGGACGGCCTGCTGGTCGCCTGCGGACAAGGTGCATTGCGCCTGACCCGCCTGCAACTGCCGGGCGGCAAGCCGCTGAACTTCACTGACTTGTTCAACAGCCGTCGCGAGAAATTCGCCAGCGGCACGGTACTGGGCCAATGAATCCGCGTCTGGCCGCTGCCAGGGCTCTGGCTGCCGTATTGAGCGGCAAGGCTTCGCTGAACAGTTCGTTGCCGACCCAGCTGGATAAAGTCGAGGTCCGGGATCGCGGCCTGACTCAGGATCTGGCATTCGGTACCGCACGCTGGCAGCCACGCCTGTCGGCACTGGCAGCCAAACTGCTGCAGAAACCCTTCAAGGCCGCTGATGCCGATGTCGAGGCGCTGTTGCTGGTCGGGCTTTATCAACTGCTCTACAGCCGTATTCCCGCCCACGCCGCCATCGGTGAAACGGTCGGTTGCGCCGACAAGCTGAAAAAACCATGGGCCAAGGCGCTGCTCAACGCCGTGCTGCGCCGCGCCCAGCGTGAAAGCGAAGCCCTGCTGACTGAGCTGGAACACGATCCGGTAGTGCGCACCGCTCACCCGCGCTGGCTGCAAAAAGGCCTGAAAGCCGCCTGGCCGGAGCATTGGGAAGCCATCTGCGCCGCCAACAACGCTCATCCGCCGATGATTCTGCGCGTCAACCGTCGGCATAACAGCCGCGCTCAGTACCTTGAGCTGCTGAAGACCGCTGGAGTCGAAGCCAGCGCCTGCACTTTCAGCCAGGACGGTATTCTGCTCGCCGAGCCGGATGATGTTCGCGCCCTGCCAGGTTTTACCGAAGGCTGGATCAGCGTGCAGGACGAGGCCGCGCAACTGGCTGCCGATCTGCTGGAGCTGGCTCCAGGCCAACGAGTGCTCGATGCCTGCTGCGCGCCGGGCGGCAAGACCTGCCATCTGCTGGAAGTACAGCCGCAACTCAGCGCCGTGGTGGCCGTGGACCTGGAAGCCAAGCGTCTGGTGCGGGTGCGGGAAAACCTCGACCGCCTGGGCCTGGATGCCGAGCTGATCGCCGCCGACGCCCGGGAAACCGCACAGTGGTGGGATGGCAAGCCGTTCCAGCGCATTCTGCTCGACGCACCGTGCTCGGCAACCGGCGTGATTCGTCGCCATCCGGATATCAAGCTGACCCGTCAGGCGGATGACATTCCTGCCCTGGCCACATTGCAGGGCGAGCTGCTGGACGCTCTCTGGCCAACTCTGCAGGTTGGCGGGATTCTGCTGTATGCCACCTGCTCGACGCTGCCTACGGAAAACACCGAAGTCATCGAGGCTTTCCTGGCCCGAACCAGCGGCGCACGTGAACTGGATATCGCCGGACAGCACGGCCAGCCAGCGGCAGGCATCAAGCAACCGCACGGACGTCAATTACTGGCGCAGGAAGGTGGGCATGACGGCTTCTATTACGCCAAACTGATCAAGATCGCAGCGTCGGCCTGACAGGGAGATAGCAGTTGAAAATCATCATCCTCGGTGCAGGGCAGGTTGGCGGCACGCTGGCCGAACATCTGGCCAGTGAAGCCAACGACATTACTGTGGTCGACACCGACGGTGACCGGCTGCGTGATCTGGGCGACCGGCTGGATATCCGTACGGTGCAGGGCAAGGGCTCGTTTCCCACGGTGCTGCGCCAGGCCGGCGCCGATGATGCCGACATGCTGGTGGCGGTCACCAACAGCGACGAAACCAATATGGTCGCCTGTCAGGTGGCCTACACGCTGTTCCACACGCCGACCAAGATTGCCCGGGTCCGCGAAGCGGCTTACCTGACCCGCGCCGGCCTGTTCGATAACGATGCGATTCCCGTGGATGTGTTGATCAGCCCGGAACAGGTGGTGACCAACTACATCAAGCGGCTGGTCGAGTACCCCGGCGCGCTGCAGGTTATCGACTTTGCCGAGGGCAAGGCGCAACTGGTTGCCGTGCGGGCTTATTACGGCGGGCCACTGGTCGGCCAGAAACTACGCCAACTGCGGGCGCACATGCCCAATGTCGATACTCGCGTGGCCGCGATCTTCCGCCGCGACCGCCCGATAACGCCCCATGGCGATACGGTGATCGAAGCCGATGACGAAGTGTTCTTCATTGCGGCAAAGGCACACATTCGCGCCGTAATGGGCGAAATGCGCCGCCTCGACGAAAGCTACAAGCGCATTGTGATTGCTGGTGGCGGCAACATTGGCGAGCGTCTGGCCGAAGCCATCGAAAGCCGTTATCAGGTCAAGATCATCGAGATGAACCCGGCCCGCTGCCGTCATCTGTCGGAAACCCTCAACAGCACCGTGGTCCTGCAAGGCAGCTCTTCGGATCGCGATCTGTTGATGGAGGAAAACATCGGCGATACCGACCTGTTCCTGGCCCTGACCAACGACGATGAAGCCAACATCATGTCTTCGCTGCTGGCCAAGCGAATGGGCGCACGCAAGGTCATGACGCTGATCAACAACCCGGCCTATGTGGATCTGGTGCAGGGTGGGGAAATCGATATTGCCGTCAGCCCGCAACTGGCGACCATCGGCACCTTGCTGACCCACGTGCGACGTGGCGATATCGTCAGCGTGCACTCGCTGCGCAGGGGCGCGGCCGAAGCCATCGAAGTGGTCGCCCATGGCGATGCCAAATCCAGCAAGGTCATCGGCAAGGCCATCCGGGATATTACCCTCCCGCAAGGCACCAACATCGGCGCCATCATCCGCGACGAGGAAGTCCTGATCGCCCACGACATCACCGTGATCGAATCCGGCGACCACGTGATCATGTTCCTTGTGGATAAAAAACACATCCGCGATGTGGAGCGGCTGTTTCAGGTGGGGCTGAGCTTTTTCTGAGGACCTGTTGCAGGAGCGAATTCATTCGCTCCTGCAAATTTTGCCTCAATACCAGCGTGGCTCACCCGGCGGGCGTTTCTTGAAGCGCTTCATCGTCCACATGTACTGGCTCGGGTAAGCCCGCACATATTTCTCGACCACCTGACTCATGGCTGCCGCCGAGGTTTCGGTGTCGGTGCTGTACATGGCTTCAGGGGCAGCTTCCAGAACCACCTTGTAACCCGAACCATCCGGCAGGCGCATGGCGTGCAGGAATACGCCAACGGCCTTGCCGCCGGCCAGCATGTTGGGCACGAACTTGCTGGTCAGCGCCTGGGTACCGCAGAAGGGGACGAAGATACCGGCCGATTCGGCTGGCTCCGGATCCGCAGGAATACCCACCGAGCCGCCCTTGCGCACTTCCTTGATGACACTGAGGATGCCTTCCTTGGTCGAAGCCGCGACGCGGTTGCCCAGTTGCACCCGTTGTTTGCGCAGCAATTCGTCCACGGCCTTCAACTTGGGTGGCCGATAGAAAATGATCGGTTTGCACTGGCTGCAATAGAAGTGATTGAGCACTTCCCAGTTGCCCAGGTGGCTGGTGATGCCGACCACGCCCTTGCCGGAAGCCAGCGCATCCTTGAGCACGTCGAGGCCTTCGACTTCACGCACCAGGTCGATGGATTTCTGGGCAGGCCAGATCCACGCGCAAGCGCTTTCGGTCAGGGTCTTGCCGATGTCCATCAGGCTGCGGCCCACCAGTTGGTCAAGCTCGGGCTTGCTCAACTCCGGGAAGCATTTCGACAGATTGATCCGCGCCACTTCGCGGGAACGGTTGGGCAGCTTCCACATCAACCAGCCAATCGCAGTACCGACCCATTGCACGGCACGCCAGGGCAGCAGGGCAAACAACCGCAACGCCCCGACAATCATGGCGCCTTTGAACTTATCCACAAATCACTCCCAAATTCTCGAGGCAGGCATTGTAACCTTCAGCGGACCAGAGCCGCATACCGATCACAATCCAGAGTGTGGTCCATGACCATGCCACTCGATTGCATGTAGGCGTAGCAAATGGTCGGCCCAACAAACGTGAAGCCGGCTTTCTTCAGGGCCTTGCTCATCGCTTCGGCCTGCGGCGTGATGGCCGGCACTTCGCTGCGGTCCTTGAAGTGGTTGATCTTTGGTTGCCCTTCGACAAACGACCAGAGAAACCCTACCGGATCGTCCAGCTTCAACCACGCCTGGGCATTACGGCGCGCAGCGTTGAGTTTGAGACGGTTGCGAATGATGCCTGGCTCCTGCATCAGCTCTTCAATCTCGGCGTCGCTCATGGCGGCGATACGGTGCACGTCAAAACCGAACATGACCTCGCGATAGCGCGCGCGTTTTTTCAAAACCGTGATCCATGACAGACCGGCCTGGAACCCTTCAAGCAAAAGCAACTCGAAGAGCTTCTGCGCATCGCGCAGCGGCACTCCCCATTCCTGATCGTGATAAGCGATGTAAATTGGGTCTTCATTGCACCAAAAGCAGCGAGTCATAGGCCTCCCAAGGGTGGACGTGCAGCCGAATCGGGTATACTCCCGCTCTTTAAATCGCAGCCCAGCACAGGTGAATTTTGTGAGCCAGCCTACGCCAGCCGTGCGTACCTTCCAAGACTTGATCCTCGCCCTCCAGCAATACTGGGCAGAACAAGGTTGCGTGGTACTTCAGCCCTACGATATGGAAGTAGGCGCCGGCACTTTCCACACCGCCACGTTTCTGCGCGCCGTAGGCCCGGAAACCTGGAACGCCGCTTACGTACAGCCAAGCCGTCGCCCGACTGACGGCCGCTACGGCGAAAACCCCAATCGCCTGCAGCACTACTACCAGTTCCAGGTGATCCTGAAACCGAACCCGGACAACTTCCAGGAACTGTACCTGGGCTCGCTCAAGCACATCGGCCTCGATCCGCTGGTGCATGACGTGCGCTTCGTTGAAGACAACTGGGAATCGCCAACACTGGGCGCCTGGGGCCTGGGCTGGGAAATCTGGCTCAACGGCATGGAAGTCTCGCAGTTCACCTATTTCCAGCAGGTCGGCGGCCTGGAGTGCTACCCGGTGACCGGCGAAATCACCTACGGCCTTGAGCGTCTTGCCATGTACCAGCAGGGCGTGGACTCGGTCTACGATCTGGTCTGGGCTGACGGTCCGTTCGGCAAGGTGACTTACGGCGATGTGTTCCACCAGAACGAAGTGGAGCAATCGACCTACAACTTCGAGCACGCCAACGTCGAGAAACTGTTTGAGCTGTTCGACTTCTATGAAAGCGAAGCCGCTCGCCTGATCGAGCTTGAGCTGCCACTGCCAAGCTATGAAATGGTTCTCAAGGCCTCGCACACGTTCAACCTGCTGGATGCGCGCCGGGCGATTTCCGTGACTGCGCGTCAGCAATACATCCTGCGCGTGCGCACGCTGGCCCGCTCTGTTGCCCAGAGCTACCTGCAAGCCCGGGCCAAGCTTGGCTTCCCGATGGCGCCGCCCGATCTACGCGATGAAGTGTTGGCTAAGCTGGAGGCTGCACAATGAGTGCTCAAGATTTTCTGGTCGAACTGGGCACCGAAGAACTGCCGCCCAAGACCCTCAGCTCTCTGGGCGATGCATTTCTGGCCGGTATCGAGAAAGGCCTGCAGACTGCTGGCCTGACCTACAGCGCCAAGCAGGTTTACGCCGCACCTCGTCGTCTGGCAGTACTGATCACCGGTCTTGCCACGCAACAACCGGATCGCAGCGTCAATCTGGACGGCCCGCCGCGCCAGGCTGCTTTCGACGCTGAAGGCAATCCGACTCAGGCAGCCCTGGGCTTCGCCAAGAAATGCGGCGTCGACCTGAGCGAAATCGATCAGAGCGGCCCGAAACTGCGCTACAGCCAGAGCATCGTCGGCAAACCGACCGCCACGCTGTTGCCGACCATCGTCGAAGACTCGCTGAACGACCTGCCAATCGCCAAACGCATGCGTTGGGGTGCGCGCAAGGAAGAGTTCGTGCGTCCGACCCAATGGCTGGTCATGCTGCTGGGCGATCAGGTGATCGACTGCACGATCCTGGCCCAGAGCGCAGGCCGCCATTCGCGTGGCCATCGCTTCCACCATCCTGAAGACGTGCGTATTTCCTCACCCGCCAGCTACCTGAGCGACCTGCGAGCGGCCCATGTACTGGCCGACTTCAACGAACGCCGGCAGATCATCAGCAAGCGTGTCGACGAGCTGGCCGCCCAACAGGAAGGCACCGCTATCGTGCCGCCAAACCTGCTGGACGAAGTGGCGGGCCTGGTCGAATGGCCGGTGCCGCTGGTCTGCTCGTTTGAAGAGCGCTTCCTTGAAGTGCCTCAGGAAGCCCTGATCACCACCATGCAGGACAACCAGAAGTACTTCTGCCTGCTGGACAGCGAAGGCAAGTTGCTGCCGCGCTTCATCACGGTTGCCAACATCGAGAGCAAGGATCCGACCCAGATCATCGCCGGTAACGAGAAAGTGGTTCGCCCACGTCTGACCGATGCCGAGTTCTTCTTCAAGCAGGACAAGAAGCAGAAGCTGGAAACCTTCAACGATCGTTTGAAGAATGTCGTGTTCCAGGCACAACTGGGCAGCGTGTTCGACAAGGCCGAGCGCGTTTCCAAACTGGCTGCTTTCATTGCCCCGCGCATCGGCGGCGACGCCCAGCGTGCGGCGCGTGCCGGCCTGCTGTGCAAGTGCGACCTGGCGTCGGAAATGGTCGGTGAGTTCCCGGAAATGCAGGGTATTGCCGGTTACTACTACGCCAAGGCTGACGGTGAGGCGGAAGACGTCGCACTGGCACTCAACGAGCAGTACATGCCCCGCGGTGCTGGCGCAGAATTGCCAACCACGCTGACCGGTGCTGCCGTGGCCATCGCCGACAAGCTCGATACGCTGGTAGGTATCTTCGGCATCGGCATGCTGCCAACCGGCAGCAAGGACCCGTACGCCTTGCGTCGTGCTGCACTGGGTATCCTGCGCATCCTGATCGACAAGAAGCTGGATCTGGATCTGATCGAAACCGTGAAGTTCGCGGTCAGCCAGTTCGGAGCCAAGGTCAAGGCTGCCGGCCTGTCCGAGCAAGTGCTGGAGTTCATCTTCGACCGCCTGCGTGCGCGTTATGAAGACGAAGGCGTCGAAGTTGCGGTTTATCTGTCGGTGCGTGCGTTGCAGCCAGGTTCTGCTCTGGACTTCGATCAGCGGGTCCAGGCTGTCCAGGCATTCCGCAAGTTGCCACAGGCCGCTGCGCTGGCTGCGGTGAACAAGCGCGTATCGAACCTCTTGAGCAAGGCCGAGGGCAGCATCGCCCAGACCGTCGAGCCCAAGTACTTCGACAACGCCAACGAGTTCTCCCTGTACTCGGCCATTCAACAGGCCGACCATGCGGTACAGCCGATGGCAGCCGAGCGTCAGTACAGCGAATCGCTGGCACGCCTGGCAACCCTGCGCGAGCCTGTGGATGCATTCTTCGAGGCAGTGATGGTCAATGCCGATGATGCCAACGTGCGTGCCAACCGTTATGCACTGCTGGCACGTCTGCGTGGTCTGTTCCTCGGCGTTGCCGACATCTCGTTGCTGGGCTGAGGATAGAACGTGAAACTGCTGATTCTCGATCGGGACGGAGTCGTTAACCATGACTCCGACGCTTACATAAAGTCGGTGGAGGAGTGGATTCCCATTCCAGGCTCGATCGAGGCCATCGCAGCATTGAGCAAGGCCGGCTGGACGGTGGCGATTGCTACCAACCAGTCAGGCATTGCCCGAGGTTATTACGACCTGGCTACTCTGGATGCCATGCATGCGCGGTTACGCGAACTGGTGGCAGGGCAGGGTGGCGAGGTTGGCTTGATCGTTTATTGCCCGCATGGACCGGATGAAGGCTGTGACTGCCGCAAGCCAAAACCTGGCATGTTGCAGACCATCGCCCATCATTACTCGGCAGACCTCAAGGGTTTATGGTTCGTGGGCGACAGCAAGGGTGACCTGCAGGCCGCTTTGGCCGTCGACTCTCAGCCTGTTCTGGTAATGACCGGTAAAGGCCGCAGAACTATGGAAGGTACAGTGCCGGCCGGCACTTTGATTTTTGACGATCTGGCGGCAGTTGCCGCAGAACTTATCCACAATAGCGTTTCGCTGTAGTCCCTCAGGTTCAACGGTACGCTTAATGAGCGGGCACCTGCCCGTACGGTAAAAGCAACTATGTCGATCATCCAGGCAATCAGGACCTTTTTCTTTTACCTGTTGCTAGGCACCAGCTCGCTGCTGTGGTGCACACTGAGTTTCTTCATCGCGCCTTTTCTGCCATTCAAAGCTCGCTACCGGTTCATCAATGTCTACTGGTGCCGCTGCGCAATCTGGCTGACCCGTGTGTTCCTGAATATCCACGTGGAAGTCACCGGCGCGCAAAATGTTCCACAGACTCCCTGCGTGATTATTTCCAACCACCAGAGCACCTGGGAAACCTTCTTTCTCTCAGCCTACTTCGAGCCATTGAGCCAGGTACTGAAGCGTGAGCTGCTGTATGTGCCGTTCTTCGGCTGGGCCATGGCCATGCTGCGCCCGATCGCGATTGACCGCGACAATCCGAAGGCCGCTCTCAAGCAGATCGCCAAGAAGGGCGACGAACTGCTCAAGGACCGCATCTGGGTGTTGATCTTCCCGGAAGGTACGCGCGTGCCTTACGGCCAGGTAGGCAAGTTCTCCCGTGGCGGCACCGCATTGGCCGTCAACGCCGAACTACCCGTCCTGCCTGTCGCCCACAACGCCGGCAAGTACTGGCCGAAAGAAGGCTGGGCGAAAAAGCCCGGCACCATCCAGGTAGTGATTGGTGAACCGATGTTCGCCGAAGGCACAGGCCCTCGCGCGATTGCCGCCCTCAACGACCGCGTACAGGCCTGGAATGAAGCTACCCAGAAATCCCTGGGCGTAGACCTTGCACCGCTCTCGAGCAACGAAAAAGCCGAAGTCTGATTTTGTGGATAACCTGTGCACCATTTTTGAGAAATAGCTGAAAATAAGCGCTAAGTTGTTAATTTTGCTACTTATTTCTCAAGCTCATTAGTGAGCTAAAAACGTGCATAAGTTTTTCTGAAAGCGTTTTTGAGTGACGTTGGTATAGCATTCGTAAAGATGCTTGCCGACGCCACGTCCTCGTTTGAACTTCCCGCCAGCAACCAAGCTTTAAAAACGACACATGGACAACCGAGCATAATGGAAATACTGATTGAGCTCGTTTTTCGTGCCAGTTTCCTAAGCGTATAGTCAACACACGTTCACATGGCCGACGGTGAGTGGTTCAGCCCGTCGACTGCATCCAGTATTTGCCGTACCCGATCTTTAACGGACATGTCCCCCTCAAGCCTTAAGACGGCACAAGTACGCACAGACAGCCACTCCTGATGCCTGGCCAAGCTCCGTCCAGGGACGCTTCCTTCATCATACTGAGCTGCCCAAGCCAGAAACTCCGGCCTTGCTTGACCGAAGCGCTTTACCTCTCGACGTTCTAATCTTTCCAGCCTGAGTTCAACAGGAAGATAAAGGAACACCACAAGATCAAATTCATTCTCAAGCGGTTGACCCCAGCCCATTACTGATCCGGCAACCACGGCACGACCATGAGAGTGCATTTCTTGTAGCAAGCGCTCTCCTCGCTGCGTTTTGTCTGCCAGATGCTGATATGGCGGGTTACTCGGCAGCCACAAAAATTCATCTGCTTCCAGGTGAGTTGTGCTCAGTTCCTTTGCTAAAGCATCCGCTAAGGTCGAAGTGCCGGTACCTGCCGCGCCTGTGATCAAGATGTAACGTGCAGTCTCTTTTGTCATTTCTCTTTCAGCCACTCTGAAACGAGTTTGCCGTCTCCGATAAATTAACAGTGCCCCACTGATGCGGCAGCAGTCGGGCGATCTCACTCGCCCGCTGCATTGGCAGGCGAGTAAGAACGTCCTTCAGGTACGCATACGGATCATGCCCATTCATGCGTGCAGACTCATGATCGCCGCAGCCCGTTTACCGCTGCGCAGCGAGCCTGCGAAGAGCCAGTTCGACCTACCGAGCGCCCACGGCCTGATCTGGTTCTCCACGGCATTGTTATCGATGGGCACAGCTCCATCATCCAGGTAGCGCGTCAGCGCTACCCAGCGTTTCAAGTCGTAATCCAGTGCCTTCGCCGTGGCCGATCCCTCGGGCACAAGCGCGCGTTGAGCGATCATCCACCAGCGATGGGCACCGCTATTTCTTGGCGTAATCGCCAGCGATCTTCATCGCGCATGTCCTTGGCCTGCCGTTCGACTTCGTACAACCCGCCGATGGAGTGCAGCGCCTGTTCGGCCAACTGGCTTTTGTTCGCCACATGCAGGTCGAAAAACTTGCGCCGGGCATGGGCCATGCAGCCGATTTCGGTGATGCCCTGCTCGAAGCCAGCTTTGTAGCCTGCGAAGTCATCGCACACCAGCTTGCCGTTCCAGATGCCCAGGAAGTTGCGCGCATGCTCGCCTGCACGGCTGGGAGTGAATTCATAAACCACACTTTTGAGCGCCGAAAACGGCGTGGTGCTGTAGGCCCAGACGTAAGCGCGGTGAGTTTTCTTCTCGCCTGGCGCCGGGCTGATCTGCTCGCTGCGCTTGGCAAACTTGTGGCGTTTGAGGATGGCGATCTCGTGAGAGAGCTGCTCGATGACAGTCTTGTCGCGGCGGCTCTCTTGGCCCATGGTGTCGACCTTCGACAGCAACTGCGCAGCGAGCGCGCGCAGTTGATCGGGCGTCATTTGGTCGAGATTGGGCGAGGAAGTCATGCCGTGGATTTTACCAAAGCAGCTCACCTGACACAGCTAGAGGACCCGATTCAGAGCAACGTAATTACGCCGCTAGCGCCAACCCGCAGCCAAGGCAGGCCCAACACCAGCGCTTGAAGTTGTTCGGCGTCGAGTTCAACTTCGAGGCCTCGATGCGTGCCAGGCCAATGGAATTTGCCCTGGTTTAGGCGGCGCGCGGCCAGTCAGATACCCACGCCGTCGTGCACCAGTACTTTCATCCGATTAGCGCGGCGGTTGGCGAGCAGATAAGCGCAGTGCGGCTTCGCCGCACCGAACACCGCGATCACACGGGCAAGGGCCGGTTCGGTACCGGCGCGCATGTCCATGGGCTCGGTGGCGAGCCAGATGGCGTCGATACGGATCATTGGGAGAGGCTGCGGATAAAGCGGGCACAGCCCTCCGGGTCGGAGATGGGCCATTTGACCGTAATGGTTTGGCCGCCCAGCGGCAGTGCGATAACCACCGCCTCATCAGCGTGCCGCTTGGGCATGGGTTGCAGTGGTACAAATGCTGGAAGTGGCGCAACCGCCTTGTCGCGGTACATCGGCAGCCACTTGCGAATAACGTTAGCGTTGATGCCATGGCTGATGGCGACGCTGGAAACTGAGGCTACAGGTTGCAGGCATTCCTGCACGACCTGGGCTTTGAAGGGCTTCGGGTAAGAGCTTCGTTGGCGCATGGAAATCCTGGCGATAAGGGTGATCGCGTCCACTTAAAAATAGACGGACAACATCGCCCTTAATGCTGGAGTTCGGTAGGTGTGTTCACCGGGCGCTTACCCATTTTCTACCCCATCGGTTGGCCTGTGGTAAAGCTGCTCACGCGAGGAAAGTACCCTTCCAAGGGCTCCTGGTTTTCCGAAAGACCGGAATCCGATTGGACAATGGGGATCGGAATTGCCGTTTCGTTGATTGCGATGATGGCCGCATTGGGGCAGTTTGTTATCCCGTAGGTTCGTCTTGATTATCCGAGTCCGCACTGCATAAAAATAAAAGAAAACCCCCAACACGAAGGTCGGGGGTTTTCTTTGGACGGCGGTAATAAACCGCACACTCGCGACACTTTATGTGCCCATGGGGCAACCTTAGAAATCCAGGTTAGAAACCGCCAATGCATTGCTCTCGATGAAATCGCGACGAGGCTCGACCGCATCACCCATCAGGGTGTTGAATATCTGGTCGGCGCCGATTGCGTCTTCGATCGTGACTTTCAGCATGCGGCGCACGCTTGGGTCCATGGTGGTTTCCCAAAGTTGATCCGGGTTCATTTCGCCCAGACCTTTATAGCGCTGGATGGTGTGACGCTTGGTGCTTTCGGCCATCAGCCAGGCGAGGGCGTCCTTGAACTCGCTGACCGGCTTCTTGCGCTCACCACGTTGCACATAGGCACCTTCTTCCAGCAGCGAGCTGATTTGCGCGCCGAGGGCAGTGACGGTCTTGTAGTCGTTGCTGCCGAAGAAGTCGCGGTTGAAGGTGACGTAGTTGGACAGGCCATGCGAGATCAGTTCGACCTCTGGCAGCCACAGGTTACGCTCACGGTCTTCGCGCAGGCTGGCCTTGTAGACCAGACCCGACTTCTCGCTGGTGCGCAGACGCTCATCGAACCTGGCCAGCCAGGCTTGCATGCCGGCATGATCGGACAGTTGATCAAGCGTGACAGGCGGCAGGTAGACGAAGTGTTCGGTCAGTTCTTGAGGATACAAACGCGAGAGGCGCTTGAGGGTCTTCATGACCATGCGGAAATCGTTGACCAGACGCTCCAGCGCTTCGCCGGAGATACCCGGTGCAGACTCGCTCAAGTGCAGGCTGGCATCTTCCAGAGCCGACTGGGTCATGTATTCTTCCATGGCGTCGTCGTCTTTGATGTACTGCTCTTGCTTGCCTTTCTTGACCTTGTACAGCGGTGGCTGAGCGATATAGATGTAACCGCGCTCGACCAGCTCCGGCAACTGACGGAAGAAGAACGTCAGCAGCAGAGTACGAATGTGCGAACCGTCGACGTCAGCATCGGTCATGATGATGATGTTGTGATAACGCAGTTTGTCGATGTTGTACTCTTCGCGGCCGATGCCACAGCCCAGGGCCGTGATCAAGGTGCCCACTTCCTGCGAAGAAATCATCTTGTCGAAACGCGCTTTCTCGACGTTAAGGATCTTGCCCTTGAGCGGCAGGATCGCCTGGGTTTTACGATTACGCCCCTGCTTGGCTGAACCGCCAGCAGAGTCCCCTTCCACGAGGTACAGTTCGGAGAGGGCAGGGTCCTTTTCCTGGCAGTCGGCAAGCTTGCCCGGCAAGCCAGCGATATCCAGTGCGCCCTTGCGGCGAGTCATTTCACGAGCCTTGCGCGCAGCTTCACGGGCACGGGCAGCATCGAGCATCTTGCCAACGACAGCCTTGGCTTCGTTCGGATTTTCCAGCAGGAAGTCAGAGAAGTATTTACCCATCTCCTGTTCGACTGCTGTTTTGACTTCGGACGAAACCAGTTTGTCCTTGGTCTGCGAACTGAATTTCGGGTCCGGAACCTTGACCGAAATGATCGCTGTCAGGCCTTCACGCGCATCATCACCGGTTGTGGCGACCTTGTGCTTCTTGGCCAGACCTTCCTGCTCGATGTAGTTGTTCAGGTTACGGGTCAGCGCCGAACGGAAGCCCACCAGGTGAGTACCGCCATCGCGCTGCGGGATGTTGTTGGTGAAGCACAACAGGTTCTCGTTGAAGCTGTCGTTCCACTGCAAGGCGACTTCGACACCCACGCCATCGTCACGCTGGACGTTGAAGTGGAAGACCTGATTGACCGCAGTCTTGTTGGTGTTCAGGTACTCGACGAATGCGCGCAGACCACCTTCGTACTTGAACAGCTCTTCCTTGCCACTGCGCTCATCCTTGAGGAGGATGCCGACACCGGAGTTCAGGAAAGACAGTTCACGAATCCGCTTGGCCAGGATGTCCCAGCTGAAGTGGATGTTCTTGAAGGTTTCAGCAGAAGGTTTGAAATGGATCTGCGTACCAGTGGTATCGCTCTCACCGACGATTTTCATGGGTTCCTGTGGAACACCGTGAACGTAGGTTTGCTCCCAGATCTTGCCGCTGCGACGTACCGTCAGGAGCAGGACTTCCGAAAGGGCGTTAACCACAGAAACACCTACACCGTGCAGACCGCCAGATACCTTGTAGGAGTTGTCATCGAATTTACCGCCGGCGTGGAGCACGGTCATGATGACCTCTGCCGCCGAAACGCCTTCTTCTTTATGCACGTCTACCGGAATACCGCGGCCATTGTCGCGGACGGTGATCGATTCGTCTGGATGGATGATGATGCTGATGTCGTCGCAATGACCAGCCAAGGCTTCGTCGATCGAGTTATCAACCACCTCGAACACCATGTGGTGCAGACCGCTGCCATCGTCTGTATCACCGATGTACATTCCGGGACGCTTGCGTACGGCATCAAGTCCTTTCAGCACTTTAATGCTGGACGAGTCGTACGTTTGATTTTCGCTCATGCAATCACTCCCGATGGTCGTGGGTCTGGGTGATACGGCCCTGTTCCACGTGGAACAAAGCAACTGGCGTTTCCGTCTGCCAGCCTTCCCTCAAAAATTCTTGATCTACACAGGTGATAAAAACCTGGCAGCGTAATTCTTCCAGCAAGCGACAAAGTGCGCGGCGGTGGTTGTCGTCCAGTTCGGAAGGCAAGTCATCCACCAGATAAATACATTGGCCGCGGCGAGCCTGGCTAACCAGATGCCCTTGAGCAATACGCAATGCACACACCACCAACTTTTGCTGGCCGCGGGACAATATATCCGCCGCGTTGTGTGCGCCTAATCTAAGGCGCAAATCAGCTCGTTGTGGTCCGGCCTGTGTATGACCCATTTGTTGATCACGGTGCAAGGATGAAGCGAGCACTGTGCTCAGCTCTTTTTCCTTATCCCAGCCTCGGTAGTAGCTCAGGGTCAAACCTTCAAGCTCAACAAGTTCGCTCAAGGTTTGTTCAAAGACGGGTTTCAAGGCCTTGATGTAGGTGCGACGAAACTCATCGATTTCATCACTGGCCAGGCACAACTCTCGGTCCCATGCCGCTTGCGAAGCGGCGTCAAGTGTACCATGCCGCAGCCATGAGTTCCGCTGCCGCAAGGCCTTCTGCAGGCGCTGCCAAGTGGCCATGAAGCGAGGTTCCACGTGGAACACTCCCCAATCGAGAAACTGCCGGCGTATTTTCGGCGCGCCTTCGAGCAAGCGAAAACTGTCAGGGTTGATCAATTGCAGCGGCAGTATCTCGGCCAACTGGGCGGCGCTTCGCGCATTCTGCCCATCAATCCGAATCTGGAACTCGCCTTGTCGGTCGCGGGAGATCCCAAGATTGCTTTGACCGCTCTCAGCCAGTTGCACCTGCCCAAACACCGTACATGCGGGTTGCTCGTACTGAATGACCGGGAGGAGACGACTGCTGCGAAACGAACGGGCAATGCCCAACAGGTGGATAGCTTCCAGCACGCTGGTTTTGCCACTGCCATTGGCGCCGTAAAGAATGTTGATACGCGGGGAGGGGGAGAAGGTCACCGGGTGCAGATTGCGCACCCCAGTGACCGAGATGCGGCTAAGAGACATCTAGATAGCGCTGAACATGAGGTTACAGACGCATCGGCATGACAACGTAGGCAGAATCATCATTATCCGATTCCTGTACCAGAGCACTGCTGTTGGAGTCCGACAGAATCAAGCGAACCTGTTCTGTGGTCATCACACCCAGTACATCAAGCAGATAACTTACGTTGAAACCGATTTCCAGGGAGTCACCGCTGTACTCAACGCTGATCTCTTCTTCTGCCTCTTCCTGTTCAGGGTTGTTCGCCTGAATCTTCAGTTGACCGCTGGCCAGTTGCAGACGAATGCCGCGGTACTTTTCGTTGGACAGAATTGCAGTACGGCTGAAGGCTTCGCGCAATGCCTGACGATCACCCAATACCAGCTTGTCACCGCCTTTAGGCAGGACGCGCTCGTAGTCCGGGAACTTGCCGTCCACGAGTTTGGAGGTGAAGGTGAATTCGCCAGTGGTCGCCCGAATGTGGTGCTGCCCCAAAACGATTTTGACAATGCCGTCCTGCTCGGTGAGCAGACGCGCCATCTCCAGAATACCCTTGCGCGGCACGATCACCTGATGGCGGTCGGCTTGTTCGATCTGTGCCGTCATCGAGCACATGGCCAGACGGTGACCGTCGGTAGCCACCGCACGCAGCACACCGGCGCTGACTTCAAGCAACATGCCGTTGAGGTAGTAACGGACATCCTGCTGGGCCATGGCAAAGCTGGTGCGCTCGATCAGGCGGCGCAGCTTGCTTTGCACCAGATCAAACGTCAGCGAGCCCGGGCCTTCCTCGACAGTCGGGAAGTCGTTGGCTGGCAACGTGGATAAGGTGAAGCGGCTACGGCCAGCCTTGACCACCAGCTTGGAGTCATCGACCTTGATGTCGATCAGCGCATCGTTCGGCAGGCTTTTGCAGATATCCATCAGCTTGCGCGCCGGGACAGTAATTTCCCCGGGCTCGGCAGGCTCTTCAAGCTGGACACGACCCACCAGCTCGACTTCCAGGTCAGTACCTGTCAGCGACAGTTGCTGGCCTTCGACGACCATGAGCACATTGGATAGCACCGGCAGGGTCTGACGGCGTTCAACCACGCCGGCGACCAATTGCAGGGGTTTCAACAGGGCTTCGCGTTGAATGGTGAAATGCATGGTCTAGTCCCTTGCCTTAATAAGCTGCACTGGCGTCATCATGTAGTCAGAGTCCGCAGCAGGTTCTTGTAGTCCTCGCGGATATCCGCGTCGGATTCCTTGAGTTCGTTGATCTTGCGGCACGCATGCAGAACGGTCGTGTGATCGCGACCACCGAATACATCACCGATTTCCGGCAGGCTGTGGTTGGTCAGTTCCTTGGAGAGAGCCATGGCCACCTGACGTGGACGGGCAACGGATCGGGAACGACGCTTCGACAGCAGATCGGAGATCTTGATCTTGTAGTACTCGGCGACAGTGCGCTGAATGTTATCCACACTCACCAGCTTGTCCTGCAGCGCCAGCAAATCTTTCAGCGACTCACGGATCAGTTCGATCGTGATATCGCGGCCCATGAAGTGCGAGTGAGCGATGACACGCTTGAGCGCGCCTTCAAGTTCACGGACGTTGGAGCGGATGCGCTGCGCAATGAAGAACGCAGCATCATGCGGTAATTCGACCTTGGCCTGGTCGGCCTTCTTCATCAGGATCGCGACGCGGGTTTCCAACTCCGGAGGTTCGACGGCCACCGTCAGGCCCCAGCCGAACCGCGACTTCAGTCGCTCTTCCAGGCCTTCGATTTCCTTGGGGTAGCGGTC
Source organism: Pseudomonas cichorii (assembly GCF_003700275.1). Taxonomy (GTDB): domain Bacteria; phylum Pseudomonadota; class Gammaproteobacteria; order Pseudomonadales; family Pseudomonadaceae; genus Aquipseudomonas; species Aquipseudomonas cichorii_B. The sequence goes on along the minus strand of NZ_RBRE01000033.1, from coordinate 121,929 downwards.
ACTGGTGAGAATGACCTGCTGCCCACCTTCAAGCAATGCGTTGAAGGTGTGGAAAAACTCTTCCTGCGAACGCTCTTTACGAGCGAAGAATTGAATATCGTCGATCAGCAAGGCATCGACCGAACGATAGAAGCGCTTGAATTCGTTGATTGCGTTCAGTTGCAGCGCCTTGACCATGTCGGCCACAAAGCGCTCCGAATGCAGATAGACCACCTTCGCATTGGGATTCTTCTTGAGCAGGTGGTTACCCACAGCATGCATCAAGTGAGTCTTACCCAGGCCAACACCACCATAAAGGAACAGCGGGTTGTAACCATGCTTGGGATTGTCTGCCACCTGCCACGCCGCAGCACGGGCCAGCTGGTTGGATTTACCCTCGACGAAGTTTTCAAAGGTAAAGGTGCGGTTCAGATAGCTGGTGTGCTTGAGCGCGCCTTCGACCTGGACAGTGCGCTGCTCGGCACGCGCCGGCGCCTGCTGCGAACTGGCACCCGCCATCGGATCAAAACTGTCACGCGAAGGTTCGTCGTGAGTCGGGGTAGCGACTGTAGCCGGTGCGGGGGTCGCAGCAGCCACCGCTGGAGCGGCAACAGGTGTGGAAACGCTGCTGACCGAGTTGGCCGACAGTGCCTGTGAAGCTGCAGCAGCCAGCGGAGCATTGGGGGCCGCCCGCGGAGCAGAACTGCGCTTGCTTCCTATTAATAAGGAAAGCGCAGGCGCCATGCCCTGACCGTGCTCGCCCAGAAGCTCAAGCAGACGACTCAGGTACTTTTCGTTTACCCAATCGAGAACGAAACGGTTTGGCGCATACACACGCAACTCGTCGCCTTCGGCTTCGACCTGTAGCGGACGGATCCAGGTGTTGAATTGCTGGGCAGGCAGCTCATCGCGCAAAAGCTCCACGCACTGCTGCCAAAGTTCCACTGACACGGATATCCCCTAAGTCGAAAGCCGGTAAGGCAAAAACATCCGCCATTGTAACGATCAGACGCAGACTTATCCACATGTAGGTTGCTCACTGATAGCCAGAAAACCGGGTTTTATTCGTAAAAAACTCGACAAACGGTATGTCAATAAGCCCTGTGGATAACCGGCCTTCAGCTCGTTGCATAAGTGGGAGCAAAAGTCTGTGGATAACGCGCCTGTGGATAAACTGCCATTCCATACACAGCTTTTCCGAGGTTGCAGCACAGGCAAAGCACCGCTTCTCGACAACCTTATGATCGTCTGTACACATTGATTCAAAAGGGCTTGAGTAGGTTATCCACAGATAATGGCGTTCCTAGTCTTTATAATCACTACAAAGAAGCTTTAAATAGTCCCTCTTTATATTTCTATAACTGAAATCCCGCCATACGCCTCCAGGTCGGACAAGAACGGTGTAATGACCTGTAAGGAAGTAAATAAAGGAAAAGCTGGTTGGAAATTGACCTGCACGCTTGCTTTCTCTAGAATCCCCGGTCTCTTAAAACGGGGGCCATTCCGGCCCGTAGTGGACGAACCAGGTAACACGCCATGAAACGTACTTTCCAACCCAGCACAATCAAGCGCGCCCGCACCCACGGTTTCCGTGCCCGTATGGCCACCAAGAACGGCCGTGCAGTCCTGTCGCGTCGTCGCGCCAAAGGCCGTAAGCGTCTGGCAGTTTGATAAATCGGCACTGGAGGTGAGTCGAGACTTCAGTCGGGAAAAGCGTTTGCTGACTCCCCGGCACTTCAAGGCAGTCTTTGACTCCCCTACCGGCAAGGTTCCGGGGAAAAATCTCCTGCTCCTTGCGCGCAACAACGACCTTGATCATCCCCGTCTGGGGCTGGTGATAGGTAAAAAGAGCGTAAAGCTCTCCGTTGAGCGAAACCGCTTGAAACGCCTCATGCGCGAATCATTTCGCCAACACCAGGATAATCTGGTCGGTTGGGATATCGTGATCGTCGCGCGGAAAGGCCTGGGTGACATAGAAAACCCAGAGTTGATTCAGCATTTCGGCAAGCTCTGGAAACGTCTGGCGCGTAGCCGACCCACTCCAGAAGAAAAAACCGAAACTGCAGAGGTAGACAGTCCAGATGCGTAAACTGGCCCTCGTTCCGATCCAGTTTTACCGCTACGCCATTAGCCCTCTGATGGCCAGCCACTGTCGTTTCTACCCCAGTTGTTCCTGCTATGCGTATGAAGCCATCGATAATCATGGCCTTCTACGCGGCGGCTGGCTGACACTTCGTCGTTTGGGCCGCTGTCATCCGTGGAATCCCGGTGGTTATGACCCGGTTCCACCTGTCCCCACCTCCCGTTCTTCTTCGATGGCCGAGTAATCATGGATATTAAACGCACGATCCTGATCGTCGCCCTGGCAATCGTGACCTACGTCGGGGTTCTGAAATGGAACCAAGACTACGGCCAGGCTGCCATGCCGACCCAGAATGTTGCCGCCAGCACCACCGCACCGGCTATACCGGATACGGCTGCTGGTACGAATGGTTCTGCAAATGCCGATGTTCCAAGTCCGACCGCGAATAATGTCGCAGCTCCTTTGGAAACACCGGTTGCACCCAGCAAAGACCTTATCCAGGTCAAGACTGACGTGCTCGATCTGGCGATCGATCCGGTAGGTGGTGACGTCGTTCAACTTCGTCTGCCGCTGTATCCACGTCGTCAGGATCGTCCGGATGTTCCGTTTCAGCTGTTCGATAACGGCAGCGAACGTACCTTTCTGGCACAAAGTGGCCTGACCGGTACCAACGGACCAGACGCTCGTGCTGCCGGTCGTCCGGTTTATTCGGTCGCACAGAAGACTTATCAACTGGGCACTGACCAGAATGAGATGGTCGTCGAGCTGAAATTCGCTGACAACGGCGTCAATTACATCAAGCGCTTCACCTTCAAGCGCGGTTTGTACGATGTGGTTGTCACCTATGTTGTGGATAACCAGAGCGCTCAGCCTTGGGCGGGCAATCTGTTTGCACAATTGAAGCGTGATGCCAGCTCCGATCCGTCTTCGACCACTGCCACAGGCACTGCAACCTACCTGGGTGCTGCATTGTGGACAGCTGCCGAGCCGTACAAGAAAGTGTCGATGAAAGATATCGACAAGGCCCCGCTGAAAGAAACAGTACAAGGTGGCTGGGTTGCATGGCTTCAGCACTATTTCGTGACTGCCTGGATTCCGGGCAGTGGCGACAGCAATGCTGTTCAGACCCGTAAAGACAGCCAGGGCAACTACATCATTGGTTTCACAGGCCCGACACTGGCTGTTGCAGCCGGTGCCAAAGGCGAAACCAGTGCCACGTTGTATGCCGGTCCGAAAAGCCAGGCGGTTCTCAAAGAGTTATCCCCAGGTCTGGAACTGACTGTCGACTACGGAATTCTGTGGTTCATCGCCCAGCCTATCTTCTGGCTGCTGCAACATATCCACGCCATTGTGGGTAACTGGGGCTGGTCGATTATCTTCCTGACCATGCTGATCAAGGCACTGTTCTTCCCTCTGTCGGCCGCCAGCTACAAATCCATGGCCCGCATGCGTGCCGTGGCTCCAAAGCTGACAGCACTGAAAGAGCAGTTTGGCGATGATCGCCAGAAAATGTCCCAGGCGATGATGGAGCTGTACAAGAAGGAAAAGATCAACCCGTTGGGTGGATGCTTGCCGATTCTTGTGCAGATGCCGGTTTTCCTTTCGCTGTACTGGGTACTCCTGGAAAGCGTGGAAATGCGTCAGGCTCCATGGATTCTGTGGATAACCGACCTGTCGATCAAGGACCCGTTCTTTATCCTGCCGATCATCATGGGCGCGACCATGTTCATCCAGCAGCGCCTGAACCCGACTCCGCCGGATCCGATGCAGGCCAAGGTCATGAAAATGATGCCAATCATCTTCACGTTCTTCTTCCTGTGGTTCCCTGCCGGTCTGGTTCTGTACTGGGTTGTAAACAACACCCTGTCGATCGCACAGCAGGCATACATCACTCGCAAGGTCGAAGCAGCTACCAACAAAGCCGCTGCTTGATCTAACCTGTGAACAAGTTTTACAAAGCGCCCCCTCGTGGGGCGTTTTGCTATCCGTCATTTGTCCAGGAGCCGGACCATGAATGTCCCTCGTGAAACCATCGCCGCTATCGCCACCGCTCAAGGACGCGGTGGAGTTGGCATCGTGCGTATATCCGGGCCGTTGGCGAGCAAGGCTGCCCAAGCGATTATTGGCCGTACGCCCAAACCCCGGTTTGCGCACTATGGTCCTTTCGAGGATGAGTCGGGCCAGGTCATCGATGAAGGTATTGCGCTTTATTTTCCGGGCCCGAACTCCTTTACCGGCGAAGACGTCCTGGAACTTCAAGGCCACGGCGGCCCTGTAGTCCTCGATATGCTGCTGCAGCGTTGCCTGCAACTCGGTAGCCGTCTGGCGCGGCCGGGCGAATTCAGCGAGCGGGCGTTCCTCAACGACAAGCTTGATCTTGCACAGGCCGAGGCCATCGCGGATCTGATCGAAGCCAGTTCTGCACAGGCAGCCCGCAATGCCCTGCGCTCGTTACAGGGCGTTTTTTCCCAGCGTGTGGATAACCTGACCGAAAAGCTGATCAACCTGCGGATCTATGTCGAAGCCGCTATCGACTTTCCGGAAGAAGAAATCGACTTCCTCGCCGATGGCCATGTGTTGAGCATGCTCGATGAAGTACGTAACGAGTTATCCACAGTGCTGCGCGAAGCCGGGCAGGGCGCCTTGCTGCGCGACGGTATGACGGTAGTGATTGCCGGCAGGCCCAATGCCGGCAAATCCAGCCTGCTGAATGCCCTGGCAGGCCGAGAAGCGGCGATCGTCACTGAGATTGCCGGCACAACCCGGGATGTCCTGCGCGAACATATCCACATAGACGGCATGCCGTTGCACGTTGTGGATACTGCTGGCCTGCGCGATACCGACGACCAGGTAGAAATAATCGGCGTACAACGGGCGCTCAAGGCCATTGGCGAGGCTGACCGGATCCTGCTGGTGGTCGACGCTACGGCGCCGGAAGCCACCGATCCTTTTGCGCTATGGCCTGAATTCCTGGAGCAACGTCCTGATGCTGCAAAGGTCACGCTGATCCGTAACAAGGCAGACCTCAGCGGCGATCTCATTGGCCTGGAAACCAGCGCTGATGGCCATGTCAGCATCAACCTCAGCGCCAAATCCGGCGGAGAAGGGCTGGAGCTGCTGCGTGAGCACCTGAAAGCCTGCATGGGCTACGAGCAGACTTCGGAAAGCAGCTTCAGCGCACGCAGGCGTCATCTCGAAGCCTTGCGCCATGCCAGTGATTCTCTGGAACATGGCCGGGCTCAACTGACGCTGGCTGGAGCGGGAGAGCTATTGGCTGAAGATCTGCGCCAGGCCCAGCAGGCACTGGGAGAAATTACCGGTGCCTTCAGCTCGGACGATTTGCTTGGCAGGATCTTCTCGAGCTTCTGCATCGGCAAATAATAGAGGGCGTTACAGCGCCCTGCAGTTTCCTATACACAGCCCGTTGCAACGACGGGCTCAGCTTTTTGATTCCCTCCCGCTCTGTTCCCGACATTGATCAAGCCTCTCTTATCCACAAAGAGAGGCTGTGCCGTGCATGTTGATTACCGCTTGTCGCAACAATGGCGCGCTTTCAAACCTGTACCTGGTCCCGAAAGCACTCTATTTATCAGAATTAAGCCCTGTGAATAACTGCTTCTGAGCTCAGTTGATAACTGGGGTCGAAAGCTGAAGATAAACCCGTCTGTGGACAAGTAGGCATTTAATCCACAGGCTCAAGACGGTTATCCCAAGGCCTCATTGGCACATGAACACAGACTTTTGAATCTCTGTACACATTGAAAAATATGGCCTGTAGAACCTTATCCACAGAAAGGGTGCTCAGTAAGAATAAACATAAAAACAAGGTTTTATAAGATTTCTTTCCTTTTTAATTTCTTTATTCGCCAGTTTTCCACAGCTGGTTAAATTTTGTGCAACGGGTTTCTTTCAGGTAGGTGTATTCCCTATACTTGTCAGCTATCCCAATTTCCCATCGACAACAGGCACGAGGTGCGTGGTGGATTTCCCTTCCCGTTTTGAAGTGATCGTCATCGGTGGCGGTCATGCCGGTACCGAGGCCGCACTGGCGTCGGCACGCATGGGCGTCAAAACCCTTTTGCTGACGCACAACGTGGAAACACTTGGCCAGATGAGCTGTAACCCGGCCATTGGCGGCATTGGCAAAAGTCACCTGGTCAAGGAAATCGACGCCCTTGGCGGTGCGATGGCAGTAGCTACCGATAAAGGCGGCATCCAGTTCCGTGTCCTGAACAGTCGTAAGGGGCCAGCTGTACGGGCAACCCGCGCCCAGGCAGACCGCGTTCTGTACAAGGCAGCCATTCGCGAAATCCTGGAAAACCAGCCGAATCTGTGGATATTTCAACAAGCCTGCGATGACCTGATCGTCGAACAGGATCAGGTACGTGGTGTTGTCACCCAGATGGGTCTGCGTTTCATGGCTGATTCCGTCGTGTTGACCACTGGTACGTTCCTCGGTGGACTTATCCACATCGGCATGCAGAACTATTCCGGTGGCCGTGCGGGAGATCCACCGTCGATTGCCCTTGCACGGCGGTTACGTGAATTGCCATTGCGCGTCGGACGCTTGAAAACCGGAACGCCACCACGTATCGATGGACGTTCGGTCGACTTTTCTGTCATGACCGAACAACCTGGCGATACGCCAATTCCGGTCATGTCGTTCCTGGGTTCCAAGGAGCAGCATCCGCAACAGGTAAGCTGCTGGATTACTCATACCAACGCTCGGACCCACGAAATCATTGCCTCCAACCTTGATCGCTCGCCGATGTATTCCGGTGTGATCGAAGGTATCGGCCCACGCTACTGTCCTTCGATCGAAGACAAGATCCATCGCTTTGCCGACAAGGAAAGCCATCAGGTCTTCATCGAACCGGAAGGCCTGACCACCCATGAGCTGTATCCGAACGGTATTTCCACGTCGCTGCCGTTCGATGTGCAACTGCAGATCGTGCGCTCGATTCGCGGCATGGAAAACGCACACATCGTTCGTCCCGGCTATGCCATCGAATACGATTACTTCGATCCGCGGGACTTGAAATACAGCCTGGAAACCAAAGTCATCGGCGGTCTGTTCTTTGCTGGCCAGATCAACGGCACTACCGGTTACGAAGAAGCCGGTGCACAAGGTCTGCTGGCCGGAACCAACGCGGCATTACGTGCGCAGGGCAGGGAAAGCTGGTGTCCGCGTCGCGACGAGGCGTATATCGGCGTGCTGGTTGACGACCTGATTACTCTCGGTACCCAAGAGCCTTACCGGATGTTCACATCCCGTGCCGAATATCGCCTGATCCTGCGTGAAGACAACGCCGACCTGCGTCTGACCGAAAAAGGTCGTGAGCTGGGTCTGATCGACGATGCGCGCTGGGCGGCGTTCTGCACCAAGCGGGAAAACATCGCGCTTGAAGAACAACGCCTGAAAAGCACCTGGGTACGTCCGGGCACCGAACAGGGCGATGCGATTGCCGCACACTTCGGCACGCCACTGACCCATGAATACAATCTGCTCAACCTGCTGACTCGTCCGGAAGTCGACTATGCGAGCCTGATTTCCCTTACCGGCCAGGGTTGCAGCGACCCGCAAGTGGCCGAGCAGGTTGAAATCAAGACCAAGTACGCCGGTTACATCGATCGGCAGCAGGACGAAATTGCCAGGCTGCGGGCCAGCGAAGACACCAGACTGCCTGAAGACATCGACTACACCACGATTTCCGGGTTGTCGAAGGAGATTCAAGGCAAGCTGGGGATAACTCGTCCCGAGACGCTGGGGCAGGCATCGCGCATCCCTGGCGTTACGCCGGCGGCGATTTCCCTGTTGATGATTCATTTGAAAAAACGCGGCGCGGGCCGTCAGTTGGAGCAAAGCGCTTGAGTTCTATGGTTACCCCGCAGCATGCTCAGGAATTATCCACAGGTGCCCGGGAACTGGGCGTGGATCTGAGTGAAAAACAGCATGGCCAGTTGCTGGCTTATCTTGAGCTGTTGATAAAGTGGAACAAAGCCTACAACCTGACGGCTGTGCGCAATCCGGACGAGATGGTTTCGCGCCATTTGCTCGACAGCCTGAGTGTCGTCCCATTCGTCGAAGGTCCACGCTGGCTCGACGTTGGCAGTGGCGGCGGGATGCCCGGCATTCCATTGGCTATCATGTTTCCGGAAATGAAAATTTCGCTTCTGGACAGCAATGGCAAGAAAACCCGGTTTCAGACTCAGGTCAAGCTTGAGCTGAAACTCGACAATCTCGAAGTTATCCACAGCCGTGCAGAAGCGTATCAGCCAGATGTGCCGTTCACGGGAATCGTTTCCCGGGCATTCAGCAGTCTGGAAGACTTTACCGGGTGGACTCGCCACATGGGCGACACCGATACACGTTGGCTGGCGATGAAAGGGCTGCATCCGACCGATGAACTGGTAGCATTGCCAGCAGACTTCCATCTCGATAGCGCACAAGCCTTGACCGTTCCAGGTTGCCAAGGCCAACGCCATCTGCTGATACTGCGCCGCACGGCATGACTGGGAACACAAGCAAGAATGGCTAAGGTATTCGCGATAGCGAACCAGAAAGGTGGTGTGGGTAAAACCACCACCTGTATCAACCTCGCAGCGTCACTGGTCGCAACCAAGCGACGCGTGCTGTTGATCGATCTCGACCCTCAGGGCAACGCGACCATGGGCAGCGGTGTGGATAAACACACCCTGGAAAACTCGGTATACGACTTGCTGATCGGTGAATGCGATCTGGCCGAGGCGATACAGTTTTCCGAACATGGCGGTTATCAACTGCTACCGGCCAACCGCGACCTGACGGCGGCCGAAGTGGTGTTGCTGGAAATGCAGATGAAGGAAAGTCGCCTGCGCACTGCGCTGGCGCCGATCCGCGAGAATTACGATTACATTCTCATCGACTGCCCACCGTCGCTGTCGATGCTCACCCTCAATGCCCTGGTTGCATCCGATGGCGTGATTATCCCCATGCAGTGTGAATACTTTGCACTGGAAGGGCTCAGCGACCTTGTGGATAACATCAAGCGCATCGCTGAACTGCTCAACCCTCAACTGAAAATCGAAGGGTTGCTGCGCACCATGTACGATCCGCGCCTGAGCCTGATCAACGATGTTTCCGCGCAGCTCAAGGAACACTTTGGCGAACAGCTCTACGACACCGTGATCCCGCGCAATATCAGGCTTGCCGAAGCGCCGAGCTTTGGCATGCCGGTGCTGGCCTATGACAAGGCTTCCCGTGGTGCGCTGGCTTACCTGGCCCTGGCGGGTGAACTGGTACGTCGTCAACGTCGCAGCTCGAAAGCCGCTCAGCCAACCTAAGGAATTCCCATGGCCGTCAAGAAACGAGGTCTCGGACGTGGGTTGGACGCACTTCTGAGCAGTCCAACCGTCAGTTCGCTGGAAGAACAGGCCGTCAAGGCCGATCAGCGCGAGTTGCAACATGTTCCTCTGGATCTGATCCAGCGCGGCAAGTACCAGCCGCGCCGCGACATGGATCCCCAGGCGCTTGAAGAACTGGCGCTGTCGATCAAGTCCCAGGGCGTCATGCAGCCGATTGTGATTCGTCCAATCGCAGACAACCGCTATGAAATCATCGCGGGTGAGCGCCGCTGGCGTGCCAGCCAGCAGGCCGGCGTAGAAACGATTCCGGCGATGGTTCGCGATGTGTCCGATGAAAACGCTATCGCGATGGCGTTGATCGAAAACATCCAGCGCGAAGACCTCAACCCCATCGAAGAGGCACTGGCCCTGCAGCGGTTGCAGCAGGAATTCCAGCTGACCCAGCAGCAAGTGGCCGATGCGGTAGGCAAGTCGCGCGTCAGCGTCGCCAACCTGTTGCGCCTGATTGCCCTGCCTGAAGTCATCAAGACCATGCTCTCGCACGGTGACCTGGAAATGGGCCATGCCCGTGCCTTGCTCGGTTTGCCTGAAGAAAGGCAGGTCGAAGGTGCGCGACATGTTGTCGCACGCGGCCTCACTGTGCGTCAGACCGAAGCACTGGTCAGGCAGTGGCTCAGTGGCAAACCGGCGCCGGTCGAGGCAGCTAAAACAGATCCGGATATCAGTCGGCTGGAACAGCGTCTTGCCGAGCGGCTGGGCTCTGCGGTCCAGATCCGCCACGGACAGAAGGGAAAAGGGCAGTTAGTCATCCGTTACAACTCGCTGGATGAGTTGCAAGGGGTGCTTGCCCACATTCGCTGAAACAATTGCTCTGTAGCGTATAGTCGGAAATCACTACCTTACGGTTGAATAGGGGCTTAACCGCCCCTATACTCTGCGCGCATTTTGTCGGCACAAATTATGCCAAGTTATTGCTTATGGCGACCGACATTCAAGGAGCAGTTGCGATGGAATCACGCATGCCAGACCGCTTGCCGTTCCATCGACTAGTGGTTTTTCCGGTATTGCTGGCTCAATTGATTGTCCTGCTGCTGGCCGCTCTGGCGCTCTGGCAGTGGAAGGGAGTCGTGGCAGGATACTCAGGGCTGTGCGGTGGCCTGATAGCCTGGCTGCCCAATTTGTACTTTGCTCACAAGGCTTTCCGGTTTTCCGGGGCCAGAGCAGCGCAAGCCATCGTCCGGTCTTTTTATGCCGGCGAGGCAGGCAAACTGATTTTGACGGCAGTGCTTTTTGCATTGACGTTCGCAGGTGTGAAGCCACTGGCGCCGCTAGCTGTATTCGGCGTGTTCATGTTGATCCAGGTGGTCAACTGGTTCGCTCCCCTGCTAACGAGAACAAGACTTTCGAGACCTTAGGGCGTTTGAGGCAAAAATGGCAGAGCAAACAGCTTCGGGCTATATCCAGCACCACTTGCAGAACCTGACTTTCGGTCAGCTACCCAACGGCAGCTGGGGCTTTGCCCACACCGCAGCAGAAGCAAAAGAAATGGGCTTTTGGGCTTTCCACGTCGATACCCTCGGCTGGTCGGTCGCACTGGGCCTTATTTTCGTTCTTCTTTTCCGCATGGCGGCCAAGAAGGCAACTTCCGGTCAGCCCGGCGCTCTGCAGAACTTCGTGGAAGTTCTGGTCGAGTTCGTCGATGGCAGCGTGAAGGACAGCTTCCACGGTCGTAGCCCGGTCATCGCACCGCTGGCCCTGACCATTTTCGTCTGGGTATTCCTGATGAACGCCGTCGACCTGGTTCCGGTCGACTGGATTCCTCAACTGGCAATGCTGATTTCCGGCGATGAGCACATTCCGTTCCGTGCCGTTCCGACCACTGACCCGAATGCCACTCTGGGCATGGCTCTGTCGGTCTTCGCACTGATCATTTTCTACAGCATCAAGGTCAAGGGCATCGGTGGTTTCATCGGCGAACTGACTCTTCACCCGTTCGGCAGCAAGAACATCTTCGTTCAGGCCCTGCTGATTCCGGTGAACTTCCTGCTTGAATTCGTAACCCTGATCGCCAAGCCGATTTCCCTGGCTCTGCGTCTGTTCGGCAACATGTATGCTGGCGAGCTGGTATTCATCCTGATCGCGGTCATGTTCGGCAGCGGCCTGCTCTGGCTCAGTGGCCTGGGTGTGGTGCTGCAATGGGCGTGGGCTGTATTCCACATCCTGATCATCACCCTGCAAGCGTTCATCTTCATGATGCTGACCATCGTCTACCTGTCGATGGCTCACGAAGATAACCATTAAGATTCGCCATACGGCGCGTCTGATGACCCTCTCGCCAATTGGTGAGAGGGAGCCGCAAGCGGGAAACCGCAAGGGCTGATGTAACAAAACGATTTTGCTTTACCGCTTTAATCTAAGAAAACCTAACCAATACGACGTAAAAGTCGGGAGGAAAGATGGAAACTGTAGTTGGTCTAACCGCTATCGCTGTTGCACTGTTGATCGGCCTGGGCGCACTGGGTACTGCAATCGGTTTCGGCCTGTTGGGCGGTAAGTTCCTGGAAGGCGCAGCGCGTCAACCGGAAATGGTGCCAATGCTGCAAGTTAAAATGTTCATCGTTGCGGGCCTGCTCGACGCCGTTACCATGATCGGTGTTGGTATTGCTCTGTTCTTCACCTTCGCGAACCCCTTCGTTGGCCAACTCGCAGGCTAATCGCTCGAATTTTCGAGCTGATTGGTGTGATGGACAACGAACGAGCGAGGTGTTGGCGTGAATATTAATGCAACCCTGATTGGCCAGTCCGTTGCGTTCCTGATCTTTGTGCTGTTCTGCATGAAGTTCGTGTGGCCTCCGGTCATCGCGGCTTTGCACGAACGTCAGAAGAAGATCGCGGATGGACTGGACGCTGCTACACGAGCAGCTCGCGACCTGGAGTTGGCCCAAGACAAAGTGGGTCAACAACTGCGCGAAGCTAAGGCTCAAGCAGCTGAAATCATTGAGCAGGCCAAGAAACGCGGTACTCAGATTGTCGACGAAGCCCGTGAACAGGCTCGCGTTGAAGCTGACCGTGTGAAGGCTCAGGCTCAGGCCGAGATCGAGCAGGAACTGAACAGTGTCAAAGACGCTCTGCGCGCCCAGTTGGGTAGCCTGGCAGTCAATGGCGCCGAGAAGATCCTGGGTGCCACAATCGATCAAAACGCGCACGCGGAGCTGGTTAACAAACTGGCTGCTGAAATTTAAGCGAGGGCGATCATGGCAGAACTGACCACGTTGGCCCGACCTTACGCTAAGGCGGCCTTCGAGCACGCGCAGGCCCACCAGCAACTGGCCAATTGGTCAGCCATGCTCGGCCTGGCTGCTGCGGTGTCGCAAGACGACACCATGCAGAGCCTGCTCAAGGCCCCGCGACTGACGAGCGCACAAAAGGCCACCACTTTTATTGAAGTGTGTGGCGACAAGTTCGATGCCAAGGCACAGAATTTCATCCATGTCGTTGCTGAAAACGACCGTCTCCCGCTTCTGCCGGAGATCGCCGAACTGTTCGACCTGTACAAGGCCGAGCAGGAAAAATCGGTCGATGTGGATGTCACCAGTGCTTTTGCATTGAACCAAGAACAGCAAGACAAACTCGCCAAGGTTCTCAGTGCACGGCTCGGCCGGGAAGTGCGCCTGCATGCTGCGGAGGATGCCACCCTGATCGGTGGTGTCGTAATCCGCGCCGGCGACCTGGTTATCGATGGCTCAGTTCGCGGCAAGATCGCGCAACTAGCCGAAGCATTGAAATCTTGAGTTTGAAGGGGCAGCAGAGCAATGCAGCAACTCAATCCTTCCGAAATAAGTGAAATCATCAAGGGTCGCATCGAGAAGCTCGATGTAACCTCCCAAGCCCGCAACGAAGGCACCGTCGTCAGCGTGTCTGACGGTATCGTGCGGATTCACGGTCTGGCCGACGTAATGTACGGCGAAATGATCGAGTTTCCGGGCGGCGTCTTCGGTATGGCGCTGAACCTTGAGCAAGACTCTGTAGGTGCCGTTGTACTGGGCGCATACATGACTCTGGCTGAAGGCATGAGCGCCAAGTGCACCGGCCGCATCCTCGAAGTTCCGGTTGGTAAGGAACTGCTGGGTCGCGTTGTCGACGCACTGGGCAACCCTGTTGACGGTAAAGGTCCGCTGAACAACACCGAGACCGATGCGGTCGAGAAAGTTGCTCCAGGCGTGATCTGGCGTAAGTCGGTCGACCAGCCTGTGCAGACAGGCTACAAGGCCGTCGACGCAATGATTCCAGTCGGCCGTGGCCAGCGTGAGCTGATCATCGGTGACCGCCAGATCGGTAAAACCGCCATGGCGATCGACGCGATCATCAACCAGAAAGACAGCGGCATCTTCTGCGTCTACGTTGCAGTTGGTCAGAAGCAATCGACCATCGCCAACGTTGTTCGCAAGCTCGAAGAAAACGGTGCACTGGCTAACACCATCATCGTTGCTGCAAGTGCTTCCGAATCCGCTGCGCTGCAATTCCTTGCACCGTACTCGGGTTGCACCATGGGCGAGTACTTCCGCGACCGCGGTGAAGACGCGCTGATCGTTTATGACGATCTGTCCAAGCAAGCAGTGGCTTACCGCCAGATTTCCCTGCTGCTGCGCCGTCCACCAGGCCGTGAAGCCTACCCAGGTGACGTGTTCTATCTCCACTCCCGTCTGCTGGAGCGCGCATCGCGTGTTTCCGAAGAATACGTAGAGAAGTTCACCAACGGCGCAGTGACCGGCAAAACCGGTTCCCTGACTGCACTGCCGATCATCGAAACCCAGGCTGGCGACGTTTCCGCGTTCGTTCCGACCAACGTGATTTCCATCACCGACGGTCAGATCTTCCTGGAATCGGCCATGTTCAACTCCGGCATCCGTCCGGCTGTGAACGCCGGTGTTTCGGTATCCCGTGTAGGTGGTGCCGCTCAGACCAAGATCATCAAGAAGCTTTCCGGTGGTATCCGTACCGCTCTGGCTCAGTACCGTGAACTGGCAGCATTCGCCCAGTTCGCTTCTGACCTGGACGAAGCCACTCGCAAGCAGCTTGAGCATGGTCAGCGCGTTACCGAGCTGATGAAGCAGAAGCAATACGCGCCGATGTCCATCGCTGATATGTCGCTGTCCCTGTATGCCGCTGAACGTGGCTTCCTGGTGGACATCGAGATTCCAAAAATCGGCAGCTTCGAGCAGGCTCTGATTGCTTACTTCAACCGCGATCACGCCGACTTGATGGCGAAGATCAACGTGAAGGGTGACTTCAATGACGAAATCGACGCTGGCCTCAAAGCCGGTATCGAGAAGTTCAAGGCCACCCAAACCTGGTAAGCCGCAGCGGGAGCCGAGAGGTTCCCGCTTGCTAACCTGATAGGTGTTACATGGCAGGCGCAAAAGAGATTCGCAGCAAGATTGCGAGCATCAAAAGCACGCAAAAGATCACCAGCGCCATGGAAAAAGTGGCGGTCAGTAAAATGCGCAAGGCTCAGTCGCGCATGGCTGCTAGCCGTCCTTACGCGGAGCGCATCCGTCAGGTGATTGGTCATCTTGCCAACGCCAACCCGGAATACCGCCACCCGTTCATGATCGAGCGCGAAGTAAAGCGTGTCGGTTATGTCGTTGTGAGCAGTGACCGTGGTCTGTGCGGTGGCTTGAACACCAACCTGTTCAAGGCTTTGGTCAAGGACATGGCGGTAAACCGTGAAAACGGCGTAGAGATCGATCTGTGCGTGGTCGGCAGCAAAGGTGCGGCATTTTTCCGCAACTTCGGCGGTAATGTCGTCGCTGCGATCAGCCACCTGGGCGAAGAGCCGTCGATCAATGACCTGATCGGCAGCGTCAAGGTGATGCTGGATGCCTACCTGGATGGTCGAATCGATCGCCTGTCCGTGGTATCCAACAAGTTCATCAACACCATGACCCAGCAGCCAACGGTGGAGCAATTGATTCCGCTGGTGGCAACCCCGGATCAGAAACTCAAGCACCACTGGGACTATCTCTACGAACCCGATGCCAAAGAGCTGCTTGACGGCTTGATGGTTCGCTACGTTGAGTCGCAGGTGTACCAGGCGGTGGTCGAGAACAACGCAGCTGAACAAGCGGCGCGGATGATCGCGATGAAGAACGCCACAGACAACGCCGGTGATTTGATCAGCGATTTGCAGCTGATCTACAACAAGGCGCGTCAGGCAGCGATCACCCAAGAGATCTCGGAAATCGTCGGCGGCGCTGCCGCGGTTTAACGGTTCAAATATTAGAGGAACCAGCTAATGAGTAGCGGACGTATCGTTCAAATCATCGGCGCCGTGATCGACGTGGAATTCCCACGCGATAGCGTACCGAGCATCTACAACGCGCTGAGTGTACAAGGCGCGGAAACCACTCTCGAAGTTCAGCAGCAGCTGGGCGACGGCGTGGTTCGTACCATTGCAATGGGTTCGACCGAAGGCTTGAAGCGCGGTCTGAACGTCAACGACAGCGGCGCAGCCATCTCCGTACCGGTCGGTAAAGCGACTCTGGGCCGGATCATGGACGTCCTCGGCAACCCGATCGACGAAGCTGGTCCTATCGGTGAAGAAGAGCGTTGGGGCATTCACCGTCCTGCGCCGTCCTTCGCTGAACAGGCAGGCGGCAACGATCTGCTGGAAACAGGCATCAAGGTTATCGACCTGGTTTGCCCGTTCGCCAAGGGTGGTAAAGTCGGTCTGTTCGGTGGTGCCGGTGTCGGCAAGACCGTAAACATGATGGAACTGATCCGTAACATCGCCATCGAGCACAGCGGTTATTCCGTGTTCGCCGGTGTGGGTGAGCGTACTCGTGAGGGTAACGACTTCTACCACGAGATGAAGGACTCCAACGTTCTGGACAAAGTGGCACTGGTTTACGGTCAGATGAACGAGCCACCGGGAAACCGTCTGCGCGTTGCTCTGACTGGCCTGACCATGGCCGAGAAGTTCCGTGACGAAGGTAACGACGTTCTGCTGTTCGTCGACAACATCTATCGTTACACCCTGGCCGGTACCGAAGTATCCGCACTGCTGGGCCGTATGCCTTCCGCAGTAGGTTACCAACCGACCCTGGCTGAAGAGATGGGTACTCTGCAAGAGCGCATCACTTCCACCAAGAACGGTTCGATCACCTCGATCCAGGCGGTATACGTACCAGCGGACGACTTGACCGACCCGTCGCCAGCGACCACGTTCGCCCACTTGGACGCAACCGTCGTACTGTCCCGTGACATCGCTTCCCTGGGTATCTACCCAGCGGTAGATCCACTGGATTCGACTTCGCGCCAGCTGGACCCGAACGTCATCGGCCAGGAACACTACGACACCGCTCGCGGCGTTCAGTACGTGTTGCAGCGTTACAAGGAACTGAAGGACATCATCGCGATCCTGGGTATGGACGAGCTGTCGGAAACCGACAAACAGCTGGTTAACCGTGCTCGTAAGATCCAGCGTTTCCTGTCCCAGCCGTTCTTCGTGGCTGAAGTCTTCACTGGTGCATCGGGTAAATACGTTTCCCTGAAAGACACCATCGCTGGCTTCAAAGGCATCCTCAACGGTGACTACGACCACCTGCCAGAACAAGCGTTCTACATGGTCGGCGGCATCGAAGAAGCGATCGAGAAAGCCAAGAAACTGTAATCCCGGCGCCCGGCAACGGGCGCTAATTAGGTTGAGGCAAGCAAATGGCTATGACAGTCCATTGCGACATCGTCAGCGCGGAAGGAGAAATCTTCTCCGGTCTGGTCGAGATGGTGATTGCGCACGGCAACCTGGGTGATCTCGGTATCGCTCCAGGCCACGCGCCGCTGATCACTAACTTGATGCCGGGCCCGATCCGCTTGACCAAGCAGGGTGGGGAAGAGGAGTTGTTCTACATCTCCGGTGGTTTCCTCGAGGTTCAGCCGAACATGGTCAAGGTGCTTGCCGATACTGTGCAACGTGCTGCCGACCTGGACGAAGCTTCTGCTCAGGCCGCCGTCAAGGCTGCCGAGAAGGCCCTGAACGAAAAAGGCGCGGACTTCGATTACGGATCTGCGACTGCTCGTCTGGCCGAGGCTGCAGCTCAGCTGCGCACCGTTCAGCAAATTCGCAAGAAGTTTGGCGGTTAACCCGCCAGCTTCAATGCGCGATTGAGTAAAAGGGTAGCCTCGGCTACCCTTTTTCTTTTTTAAGAATCAGCCCGTCCCGGCCTGGTTGCCGCTCAGTTGGTAGTCCCTCATGTCTCTCGATATCGTTATTCTTGCTGCTGGCCAAGGTACCCGTATGCGTTCGGCCTTGCCCAAAGTCCTGCACCCTGTGGCAGGTAACTCCATGCTTGGCCATGTTATCCACAGCGCCCGCGAGTTATCCCCAAACCGGATTCACGTAGTAATCGGTCATGGTGCCGATGCCGTACGTGAACGTCTGGCAGCGGATGATCTGAATTTCGTCATGCAGGAAAAGCAATTGGGCACCGGTCACGCCGTTGCACAGGCGCTGCCTGAGCTGAGCGCCGACACCGTTCTGATTCTTTATGGCGATGTGCCGCTGATCGAAGTCCAGACCCTACAGCGCCTGCTGGCTCTGGTCACTCCACAGCAACTGGGTTTGTTGACCGTCACCCTCGACGATCCGACAGGCTATGGCCGCATCGTCCGCGACGAGCAGAACCGGGTCTGTGCCATTGTCGAGCACAAGGATGCCACTGACGCCCAGAAGGCGATCAAGGAAGGCAATACCGGCATTCTTGCTGTACCGGGCAAGAACCTGGCTGACTGGCTTGGACGTTTATCCAACAACAATGCCCAGGGCGAGTACTACCTGACCGATGTGATTGCCATGGCGGTCAGCGACGGTCTGGTGGTTGCCACCGAGCAGCCTCACGATGCAATGGAAGTGCAGGGCGCCAATGACCGTAAACAACTGTCGGAACTGGAGCGTCATTACCAGTTGCGTGAAGGTCGTCGTTTGATGGCGGCAGGCGTTACCCTGCGTGATCCGGCGCGTTTCGACGTGCGCGGTGAAGTCACCGTTGGCCGTGATGTGCTGATCGACATCAACGTGATCCTGGAAGGTCGCGTGGTGATCGAAGATGACGTGGTGATCGGCCCGAACTGCGTCATCAAGGACAGCACGCTGCGCAAAGGCGTTGTGGTCAAGGCCAACAGCCACATCGAAGGTGCGATTCTGGGCGAGGGTAGCGACGCCGGTCCATTCGCGCGCCTGCGACCTGGCAGTGTGCTGGGCGCCAAGGCGCATGTGGGTAACTTTGTCGAACTCAAGAATGCTCAGCTTGGCGAAGGCGCAAAAGCTGGTCACCTGACTTATCTGGGCGATGCCGAAGTCGGTGCCCGAAGCAACATTGGTGCTGGCACCATCACCTGCAATTACGATGGCGCCAACAAACACAAAACCACCCTCGGCGAAGATGTATTCATCGGCTCCAACAACTCGCTGGTGGCGCCTGTGGATATCTCTTCGGGAGCCACCACCGCTGCGGGTTCGACCATCAATCAGAACATTCCTGCCGAACAATTGGGCGTCGCTCGTGCCCGACAACGCAATATCGAAGGCTGGAAACGTCCTGTGAAGGTCAAGAAGGACTAAGAATCCGCAGGAGCGAATTCATTCGCGAAAAGCCATTTTTCGCTGATAAATCCGCTCCTGCGGCTTGACCATGTGCTGCGAATAGGGTTTTATTGCTTTCGATATCTTTTGAATCGAAATTTAAAGCCGAAATGTCGAAACGTAATACACCCCAACGTCGCCATAACATCCTTGCCTTGCTCAATGAGCAGGGCGAAGTCAGTGTCGATGATCTGGCCAGACGCTTTGAAACTTCGGAAGTTACGATTCGTAAGGATCTGGCCGCACTTGAAAGCAATGGTCTGCTGCTACGCCGTTACGGCGGTGCGATCACCTTGCCTCATGAACTGATTGCCGAGAACAGCCAGCCAGTTTCCAGATACAAACAGGCCATTGCCCGCGCGGCCGTAGCGCGGATTCGTGAACATGCGAGGATCATCGTCGACAGTGGCAGCACCACCGCTGCGCTGATTCCAGAGCTGGGCACGCAGCCGGGGCTGGTGGTGATGACCAACTCTCTGCATGTGGCCCGGGCGCTGGCCGAGCTTGAGCATGAACCGGTGCTGTTGATGACCGGTGGGACCTGGGACCCGCACTCCGAGTCCTTTCAAGGACAGGTAGCCGAACAGGTTCTGCGTTCCTACGATTTCGATCAGTTGTTCATTGGTGCAGATGGCATCGACCTGATTCGCGGGACCACGACATTCAATGAGTTGCTAGGCCTGAGCCGGGTCATGGCTGAAGTCGCCCGTGAAGTGATCGTCATGGTCGAAGCCGATAAAGTCGGCCGCAAGATTCCCAATCTGGAACTGCCCTGGAGCAGTATCCATACCCTTATCACTGATGAGCGCTTGCCCAACGAGGCGCGCGAACAGATAAAAGCCCGCGGCATTACCCTCATTTGTGCCGCTGTCAGCTAGGAGAGAACCATGTGTGGAATTGTCGGCGCCGTTGCTGAACGTAGTATCACAGCCATTCTGCTGGAAGGGCTCAAACGTCTTGAATACCGTGGTTATGACAGCGCAGGTGTAGCGGTTTTCAGCAATGAAGGCACTCTTGAGCGTCGTCGTCGTTCGGGCAAGGTCAGCGAACTGGAGCAGGCGCTTGCCGGCGAACCTTTGAACGGTCGCCTGGGCATCGCCCACACTCGCTGGGCGACTCACGGTGCGCCGTGCGAGCGTAATGCCCACCCACACTTTTCCGCCGATGAGCTGGCAGTTGTCCACAACGGCATCATCGAAAACCACGAAGCCCTGCGTGAACGCCTCAAAGGTCTGGGTTACGTGTTCGTTTCCGATACTGACACCGAAGTCATCGTTCACCTGATGCACCACCAGCTCAAGGACACCCCTGATCTTGCCACCGCTCTGAAAGCGGCAGTCAAGGAACTGCACGGTGCCTATGGCCTGGCAGTTATCAGCGCCAAACAGCCGGACCGTCTGCTGGCCGCTCGCAGTGGCAGCCCGCTGGTAATCGGTCTGGGCCTGGGCGAGAACTTCCTGGCATCGGACCAGTTGGCACTGCGTCAGGTCACCGACCGTTTCATGTACCTGGAAGAGGGCGATATCGCAGAGATTCGCCGCGACAGCGTACAGATCTGGTCTGTGGATGGTTTGCCGGTGGTACGTGAAACCGTGCAATACCACGAAGGTGCCGAAGCCGCCGACAAGGGCGAGTATCGCCACTTCATGCTCAAGGAAATCCACGAGCAACCCAAGGTTGTGCAACGCACGCTGGAAGGCCGTCTTGGTCAGCAGCAAGTTCTGGTCCATGCCTTTGGCCCGCAAGCCGCTGAACTGTTCGCCAAAGTGCGCAATGTCCAGATCGTTGCCTGCGGCACCAGCTATCACGCTGGCATGGTTGCGCGTTACTGGCTCGAAAGTCTGGCCGGTATTCCTTGCCAGGTCGAAGTGGCCAGCGAGTTCCGCTATCGCAAGGTGGTGGTACAGCCGGACACTCTGTTCGTTTCGATTTCCCAGTCCGGCGAAACCGCCGATACACTGGCCGCACTGCGCAACGCCAAGGAACTGGGCTTCCTGGCCAGTCTGGCGATCTGCAACGTCGGTATCAGCTCACTGGTGCGCGAATCGGATCTGACCCTGCTGACTCAGGCCGGTCCTGAAATCGGCGTGGCATCGACCAAGGCCTTCACTACCCAACTGGTTGCCCTGCTGTTGCTGACCCTGTCACTTGGCCAGGTCAAAGGCACGCTGGAAAGTGGCGTCGAAGCCGAACTGGTCGAAGAACTGCGCCGCCTGCCAACCCGTCTGGGCGAAGCGCTGGCCATGGACAGCACCGTCGAGAAAGTCGCCGAGCTGTTCGCCGAGAAACACCACACCCTGTTCCTGGGCCGTGGCGCACAATTCCCGGTGGCGATGGAAGGAGCCCTCAAGCTCAAGGAAATCTCCTACATCCACGCCGAAGCCTACCCGGCCGGCGAACTCAAGCACGGCCCGCTGGCGCTTGTGGATAACGACATGCCAGTAGTAACCGTTGCCCCCAACAACGAACTGCTGGAAAAGCTCAAATCCAACCTGCAGGAAGTCCGCGCCCGCGGCGGTGAGCTGGTGGTATTCGCCGACGAACAGGCCGGGATGAAAAACGGCGAAGGCACCCACGTGATTGCCATGCCCCACATCATCGATGCACTGGCACCGATTCTCTACACCATCCCGTTGCAACTGCTGTCGTACTACGTGGCGGTGTTGAAAGGCACGGACGTCGACCAGCCGCGGAATTTGGCGAAGTCGGTGACGGTGGAGTGAGTTATCCACAGGGTTGAGTCTTGGCTATACCGATCTCAACAGCTAACAAAAAACAGATGGCGCCCACCAAGGCGCCAATCCGGGGGATCACCACGTGGCCGATCCCCCGCCCCTGCTTCCCCAACCTTCCACTGTCATTTTTCCTTGCCCTTCAACAGCCATATTCGGCATAGAATGCCACTATCCCCACCAGTAGAAGCCCGCTCATGATTAAAGCCAGTCTCCGTAGTCACCTGACCTTATGGTGCGCGGGCTTGTCGTTATTCACTCTCGTGAGTGTTGGTTTCTATGTCGGACATATCGCCACTCAACAGATGAAGCAGGCGAGTGCCAATACGTTGTTGAGTACAGCCAAGTCGGCCGCTGCCTTGCTGGGCGCGCAGCTCTATGAGCGGCAGCTTGAAATGCATCTGCTCAGTCAGGAATCCCATGTGATGAGTGGCAACCTGGACGACCCGGCGATCCTGCGGTCGATGGAGTTGCGCAGCCAGTCTCATTCCGAGTACGCCTGGATGGGGGTTGCCGATACGGAAGGGCGGGTGCGGCAAGCCGTGAATGGTTTGTTGCTCAATCAGTCGGTCAAGGAACGTCCGTGGTTCAAGGCCGGTTTGCAAGGTTCCTATACCGGTGATCCGCATGAGGCGGTGTTGCTGGCCAAATTGCTGCCGAACCCGAGTGGCGAGCCGGTGCGCTTCATTGATTTTGCTTCGCCCATTCGCAATGCCGACGGCAAGGTGGTGGGTGTATTGAGTGCGCATGCGCACTGGAGCTGGATGGCGAGGATTGTCGAGGCGGCCGTCTTGCGCGAAGGCCTGCTGGCTGACACGCAAGTACTGATTGTCGACAGCGTAGGCGATGTTCTTTATCCACAGCAGCGGGTCGGGGAAAAACATCCGGAGCTGCTTGAGTCCAAGGAGCCGGGCTGGTTTGTCGGCAAGGATTTCCTGACCAGCATCGTGAAAGTGCCAACCCCGACGATTTCCGGGCTGGCCTGGTATGTTGCAGTTCGTCAGCCCTTGAGCCAGGCGCTGCAACCTGCGCACAGTCTGTTTTACAGGTTGTTGGGTCTGGGCGTGGTTGCCGCCATTGCCTTCGGGCTGGCGGCCTACTATCTGGCGTTGTACCTGAGCCGCCCTATCGAGCAACTGGCCAGGTCAGCCAGGCAGGTACAGGATCAACAGCCCGATGTGGTCTTTCCTCTGAGCCATTCCGTGCTGGAAATTGCCCAGCTTGGCCAGTCGATACAAAACATGACGCAATCGCTGCTTGGCAAGGAACGTGAACTGCAGGATGCCAATTCCTCGCTGGAGGTGACGGTAGCGCAACGCACTGCATCGCTGACCGAAGCCAATGCCGAACTCCTGAAGCTGGCGACTCACGATGCCTTGACGGGTGTGTATAACCGCCGCCTGTTCGATGAAAAACTGATCGAGTGCAGCCAGCGCTTCGCCTTGACCGGGCGCCCGTTCGCATTGCTGTTTATCGATGCCGACCACTTCAAGCGGATCAATGACACTTATGGCCATGCCATCGGTGATGAAGTGCTGTATCAACTGGCTCAGCTTATTAGCCAGAACATCCGTTCCACAGATTTCCTGGCCCGTTATGGCGGCGAGGAGTTTGCGGTGCTGTTGCCGGAGTTCGATAACCTGCGTAATCCGGAGATTGTGGCAGAGAAGATCCGTGCTGCGATTGCTGCTGCAGAGTTTTCTCTGGTCGGGCAGGTCACTGTCAGTATCGGCATCGGTATTGCCGAATCGGCGGATGCCAATACGACGGCGCTTATCAAGCGTGCTGACCAGCAGCTCTACCAGGCCAAGTCGTCGGGCAGAAACCGGGTTGCCTGCAATGTTCTGAGTAGCCTGCAGTTATCCACATAGCTCCGGCATGTGACAGCGGGCTGCCCGAGTGAAGCGCTTGTGGATAACTTGAACCTCAGCGCTTCAGAACCCGCTCTACAGGCTTTTTTTCTCCGCACAGCCGCCTGAATTCCCCATCTGAACCCCCGCAAACCTGCGCTTCAACCTGAAGCGCGCCTTGCCGCGCCTGCGTTAGAACAATCTTTTTGGCCCGGCTTCGGACTTTTTGATCAAGTTGAGGGTGGGCGGGCCGATATGCATACCGCGCAACTCTGCTGCCTAAAAAAATAAAATCTTCAGCTTTTGCATGGCGCTTTCAGAACATCACGGAGAATTTATGAATAGCAGTTTTGCGAATATTAGCGTCAACATGAAGCTGGCCCTGGGATTTGGAGCCGTTCTGATCTTTACCGCCTTACTGGCACTTGTCGGCTGGAATGGCCTCGACAAGTTGATATCCCGCACCGACCGGATTGGCGATATCACCGAACTGGGCAACAAGTTGACTGTGCTGCGGGTGGCCCGCCTGCAATACATGCTCGCCGACGGCGACGATAACGCCGCGCAGAACGTCCAGACTCAACTGGATACCTTCAAGAAAACTCGCCAGTCCATACTCGCAAACTTCAACAACCCCGCCAATGTGCGATTGCTGGAGAATTTGGGCGACCAGCTCAACACCTATGAAACGCTGCTGAACAAGATGCGTAGCGCTTACCGCAACAGCGCTCAGGTGCGTGCCGAAATGGGCGTCAATGCTGCCCGGGCGAGCGAGCTGCTCTCTGCGATCAATGAGTCCGTGATGAAGCTGGAGCCTTCCGATCCGGCACGCTCCGATCAACTCCAACTGATTGCCAACGCCCGTATGGACGTGCAACTGGTGCGTTACGAGGTGCGCGGTTATACCGGGAATCCTACGGACAAGACCGAGCAGACAGCATTCAAGCAACTGCAAGACGCCATCAAGGGTGTCGACAGGCTCAAGACCGCGTTCGCTGCCGAACACGGTGACAAGGTTGCCCAACTGGAAACGGCGCTGCGCAGCTATCAGGCTTCGGTGCAGGGCTTCAAGGACGCGGATATCGGCATCAATTCCACGCGCAAGGAAATGACGGCGCTGGGCGAGGATATCTTCAAGATGGGCGCTGAGCTTTACAGCCTGCAGGAAGGCCTCGCTCTGGAAGATGCGGCCGATGCTCGTCGCCTGCAGATCATTGGCACGCTGATTGTGTTGCTGCTCGGTGTGGCGGCGGCAATCATCATTACTCGCCAGATCACCCGGCCATTGCAGGAAACCCTGGAAGTCGTGAATCGCATCGCTTCGGGCGATCTGAGCCACACGATGACCGTCACTCGCCGCGACGAACTGGGCGTGCTGCAACAGGGCATTCAGCGCATGGGTACCACGCTGCGTGATCTGATTACCGGGATTCGCGATGGCGTGACCCAGATTGCCAGTGCGGCCGAAGAACTGTCGGCCGTGACCGAACAGACCAGCGCCGGGGTCAACAGCCAGAAAGTCGAAACCGATCAGGTGGCGACAGCCATGCATGAAATGTCAGCCACTGTGCATGAAGTGGCGCGCAATGCCGAGCAGGCCTCGGTGGCCGCTTCGACAGCCGACAAGGAAGCCCGCGAAGGCGACAAGGTGGTAGGCGAGGCCATTCAGCAGATTGAAAAGCTGGCTGCCGAAGTCATCCGTTCCAGCGAAGCCATGACGGTTCTGGAGCAGGAAAGCGACAAGATCGGCAAGGTCATGGACGTGATCAAGGCTGTGGCCGAACAAACCAACCTGCTGGCGCTCAACGCGGCCATTGAAGCCGCGCGCGCCGGTGAAGCGGGGCGTGGCTTTGCGGTGGTGGCCGATGAAGTGCGTGGTCTGGCACAACGTACCCAGCAATCGACCGAGGAAATCGAAAGCCTGGTCGCTGCGCTGCAGAATGGTACTCGGCAGGTTTCCGACATCATGCTCGGCAGCCGTAACCTGACCGACAGCGGCGTTGCCCTGACCCGCAAGGCCGGCACGTCTCTGGAAAGCATTACGCGCACGGTTTCCAGCATTCAGGCCATGAACCAGCAGATCGCTGCCGCAGCCGAGCAGCAGAGTTCGGTGGCCGACGAGATCAGCCGCAGCATCATCAACGTTCGCGATGTCTCCGAGCAGACTGCTGAAGCCAGTGAAGAAACCGCAGCCTCCAGTGTGGAGCTGGCGCGTCTGGGCAATCAGCTACAGATGATGGTGAGTCATTTCCGGGTTTGAGTATCGTCTGGATCCGTCGCGGGCAAGCCCTCTCTCAGAAACTGTATTCATCCTGTGAGAGGGATCTTGCTCGCGACAGCAGTATTCCAGGCAAAAATAAATACAGACCATCGGAGCCAATTCATTCGCGAATATATACCTTGGTATACCCCGGTTATATCCCTGTTTGATAATTGGCTACTTTTGCAGTTCCAAGCATTTTCTGAACCTCTATAAACTTGCCGTGAACAGCGCAGTGTTAGTTGATTAACTTTTCGCTCAACGCTCACGGCAAGTCTCTCTGAACTTTGCCGCCTTGCCTTTATGTATCTGTTCGGGGTGAGCAATGAACTCTGTCTTTGAATCCGATAAAAAACTGCCGACGCTTAAATACGGATCGTCCCGCCGTCATGCCTCTGGCCTGGCCGATTTCATCTGCGTATTGATTCTCGCCGTGAGTGCCGTACTGGTGTTTCATGGTGTAAAGCAGATGGCCCAGCCTCTGGCGGTGTTGAGCAGCACGCCCATGGTGCTGGATCCGGCGCAGTTGCCCGAGTATGCATTACGCACAACCTTGCGCATGTTTGCGGCGCTGGCCGCTTCATTGATCTTCACTTTTATCGTGGCGACGCTGGCGGCCAAGAGTCGCAAGGCCGAGATGATTATCGTACCGGCGCTGGATATTCTGCAGTCCGTACCGGTTCTGGGTTTTCTGGCCTTTACCGTGACGGTATTCATGGGCATGTTTCCCGGTCGACAACTGGGTGCGGAACTGGCGGCGATCTTTGCCATCTTCACCAGCCAGGCCTGGAACATGACTTTCAGTTTCTATCAATCGCTGCGCACCGTGCCCGGCGATTTGCATGAAGTCAGCCGTCAGTTCGGTTTCTCGCCATTGCTCAGGTTCATGCGCCTGGAGTTGCCGTTCGCGATGCCGGGTCTGGTCTGGAACATGATGATGTCGATGTCCGGAGGCTGGTTCTTCGTCGTAGCCTGCGAAGCGATTTCGGTCGCCGATACCCAGATCAACCTGCCCGGCATCGGTTCCTGGCTGGCTCTGGCGATAGCCCGTCAGGATCTGACTGCGGTGGCCTGGGCGGTCGGTGCCATGGCGCTGGTGATTCTTTGCTACGACCAGTTGCTGTTCAGGCCGGTGGTGGCCTGGGCCGACAAGTTTCGTTTCGAGCAGACCGCCTCGCAAAAGCGCCCGCGCTCCTGGATGTACAGCCTGCTGGGACGCTCGCGTCTGGTCCCGGCATTGGGCGCAGTACTGAGCGCTCCCTGGCGCGCCTTGATGCTGCTGGACTGGACGGCTCTGGGTTGGTCGCGCAAAAAGTTATCCACAGCGTCATCTAGCCGCCTGGCCGACAGCCTCTGGTTGCTGCTGGTGCTGGCCGGTTGTGTGGCCGCGAGTGTCTGGCTGGTGCATTTCATCGGTGCATCGCTGGGGCTGGACGATGTCGTGAACGCTTTCGGTCTGGGTCTGGCGACCATGCTGCGTGTGGTCCTGTTGACCGTGATCGCCAGCCTGATCTGGGTGCCGATTGGTGTGTGGATCGGCTTGCGGTCGGTCTGGGCTGAACGGCTGCAACCGGTCGCGCAGTTTCTGGCGGCGTTTCCCGCCAACGTCCTGTTTCCGTTCGCCGTCATTGCGATTGTCGGGCTGCACCTGAATCCGGATATCTGGCTCTCGCCACTCATGGTGCTGGGCACGCAGTGGTACATCCTGTTCAACGTGATCGCCGGAGCCAGCGCGTTGCCGACCGATCTGCGCGAAGTGGCCGGGATCTTCAACATGCGTGGCTGGCAATGGTGGCGGCGCGTGGCCCTGCCGGGAATCTTTCCTTACTACATCACCGGTGCGCTGACCGCTTCGGGCGGCTCCTGGAACGCCAGCATCGTCGCCGAAGCGGTGTCGTGGGGCGACACATCGCTGCAGGCGACCGGACTGGGCTCGTATATCGCCAATGCCACTCAGGCCGGTGATTTCGCCAGGGTTGCTCTGGGTGTCGTGGTGATGTCGGTCTTTGTAATTGCCTTCAACCGCTTGCTCTGGCGTCCGTTGTACGGGTTTGCCGAGCGTCGTTTGAGCCTGGCCTGAGGAGGGGAACCCATGATGACTATCGAAAAGCGCTGCCTGGTGGATGTGCGGGAAGTCCGGCATGTCTACGGCAAGGCCAGCAAAGAGCGCCTGGTGCTCGATAACGTGACGCTCAAGCTCAACGAAAACGAAATCATCGGCCTGCTGGGTCGTTCGGGTTCCGGAAAATCCACCTTGCTGCGCTCCATCGCCGGCCTGGTGGTGCCCACGGCGGGCGAGGTGAGTTTTCCTGCCGGGCCGCAGGGTCGCGCACCGACGGTAAGCATGGTCTTTCAGAGCTTTGCCCTGTTTCCATGGCTGACGGTGCTGGAGAACGTGGAGGTCGGCCTGGAGGCGCAGCGAGTGCCCGCCGAGCAGCGTCGCAAGCGCGCCCTGGCGGCCATCGATCTGATCGGGCTGGACGGTTTCGAGAGCGCCTATCCCAAGGAACTGTCGGGTGGCATGCGCCAGCGCGTTGGCATGGCCCGTGCTCTGGTGATCGATCCCGATGTGCTGCTGATGGACGAACCCTTTTCCGCCCTCGATGTGCTGACCGCCGAAACACTGCGCACCGATCTGCTGGATATGTGGTCGGAAGGGCGGATGCCGATCAAGTCGATCCTGATGGTCACCCATAACATCGCCGAAGCGGTGCTGATGTGCGACCGCATTCTGCTGTTTTCCTCCAATCCCGGGCGGGTGGTCAGCGAGATCAAGGTCGACCTGCCGCAGCCACGCAATCGCCAGGATCCGTCGTTCCGGGCGCTGGTCGAGGAAATCTACGTGCTGATGACTCAGGACAACCACACTGGCGAGCAGCGTCAGGGCGTGTTTCCGGGCACCGGCCTGGGCATGGTGTTGCCGCAGGTATCGATCAACGCGCTGACCGGGCTGATCGAGGCGATTCATGCGCCGCCTTATGGCGCCACGGCGGACTTGCCGGAGCTGGCGAGCGCACTGCACTACAACGCCGACGAGTTGTTCCCGATTGCCGAGGTCCTGCAACTGCTGCGCTTTGCCGAACTCAAGGGCGGCGATATCCGTTTGCTGCCTTCTGCGCGGCGTTATGCGCTGGCCGATGTCGACGAACGCAAACAGCTGTTCGCTCATCACCTGCTGAGTTTCGTGCCGCTGGTTTCGCATATCCGCCGTGTGCTGGATGATCGCGCCAGTCACACCGCGCCGGCGCGGCGCTTCCGGGACCCACTGGAAGACTTCATGTCCGAAAGCGATGCCATGCAGACCTTGCGCTGCGTTACCCAGTGGGGGCGCTACGCCGAGCTTTTTGCCTATGATGAAGTGCTGGATCAGTTCAGCCTCGACAATCCTTCATAGACATTGCCCGAAAACTGGCATATTCAGCCTTCATCAACGAGCGAGACGCTGGCAATGCGAGAGTCGAAAACCTTTGGCAAAGCGGCCATGGCCGTTCGACTAGCCGCGTTGCTGGCGCTGGCGGTGGCCATTGCGATTGCCGATACCCTGACGGATCTGGAGATCGCAGTCGGGGTCTTCCAGATCGCCGTGGTGCTGATGGCTGCCCGCTTCATGCCCACGGCTGGCGTGATCGCGGTCGCGCTGGGCTGCATGGGGCTGACGGTGATCAGCTATGAACTGACCACTTCGCGCTCCAGCGAGTCGGGACTGATCAATTGCGCTATCAGCCTGCTGGCCATCGCCCTGACCACCTATCTGGCACTGCGCCTGGCCGCAGCCGTGCGCACGGCTCATGAAGCGCGTACCCAGTTGGCGCAGATCGCCCGGGTCAATATGCTGGGTGAGCTGACCGCGTCCATCGCCCATGAAGTCAATCAGCCGCTGGCGGCGATTGTCACCAGTGGCAATGCCGGGCTGCGCTGGCTGGCCACCGAGCCGGCCAACCTGCCGAAGGCTCGCCAGGCCATCGAGCGCATGATCGGTGATGCCAACCGGGCCAGCGATGTGATCGTGCATGTGCGGGCGCTGGCCAGACCGGCCCTGACCCACAAGGAATGGGTGAGTGTCGCCGATGCCGTTGCTGAAATCGTCTCGCTTGCTCACAGTGAAATGAACCAGCAGGGCATTGTTCTGAGCGTGGATATTCCCGACGGCTTGCCACCGCTGCTGGCCGACAGGGTGCAGCTTCAGCAGGTGCTGCTGAACATGATGCTCAACGCGCTGGACGCCATGAGTGGTCTGGAGCCGGGCCAAGGTCAGTTGCAGGTGGTTGTGGACTGGAGCGCAGGCACGGATATCAGGTTTTCAGTGCGCGATAACGGGATCGGTGTTCCGGCAGAACATCTCGAACGAATCTTCGATGCCTTCTACACGACCAAGAAACAGGGGATGGGGATCGGTCTGGCGATCAGCCGTTCGATTATCGAAGCCCATGGCGGACGGATCTGGATGACGCCCGGCGAGCATGGCGGCGCGATCTTTCATTTCACCCTGCCTACCGCACGAATGGAGAGTTGATGAAAACCATCGTTCCGGCCCCGCAGGCCGAAGAACCGATCATTTATGTGATCGACGACGATCAATCGGTGCGTTCGGCTCTGGAGGATTTGCTGGCGTCGGTCGGGTTGCGCTCCATGCTGTTCGGCTCGACTCAGCAGTTCCTCGATACCCCGCGCCCCGATGCGCCCGGCTGCCTGATTCTGGACGTGCGCATGCCGGGCATGAGCGGCCTGGATTTTCAGGGTGAGATGGTCCGTCGGGGCATCGGGCTGCCGGTGATTTTCATTACCGGGCATGGCGATATTCCGATGTCGGTGCGGGCGATGAAGGCCGGGGCCCTGGAGTTTCTGACCAAGCCTTTTCGTGAGCAGGACTTGCTGGATGCGATCCAGCAGGGCCTGGTACGTGACCGGGCAAGACGCCAGGCCAGCGCGGTGGAAAGCGAGTTGCAACGACGCTATGCGAGCCTCAACGCTGGCGAACAGCAAGTGCTGGAACTGGTGGTCAGCGGCCTGTTGAACAAGCAGATTGCGGGTCGGCTCAATGTCAGCGAAATAACCGTCAAGGTCCGGCGCGGCTCGGTGATGCGCAAGATGCAGGCGGACTCGCTGGCAGATCTGGTCAAGTTTGCCGAGCGCCTCCAGGCGTCCGGCGCACTGCCGAATCAGTGACGGCTGTTCAGGCTGATGATCTTGGGAAAGTTGGTCAGGCCGATCGTGGCCGAGCAGCGCTCTGCCTGACACTGCCATGACTGAGCGCTGTCTACCTGGCCCTGTTCGGCCCTGACGGTATCGGTCAGCCTTACCGGGCCGCTCATCGGCCCCTTGCTGACGATCTGCTCATCCCGTGGTGCGCCAATCGCCCAGGCCACCAGCACGCGATCTTCGCCCTTGTCGAAATACAGCAGGTAAGTGCTGTCGGTCAGGCTGCTGGCCTGTGCATCGTAGGTGAAACTGCCGACCACCGGCGCAATGGCCTGCATCATGTGGTAGGCCGGCTTGGGCGAAAGGTCTTCGTTGAGCACGCCGAAGTTGTGTTCCTGGTCGTAGCGGTTCGGCCCGTCGTTGAACAGGTCGTACCACCACAGGCCTTTGACATTCGGCACCGTGCGCGCCAGAAAGAATATCCGCGCCATGTACACGGCCTGGGTCACTTCGCTCTTGCCGCAGGGGCCCTGGTGGCTGGGCCAGCCCATTTCGGTGAGATACAGCGGCACCGCACGGCCAACCCGGCTGCGGATGTCCTGCTCGTAGCGGGTCATCCAGCGCACCCAGGCTTCCGGAGTATTGCCGTTGCTGGCCGAGCAATGGGCGTAGGGATGCAGGGAAAGGCCGTCGACCAGATCCAGCACGCCGCTTTCGATCAGGCCGTCCGCGAAACCGCCATTCATGCCGTCGCGGGTAATCGCACCCGCCAGGATCTTCGCCGGAGTGCCGTTGCGGTTGCGGGTGTTCTGGCGGATCACCGGCACGGTGCTGCGCACCAGTTCGGCATAATCCAGGCTGAGCTGCCGGTCCTTTGGGCCATCCAGATCCCACTCGTTCCAGACCTCATAAAAGCTCACCTTGTTGCCCAGTTGCCGGGTGACGTAATCGACGTACTTCAGAAACGGCACCGTGACTGCGGGCGTGCGCGGCTTGGCGTTGTTGTGGAAGTAGGTGCTGTAACCGAGGATTGCGGTTCTGTTGAGCTTCAGGTCATTGGCCGTGTTCAGGTAGCTGCGCCATTGCGGAATGATGCGTAGCTGGTTGGGCCGGGGTTCGGCGGTCGACCAGAAAATATCGTCCCTGACGGCATTGAAACCCGCCTTTGCGGCGAGGTTCAGCGGCTGGCGCAGGGCGTGATCGAAGTTCATCAGGTGGGTGCCGATCCCGACCAGAAAGACCGGCTCGGCCTGCGCCGATGCGCTCCAGGCCAGACAACCAAGCAGGACCAGACGCGCGGCAAGGCATGCAGTGTTCATGGCAAAGCCTCAGTTCTGGGCGGGCAGGGCGGTGATCTGTACTTCCGTCGGGCGGGTCGGCAGCGCATCTTCTTCGCGCCGGGCGAACACGACATGCCCCACGGCCAGGCCGATGAACAGGTTGGCCACTGCGACCTCGAAGATGTCCGTGGTCCAGCTCATCAGGCAGCAGCAGAAACTGATCGACAGTAATACCCGCGCCAGCTGGCTTTGATCGTTGATCAGCGCAAAGAACATGGGAATCTGCAGCGCATACAGCAGCAATCCGGTAATCCCCAGCATGACCCACAGGTACAGGACACTGCTGTCGATGGTCATGAAGATATCGGCGCCCGGCACGGGAAACATGGTCAGCGTGCTGCCGACCATGCCGAAACCCGCCCCGGTAATGCCCCAGCCCGCCAGGGTCATGGCTTCGGTGATATTGGGCCAGGTGTTGTTCAGCCGGTCATACAGCGATGCCATCGAACTGCCGCCGCTGCTGACCGTTCGCGCATCGAAGTCATGCAACAGGCCCAGGGTCGGCAGCAACATGCCGGCCATCACTGCCATGATGCAGGCCAGCCGACAGCTCCAGGTCATGCGCTGGATCAGCAGCAGGCCCAGGGTCAGCAAAAAGGCCACAGCAGGGCCTTTGCTGGTCGTCAGCACGATCGCATAGAGCGTCACGGCGCTGAGCAGCATGATCATCGGGCGCGAGCGGATGAACATGAGCAGGTACAGGCCATAGATGGCGATGAGCACTGCCAGCAGGCTGGACATCCGGGCGAAACCAGCCACCCGGTCTTCCTCGTCGGCACTCCATGAAGTGTTGGCGCTCAGTTGGGTTTCACCCACGCTGTAGCTGTAGCCTTTCCAGGGGACGAAGGTGAACTTGTCCAGCGCCAGCCCTGCCAGGGACGCCAGCAGACAGAAACCGATGGCCCAGCCGAGCAGTTTGCGGCGATGGAACAGGTGCTCGCTGCACACCAGCCCGAACAGCAGCGGGCTCAAGGCGAACAGGCTGAACGCCAGATTGAGCACGCTGGCGCCATGCAGCAGCGCCAGTATCCCGTAGATCAGCCACACCAGCATGCAGGCCCAGAACAGCCGTCCGGCCTTGAGCGTGCGCAGCTCCATGGCGAACAGCAGCACGCAGGCCATCTTGGGCAGGTAGAGCAGCGGGCTGATGCCAGCCTTGTCGAAATAGAAGCGCAGGGCGCCGGAAAAGGTTTCGACCAGAATCAGGCCGATGGCGACCCAGACCACGATGGTCGATTTATCGAAGGACAGGATCGACGACTTCTCTTCTGCCGTGTCCGCAGGGTTCAACTCCATGGTGTAGACCTTCTGAAGGGCGTCAGGAACCTTGAATGGGCAAAGCTACCGCCCTCGACCGCGCCAGGCGGGTCGACAAGGGGATGAATCGGGGAGGGGGAACAGGTCTGGAGCGAATGCTCGCAACGGCGTGACAAGGGTATATCAGTCGCAGTTGAGCGAACTGTCAACCGCAGGAGTAAATTGAGTCATCATTTTCGCGGATGAATCCGCTCCCATTCCAACCGTGTGGGAGCGAATTCATTGGCGAACCGGGGCTACATCCTTACGGATATTTGCGTTTGTCCGGCGCTGGCGGGAAGTACTGGTACAGCCAGGTTTCGCTCAGGGTGCGATCCCCGGTGCGAATGAACATGCGCATTTCCACCGGCTCTACCGAATCGCTGTCTGGCACCCAGTCGAAGGTGATGCGGTAACCCTTGATGTCCGGCAATACCAGGATGTTGAACTCCTGCAACTTGCCATGGGAAACCCTGACCACCGGCTCGATGCCGGTGCCTTCGGGCAGGCGATCCAGACCGCCGCCATGGAAGTCCACCGCAAAGCGGCGCGCCCAGAACTTGGGGTAATGCTCGCCCGGTGCCCAGCCTTCGGTGAAGCCGCCCATACCTGAGCGGGTGGCATGCACCTGGGCCAGCGGCGTGCTGACCGGTGGCAGCGGGCTCCAGAACAGCTTGTAGCCATAATTCAGCGAGTCGCCAGCCTTGACCTTGGCCTTCGGCGTCCAGAACACCACGATGTTATCCATGGTTTCGCCGGTGGTCGGAAGCTCCAGCAGGCTGACTTCGCCTTCGCCCCATGCCGTGGTGGGTTCGACCCACAGGCTCGGACGGCGGCTGTACCAGACCACGGTGTCCTGATAGCTGGAGAACTCGTGATCGCTCTGTACCAGACCGAAACCTTTCGGGTCCTTGTCGGCAAAGGCGTTGAATTGTCCCTTGACCGGGTTGTTCAGCGGACGGCAGATCCACTCGCCGTTGCCGCGCCACATGGACAGGCGGTCGGAGTCGTGGATTTGCGGGTGGATGGTGTCGCACATCCGCCGCTCGTGGGTGCCGCAACTGAACATACTGGTCATCGGCGTGATGCCCATCTGTTCGATGTCGGCACGCGCATTGATATGCGCATCGACTTCCATTACCACCTGGCCGGACTGGCAGTCGATATCGAAGCGATAGGCGCCGGTGGCACTCGGTGAGTCGAGCAGGGCGTAGACCACGAAGCGGGTCGCGTTCTTCTCAGGCGTCTCGAACCAGAACTTGGTGAAGTCGGGAAACTCTTCCTGGCGCTTGGCGTAGGTGTCGATTGCCAGGCCACGTGCGGACAGACCGTACTGCTTGTTGCTGTCCACCGCGCGGAAGTAGCTGGCGCCAAGGAACGACACGATATCGTTGACGGCGATTTCCGGGGCCTTGAACAGTTTGAAGCCGGCAAAGCCGAGGTCACCCTTGACCAGATTCTTGTCGATGCCGCTGTGTTCATAATTGAACAGCTCATGGCGGAAATGTACTTCCCGCGCCTGCTTGGTCTTGGCGTCCAGGCTGTACATGCGCACGGGTGTCTTGAAGCCCATGCCGACATGGAAGAACTGTACATCCAGCTGGCCTTTGACTTCATTCCACAAGGAGTGCGCCGGGTCATAGCGGATGGCGTTGAATTGCAGTGGTGTCATGTTTGCCAGGACTGGCGGCAGCACCTGCTTGGTGCTGACATAGGCCTTGCCGGCCAGTTGTTTGGCGTGAGCCTGGAGTGTCGGGAAATCGAAATGCTCTATCTCGCCGTCGGCTGCTGCGGCAAGCGCTCGCGCAGCAAAAAGCCCCGAGGCTGGCAAGCTGCTGTAGGCGGCCAACGCCATGGAAGCTTTAAGGAGATTCCTGCGATTCATAAAAGTGAAGCCTCTGAGTAATTCTGTGCGTCCTGCACAAGAAAATGGCGCGCCAACGACTCCTTGCCGAACGCAAACTACCCACAACAGATAACAAAGACGAGATGCTGTTCCAAAAAAGGCGAAAAAAAATGCCGCTCATCGTCAATGAATACAGCGTTCAGGAGGCGCTTGATGAAAGGTTTCAGGAGCGAGCCGACAGCCTCGTCACGCTCCCCGCCGCATGGGACAAGGCTTTCGGCTGAGCGGGGCGGATAAGGCGGTTTATCGGAGCCTGTTTAAAACCGGATAAACATGCAATATTCAGCAATCATTTTGATGGCACAGCAACCCCCAAACCAACCCCAGCAGGAGGCAAACAGTTGGACTGTGGGACCGGATCGGGCGGCGCTCCGCTTATCCGGGAAGAGGCTTTTGACATCCCATCGAAACACCGTTTTGCGCGAATCGATTCGCGGATCTTGCTGACGAAAGTTTCACGATCAAGGTTATATCGTAACGCTATCATGCTGATTATCAGGCATGTTCCGGGGTGATAATGCGGGTTGATCTGGATGTCGGGCATGCAGACCTTGAAGGACTGCCACGCTTTCAACTGGCTGCACAGCAGGCGCTGCGCCTGAGCCGACTCATGTATCTGGCTGCCGCAACGGGCGTTACCGGACTGGTGCTGGCGCTGTTCGTCGATCTGTTTTCCCCGACTTCCCTGTGGATGGCAGTGCTGGTCAGCAGCGCTGTGGCCCTGTTGCTGCTGGCGGCAGGCTTGCAATCGGCCATGGGAGTCGCCCGCTGGCGCGCCCGCGCCCTTGGCACACTCGCGCCCGTTGAGTCTGGCCTGCCGTTGGCGCAGAGCGACGAGGCAGGCTGGTATGAACGCCTGCTGACCCGGTTCAGCGATGCCAGTGAAGCGCTGCTTGCCCAACTGGGGGCTCCGGTCTTGTGGCTTGCGGGCTGGTCATTACTGGCGCTGATCTGCATCCGCCTGGTCTGGAACCTGACGCTACCCGGCACCGAGTTGTCATCGGTGGCGAATCTGGCTGGCAGCATCCTGCTGCTGATGGCGTTCGGCTTGCTGGTGCTGGAGCGGCAGTTGAGTCACGAGCAGAGCGCGCAATGGCCCGAAGCCGGGCCATTGGCGCAACTGACCCGCATGGTGATCGGGGTCTTGCTGGTCGGCGCCTTGTGTCTGTTCTTTGCCAGCACCGACCGCGTCTGGCCGCC
Source organism: Pseudomonas cichorii (assembly GCF_003700275.1). GTDB lineage: Bacteria > Pseudomonadota > Gammaproteobacteria > Pseudomonadales > Pseudomonadaceae > Aquipseudomonas > Aquipseudomonas cichorii_B. The sequence goes on along the minus strand of NZ_RBRE01000033.1, from coordinate 85,160 downwards.
ACGGCTGGCAGTGTTGATCGGCATTCTGCCAACTCTGGTTGCCATCGAGTTTCTGCTGCGCGCACTGCTTTCGCTGTTCACGCCGCGCAATGAACGCCTTGAGCCGCGCTTGCTGGCCAGCAGCCTGACTACCGATCTGCTGCGCTGGCCACCTCGTCCGTTGCTGGTCCTGCAACATGAATTGCACAACCGGTTCGGTATCGACCTGCGCCAGATCTGGGCGTTGAGCTATATGCGTCGCGCCTTTGTTCCGGTACTGGCGGTGATCACGGCCTTGGGCTGGGCGTTGACCGGCGTGCATGAAATCCCCATGCACGGACGCGGGATCTACGAGCGTTTCGGCAAGCCGGTGGAAGTGTTCGGTCCTGGCCTGCAGGTCGGTCTGCCCTGGCCGTTCGGCCAGGTGCTGGCGGTGGAAAACGGCGTGGTTCATGAGTTGGCCACCAGTGTTTCCGAGGCCAGTGCTGTCGAGCAGCTTCAGGATCCTGCCGAAGGTCCGCCGCCCGCCAGTGCCAACCGCCTGTGGGACGCCAGCCATATCAATGAAAAGTCCCAGGTGATCGCCAGCAGCGCGGGCGACCGGCAGAGCTTCCAGGTGGTGAACATGGACGTGCGCTTTGTCTATCGCATCGGTCTGAGCGACGCAGCAGCGCTGGCTGCCACCTACAACAGCGCCGACGTACCGACTCTGATCCGCAGTACTGCCAGTCGGGTACTGGTCCACGATTTTGCCAGCCGCACTCTGGATGAACTGCTCGGCGAGCAACGCACCGGTCTGACCGAGGATATCGGCAAGGCAGTTCAGGCGGACTTGCAGCGTCTGGACAGCGGTGTGGAAATTCTCGCCACCGTGGTCGAGGCGATTCACCCGCCTGCCGGTGCCGCCAATGCCTACCATGCCGTGCAGGCTGCGCAGATCAGCGCCCAGGCCCTGATTGCCCGTGAACGTGGCGCGGCCAGCGACAAGGCCAATCAGGCGCAGCTCAATGCCAGCGTCGCCCATGATCAGGCCAGCGCCAACGCCCGGGAAGTGTTGGCCACGGCCCAGGGTTCGGACCTGCGCTTCAGCGCCGAGCGTCAGGCCTACGCCAAGGCCGGCCAGGCGTTTCTGCTGGAACAGTATCTGGCCCAGCTCAGCCACGGCCTGGGCAATGCCCGTTTGCTGGTTATCGATCACCGTCTGGGCGGCGACAGCGCGCCGACCATCGACCTGCGCACCTTCACCCCACCGGCAGACCCAACGGTGCCGCGTAAAGCCGCTCAGCCAGGAGTCGTCCCTTGAGTCTGTTCCATCACCACCACGACCATCATGAACATGATCACAGCGGTCATGCCCATGGCGTACATCATCACCATCATCATGGTGACGCCGGTCCTGCGCAGCGCACCTGGCTACGCATGGGCCTGGCTGGCGTGCTGATCGCCTTTGCCCTGGCGGCAGCGAGTCTTGTGCAAGTCCGCTCGGGTGAAGCGACGGTCATTACCCGCTTCGGCAATCCGTCCCGGGTCTTGCTGGAGCCGGGGCTGAGCTGGCGCTGGCCGGCGCCGTTCGAGGCGGCCATTCCTGTTGACCTGCGCTTGCGTACCACCTCCAGCGGTTTGCAGGATGTCGGCACCCGCGACGGTCTGCGAATCATCGTTCAGGCGTATGTAGCGTGGCAGGTGCAGGGCGACGGCGACAACGTGCAGCGCTTCATGCGCGCGGTGCAGAACCAGCCCGATGAAGCGGCCCGGCAGATCCGCACCTTTATTGGCTCGGCGCTGGAAACCACGGCCAGCAGCTTCGACCTGTCGAGCCTGGTCAACACCGATGCCAGCAAGGTCAACATCACGGCTTTCGAGAACCAGTTGCGCCAGCAGATCGAGCAGCAGTTGCTCACTACATACGGGGTGAAAGTCCTGCAGGTTGGCGTCGAGCGGCTGACCCTGCCTTCGGTGACGCTTAATGCCACGGTCGACCGGATGCGCGCCGAACGGGAAACCATCGCCACCGAACGCACTGCCGCAGGCAAGCGTGAAGCTGCGCAGATCCGTTCCGCTGCCGAGCGCGATGCGCGGATTGTCGAGGCCGATGCGACGGTCAAGGCTGCCGATATCGAAGCCCAGTCGCGGGTCGAGGCGGCCGAAATCTATGGCCGCGCCTACGCGGGCTCGCCGCAGCTCTACAACCTGCTGCGCTCCCTCGACACGCTGGGTACGGTGGTGACGCCGGGCACCCGGCTGATCCTGCGTACCGACGCTGCGCCGTTCCGGGTGCTGGTGGACGGGCCGCCGACCCTGGATGGCAAGAGCGGATCGCAACCATGAGCGAGCCTTCGGTCAACAGCCCATGGTTGCAGGCCAGTCGCCTGGCGTTTCTGGGGCTGTATGGCGTGACGCTGCTGGCGGCGCTGGGCTGGGTGACGTCCAACGTGCGGCAGATAGATCCTCAGAACCGCGCGGTGGTGATGCGCTTCGGTGCGCTGGAGCGGATTCAGAATGCCGGTTTGCTGATCGCCTGGCCGCAGCCTTTCGAGCGTGTAGTGCTGCTGCCTTCGGCGGACCGGGTGATCGAGCGTCGGGTGGAAACCCTGTTGCGTTCGCCACAGGCGTTGAAGGCCGACGAGGTCGCCACCTTTGCCGTGCCCATGAGCGATGCGCTGGCCGGCTCGGGTTTTCTGCTGACCGGCGATGCCGGCGTGGTGCAACTCGACGTGACGGTGTTCTACAAGGTGACCGATCCATATGCCTTCGTTCTGCAAGGCGAGCATGTGTTGCCTGCACTGGAGCGGCTGGTCAATCGCAGTGCCGTGGCGCTGACGGCGGCGCGTGACTTGGACACTATCCTGGTTGCCCGCCCCGAACTGATCGGCGCCGACAGCGGAGCCGCCGAACGGCGCGAGCGCTTGCGTGGCGATCTGGTGCGCGGCATCAATCAGCGTCTGGCCGAACTCGAAGCCACAGGTGTCGGGATAGGCCTGGAAGTGGCGCGGGTGGATGTGCAGTCCAGTCTGCCCAAGCCTGCGGTCAATGCTTTCAATGCCGTGCTGACCGCCAGTCAGCAGGCGGATCAGGCAGTGGCCAACGCTCATAACGACGCAGAAAAGCTCACCCAGGCCGCCAACCAGCAAGCCGACCGTACCTTGCAGGTGGCGCATGCCCAGGCCTCGGAGCGCCTGGCCAGGGCGCGCACCGATACCGCGACGGTGGCCAGTCTGGCGCAGTCGGTCCAGAACCGGAACGATCCCGGTCTGTTGCAGCGTCTCTACCGTGAGCGGGTGCCGAAAATTCTGGGGCAGGCTGGCTCGGTCACCACTGTCGACCCCAAAGACGATTCCCGCCTGATCATTCAGGGAGCCGAACAATGAGTGGCGAAGCCGTTCACACCCACGCCCGAACTGAACCCGCCAGCCTGCTGAGCGGGGCAGAGCAACGCAGCGCGGCCCGGCAGTTGACCCTGGCCATGCTGGCCTTGGGTCTGTTGGCGCTGGGCCTGATCTGGCACCTGATTGCGCCCGGGCAGACCGGTGTCAGCCAGTTGCTGCTGGGCGTGGCTTCGTTGCTGGTGGCGATTCCGGTGATCAGTGCCGGTTGGCACAGCCTGTGTCATCCAAGCCTGCATGGCATCACCGACCAGTTGATTGCCCTGGCGATGCTGGGCGCATGGGCCACCGGCGATTTGATGACCGCGGCCTTGCTGCCGATCATCATGATCTTCGGCCACGTGCTGGAAGAGCGCAGCGTGATCGGCTCGCAGGAAGCCATTCAGGCGCTGGGGCGGCTGACGCGCAGTCATGCCAGACGAATCAATGCCGACGGCAGTATCGATGAAGTGGATAACTCGACGCTGCTGGCTGGCGACCGGGTCGAAGTGCGGGCCGGCGACCGCGTGCCGGCCGATGGCCGGGTGATTGCCGGTCAGGCCAGCCTAGATACTTCCTCGATTACCGGCGAGTCGGTTCCGCTGGAAGCTCAGGTCGGCATGGAGGTTTACGGCGGGGCGATCAACCTCGACGGCCTGCTGCGCATCGAAGTGACGCGGATCGGCGAGCAGTCCACGCTGGGTAAGGTCATCGCGCTGATGCAGAACGCCGAGCGCTCCAAGCCGCCGATCACCCGCTTGCTGGAGCGTTATGCCGGCAGCTATATGGTGCTGGTATTGCTGATTGCAGCATTGACCTGGTTCATTACCCAGGACGCGCAAGCGATGCTGGCCGTGCTGGTAGCCGCCTGTCCCTGTGCGCTGGTGCTCTCGGCTCCGGCCACCGCCATCGCGGGCATCGCGGTGGCAGCCCGTCATGGAATCCTGATCCGCAGTTCGGCCTTCCTTGAAGAACTGGCCGACCTGACTTCGCTGGTTGTGGATAAAACCGGCACCCTGACTTTCGGCAGCCTGCGTCTGCAATCGATCCAGGACAGCGCCGGACATGCGGACCTGCTGCCGCTGGCGGCCAGCCTGGGATCGGCCAGCAGTCATCCGGTCAGCCGGGCGCTGGCCGGGCTGGTGGACAAGGATCGCTTGCTGGCGCTCAGTGATATTCGCGAGCGCCAGGGATTGGGTGTCGTGGCCATGACCACGCATGGCGAGGCGGCGTTGGGGCGCCCCGAATTGTTCCAGCAACTGGGGATTGCCACGCCTGCGGTGCCCGAGCACGACGGCCCGCTGGCCGGACTGGCGCTGGACGGGGTATTCCAGGCCTGGCTGCTGCTGTCCGACACTCTCAAACCCGAAGCCCACAAGGCGCTGGCGGATTTGCGCGAGTTGGGCCTGGGCCGGCAAGTGTTGCTGACCGGTGATCGTCAGACTGTGGCCGCCAATCTGGCCAGGGAAGTGGGGATTGTCGATGTGCAGGCTCAGGCATTGCCCGAGGACAAGCTCAACCGGGTCAAGGGCGAAATTGCCCAGGGCTTCAGGCCCATGGTGGTCGGTGACGGGATCAACGATTCGCTGGCCTTGAAGGCCGGAGTGGTCGGGGTTGCGATGGGCGCGGGTGGTGCCGATATCGCGCTGGCTTCGGCGGATATCGTGCTGATCGGCAGCGACCTGCGACGTCTCGGTACTTGCGTACGCCTCAGCCGCCTGTGTCGCCAGACCCTGCAAGTCAACGTGATCATCGGCCTTGGCTGGACGCTGGCTATCGTGGCGCTGGCAGCCTTTGGTCTGCTGGGTGTCGCGGGTGCGATGATCGCGGCGGTGCTGCACAACCTCAGCACGTTGCTGGTATTGGGCAATGCCGGACGATTGCTGCGTTTTCAGGAGCCGCTACTAAAATTACCGGTCGACGCTCAAACCTGAAAAGGCTTTGCGCGTTGAAGAACTCCGTTACAAATTGATGGTCATTCAAGACAAGGGTGATCCATGACAGGCTGCACGTTTGGCTCGGGTCAGTGGGCACAAGGCCGTTCCCAGCAGGCGATTCATCAGGCCAATAGCCGCGGTTTTGATTGAACCGTCTGGACTACCTTTTTCCAGTTTCTGGATAAGGGGCAACTTTATGAACGTGCAACTTCCACCGGCCTTGCAGAATCTCCGCCTGCCTTTGCGTCTCAAGCTCTGGGACGGTCACGAACTGGATCTGGGACCTGCGCCCAGCGTAACGATCTTCGTCAAGGACCCGCTGCTGGTTTCGGACTTCACTCACCCCAGCCTGGATCTGCTGGGCAGCGCCTTCGTCGAAGGGCGCCTGGAACTGGAAGGGTCGATCAGTGAAGTGGTCAGGGTTTGCGACGAGTTGACCCACGCACTGCTGGAAGATGAGGATTCCAGCGCACCGGTGCGTACCCACCACGACAAGGCCACCGATGCCGCGTCGATTGCCTATCACTACGACCTGTCCAACGACTTCTATCAGCTATGGCTCGATACGGAGATGGTGTATTCCTGCGCCTACTTCAAGACCGGCAGGGAAACGCTGGAGCAGGCGCAGGAAGACAAGTTTCGCCACCTTTGCCGCAAGCTGCGCCTCAAGCCTGGTGAGTATCTGCTGGATGTCGGGTGTGGCTGGGGCGGTCTGGCGCGCTTTGCGGCGCGGGAGTATGGCGTGAAAGTGTTCGGTATCACCCTCAGCCAGCAACAACTGACACTGGGTCGTGAACGGGTCAAGGCCGATGGCCTGGAAGACCGGGTCGAGCTGCAACTGCTCGATTACCGCGACCTGCCGCAAGACCAGCGTTTCGACAAGGTGGTCAGCGTGGGAATGTTCGAGCATGTCGGCCATGCGAACCTGCCGATCTATGCGCAACGTCTGGCTGGCGCTGTGAAGGAGGGCGGGCTGGTCATGAATCACGGCATCACTGCCCGGCATACCGATGGCCGTCCGGTCGGACGCGGGGCTGGTGAGTTCATCGACCGTTATGTGTTCCCCAACGGCGAACTGCCGCACCTGGCGATGATCAGTGCGCATATCAGTGAAGCGGGGCTGGAAATCGTCGATGTGGAAAGCCTGCGTCTGCATTACGCACGAACCCTGGAGCACTGGAGTTCGCGCCTTGAAGCGCGGCTGAGCGAAGCGGTGGCCATGGTGCCTGAGCATACCTTGCGGATCTGGCGTCTGTATCTGGCCGGTTGTGCGTACGCATTCGCCAAGGGCTGGATCAATCTGCACCAGATCCTCGCCGTCAAACCCTTTGCCGATGGCAGGCACGGCTTGCCGCTGACCCGCGATGATATCTATCGTTGACTTACAGGATCGGTGAAATCAACCGCGCCACGCGCATGCCCAGTTGCTGCAAGTGGCGGGTTTCCCGGCTTTCCTGCAGGGAAATCTCATGGCTCAGATCGAAGTCGGCAGTCAGCATGGCTTCAACTTCACGGGCGAAATCGGTGTCGACGGTCAGTAGCATCAACTCGAAATTCAGCCGGAACGAGCGGTTGTCCAGGTTGGCACTGCCGATGGCAGTGATTTCGTTGTCCACCAGCACCACCTTCTGGTGCAGGAAGCCGGGCTTGTAGCGGAACACCCTGACGCCGACCTGCACCGCATCGAAAGCGAACAGGCTGGAGGCGGCGTACACCACGTAATGGTCGGGACGTGAGGGCAACAGCAGGCGCACATCGACACCGCGCAGCACTGCCAGGCGCAAGGCTGCCGAGACGGCTTCGTCGGGGATGAAATAAGGGCTGGTAATCCACACCCTTTCCGTCGCGGCGTGGATGGCTTCGACAAAGAACAGCGAGCAGGTTTCCTGCGCATCGGCCGGGCCGCTGGCCAGTAACTGGCAGAGCACACCCTGTTCCGGGAATGACTCGGGCAGGTTCATGGGCGGCAGCTCGCGGGTAGCCCAGAACCAGTCTTCGGCAAACGACTCCTGCAAGCAGGCAACTACCGGACCTATGACTTGCACATGGGTGTCGCGCCACGGCGACAAGGGTGGCTTGAGTCCAAGGTATTCATCGCCGACATTGTGGCCGCCCAGATAACCTTTCTCGCCATCGACCACCACTATCTTGCGGTGATTGCGGAAGTTGATCTGAAAGCGATTGAGCCAGCCGCCATGGGTCGCAAAGGCTTTGATCCGCACGCCGCCAGCGCGCAACTGATCGCTGTAGGAAGCGGGCAGGGCATGGCTGCCGATCCGGTCATAGAGCACAAATATCTCTACGCCTTCGGCGGCCTTTTTCAATAACAGGGTTTGCAGACGGCGCCCCAGCTCATCGTCGTGAATGATGAAGAATTGCACGAGGATGGTTTGTCGGGCCTGCTCGATGGCGGCGAACATGGCATCGAAGCTCGCCTGGCCATTGATCAGCAGTTTGACCTGGTTGTTGGCCAGCGCCGGCATGCGCCCGAGCCTGGGCATTGCGCGTAGCGAAGCATAGGCATCGGAACGGCGCGCGGCGACAGCCTCTTCGATCCAGGGTCGCCAGTTGAGGTTGGCGATAGCGTTGCGCATTTCATGGTTGGCATCGCGCCGCGCCTTGATGTAGGCACCGAACGAACTGCGGCCGAATACCAGATAGGGAATCAGGGTGAAGTAAGGAATGAACAATAACGACATCGCCCAGGCAATTGCGCCTTGCGCGGTACGCACGGTCAGCAGTGCATGGATGGCAGCACCTGTACCTAACAGATGGATGAAAGCCAGGACGTAGCCAAAGAAATACGGGCTATGAAAATCCATACGTAAACAATGCTCCTCACCTTTGCGCCTATAACAGACCACAGCCGCCGTGTATTGTCGCTATTTTAATCGCGGTGCAACTGGCCGGGGCTTCTGTCGTCCAAGGCTCATTGCCTTGTCGACGCGGCTCGGTCAGGCTTGCAGGTGTGATGGTCCCATGAGGAATTTTGTATGAACAAACGTGTATTGGCGTTGATGTTTTGTCTGGCAGCACCTGTAGCCCAAGCCCAGATGCTGCAACCGGGCTTGTGGGAACTGACCTCAAGCAACATGAAAGTCGATGGTCAGGCGCTGCCCGATCTGCAACTGATGTTGGGGCAACTGAAAAACCTGCCGCCCGAGCAGCGGGCAATGATGGAGCAGATGATGCAGAAACAGGGCGTCACTCTGGGCGGGCAAGGCGTGCGATTCTGCCTGACCGAGGCGCAGGTCAAGTCGGACGATATTCCGCTGACCGATCCGAAGTCTGGCTGCTCGCAGAAGATCACCGCCCGTAACGGCCAGACCTGGAATTTCCAGTTCAGTTGTCCAAAGGCGCAAGGTAGCGGGCAGGCACAGTTTCTCAGTAACCGCGAGTTCACCACCAAGGTGGTCGGCACCTTCAATGCAACCGGCCAGCAACAGAACGGCAGCATGGATACTCGCGCCGTCTGGCTAGGGCCGCAATGTGGTGCAGTTGCTCCACGAAGCTGATGACGTTCCACGTGGAACATTTTTCTTTTTGCTCATGCACTTACTGCCTGTAATTGCAGGATTCTCGACGGCGCCAATCTTCATGTAACGCTTAAAGTTTCACTTGTAACGTGGTGTTATATTATTACTATTGTTGCGGTGATACTTTCATGAGCCGGGATGCTCGCCTTGTTTCGTGAGACCTGCCATGCACAGACGTCAAATCCTGCTCAATATGCTTGTGGCCAGCGCGGCGCTGGCCTTGCCTGTTGGGGCCGCCTACGCCACGCAGATCCGCAATGCCCGGCTGTGGCGCAGCGATGACAAGCTGAGGCTGGTGCTCGATCTGAGCGGGCCGGTGCAGTACAAGACTTTCACCCTGGCTGCGCCCGACCGCTTGATCATCGATATCAGCGGTTCGCGGTTGAGCGGCGATTTCAGCCAGTTGGCGCTGGACCGAACGGTGATCAAGTCGATCCGCTCCGGGCATTACGGGCATGGCGACGACACGCGGATCGTCCTCGACCTCACTTCGCCAGTGCAACTCAACAGTTTTCTGCTCGGCCCGCAAGGCGGGCAGGGTCATCGTCTGGTGCTGGATCTGAGTTCCACCGCCAGCGCACCGGTACAGATGGCCGAAGTAGCACCGCCCCCTCCGGTTCAGGCTTCCGAAAAACCGCATCCCAAGCGCGACATCATGGTGGTGGTCGATGCCGGACATGGCGGCAAGGACCCCGGTGCTGTCGGCTCCCGAGGCGAACGGGAAAAGGACGTGGTGCTGTCCATCGCGCAATTGCTGGCCAAGCGCTTGAAGCGCGAGAAAGGTTTCGATGTGCGCCTGGTGCGTAACGATGACTTCTTTGTTCCACTGCGCAAGCGTGTGGAGTTTGCCCACAAGTCCAAGGCCGACATGTTCATCTCGGTGCATGCCGACGCTGCGCCGCGCCTGACCGCTTCCGGCGCTTCGGTGTTCGCTCTGTCTGAAGGCGGTGCAACCTCGGCAACTGCGCGTTTCATGGCTCAGCGTGAAAACGGCGCCGACCTGCTGGGTGCCACCTCGTTGCTCAATCTCAAGGACAAGGACCCGATGCTGGCGGGGGTGATTCTCGACATGTCGATGAACGCCACCATCGCCGCCAGCCTGCAGCTGGGGCATACCGTGCTGGGCAGTCTGGAAGGCATCACCACGCTGCACCAGAAGCGCGTGGAACAGGCCGGATTCGCGGTGCTCAAGTCACCGGACGTGCCTTCGATTCTGGTCGAGACCGGTTTTATCTCCAATAGCCGCGACAGTCAGCGGCTGGTCACCGCCCGTCATCAACAGGCTGTGGCCGATGGTTTGTTCGAGGGATTGCAGCGCTACTTTCAGCGCAACCCGCCGCTCGATTCGCACATGGCCTGGGTGCAGGAACAGAACAGGCAGGCTCAGGCCTGAAGTTGCTCAGCGGCAGCCGTTCAAGCGGCTGCAGGTGATCTTGCTGCGCGTGCCGTCCGAGCTGGAAACCCGCGTGATGGTGGTCCAGCCGATGCGCTGGATGGTGCCAACCCAGGCTTCGCCGTTCGAGGCTAGCCCGGTAAAGAACGTCAGTTGCGCAAACTGACTGTTGGTTTGTGCCCAGCGTTTCTTGCCGATGACTTCATAGCCGCGCAAATACGTGGTCGATCCGGCCGTGGCGACGCTGTAGCCATTGCCCAGCGCATCGCTGCACGCCAGCAGATTCGCGCTGCGGGTGCAGGTCGCCAGATCCACGCTGGGCCGGGGACCTGCCGCCATCAGGGGCGTGCTGGCCAGTATCAATACGCTGAACAAGCCTTGTGCAATGTGTTTCACGCAGACGCCCTTTGTCGAACAGGTTGGCTATTTAGCATTGTTATACTATAACATTGTCGGGTGATTAGAGCTGGCTGCCCAAGGTGTCGATAACAGGCCCCGATGCAGCCTACATGAACAAGGTGCAAGCCTTGCAACCTGGCCTGAGAATCCTGATGTCGAATCGTCTGCCCGTTACCGTTTTGTCCGGTTTTCTTGGAGCCGGGAAAAGTACTCTCCTCAATTACGTGCTGCGCAACCGCGAAGATCTGCGCGTGGCGGTGATCGTTAACGATATGAGCGAGATCAACATCGATGGCGGCGAAGTTCAGCGCGATGTCAGCCTGAACCGTGCCGAAGAAAAGCTGATCGAGATGAGCAACGGCTGCATCTGCTGCACGTTGCGCGAAGACCTGCTTGAAGAAGTCAGTCGCCTGGCCCAGGACGGACGCTTCGATTACCTGCTGATCGAATCAACCGGCATTTCCGAACCCTTGCCCGTTGCCGAAACCTTCACCTTCCGCGATGAAGCCGGCAAGAGCCTGGCCGACCTGGCGCGGCTGGACACCATGGTGACCGTGGTCGACGGCGTCAATTTCCTGCTTGATTACCAGGCTTCCGAAAGCCTGGCGACCCGTGGTGAAACCCTGGGCGAAGATGATGATCGTTCGATCACCGACCTGCTGATCGAGCAGATCGAGTTCGCCGACGTGATCCTGCTCAGCAAGATCGATCTGATCAGCTCCAGCGAGCGCCAGGAACTGATGGCGATCCTCAAGCGCCTCAACGCCCATGCCGAGATTGTGCCGATGGTGATGGGCGAGGTGCCGCTGTCGACCATTCTCAACACGGGTCGCTTCGACTTCGAGCGCGCGTCCCAGGCGCCGGGCTGGCTCAAGGAAATGCGCGGCGAGCACGTGCCGGAAACCGAGGAATATGGCATCGCCTCCACGGCATACCGGGCGCGGCGTCCGTTTCATCCGGAACGCTTCTTCAGCTTTATCGACCGCCCGTGGACCAACGGCAAACTGCTGCGCTCCAAGGGCTTCTTCTGGCTGGCGAGCAAATACAAGGATGCTGGCAGCTGGTCACAGGCCGGTGGCCTGATGCGTCATGGCTTTGCGGGCCGCTGGTGGCGTTTCGTGGCGCGCGCGCACTGGCCGCAGGATCAGGAAAACATCAGTTCGATCATGGACAACTGGTCGCCTGAAACCGGCGACTGCCGTCAGGAACTGGTATTCATCGGGCAAAATATCGATTTCGCCCTCCTGACCGCCGAGCTGGATGCCTGCCTGCTCACCGATGATGAATTGGCCATGGGGGCCGAAAGCTGGCGCCTGCTGCCCGATCCTTTCGGTGACTGGTTCGACGAGGAGGCTGCCTGATGCTGGCACCGGTCATGAAATTTCAGCCCCGCGCCCGTCAGGTGCAGGGCGAGACGCCAGAAGTGTTGGGGCTGGTGCTGGAAGACGGCGTCAACCTGTCCGTCTGGCAGCGTCAGTTGCCCGCGCACATCGAGGATTTCGGTGCCTTGCTGCTATCGTTGAACGAGCCACTGGCAGAGTCCATGACTCTGGAAGTGAAGGGCGGTGATGTCGAGCCCAACCTGCAAGGTCTGGCAGCGGGCTATGCCGACTTGCAGGGTTATGACGGGTTTATTGCCGACGTATCCTGGCTGGTCAGCGCCTATGCGTGCCTGCTGGGAGCCGAATGTGTCGGTTTGCGCCTGCGGGCACTGGACAAGGCCATGTGTCCGCGCTTTCACGTCGATCATGTGCCGGTGCGGATGGTCACCACCTACGCCGGGATCGGCAGCCAGTGGCTCAAGGAAAACGCTATCGACCGCAAGCAACTCGGCCGTCCCGAGGCCGAACCGCAGGATCCGGCCCGTATCCAGCAGATCCATTGCGGAGAAGTGGCCTTGCTCAAGGGCGAGCGCTGGAGTGGCAATGAAGGGCTGGGCCTGGTGCATCGTTCGCCACAACTTGAGCGAAACGAGCGGCGGTTGATTCTGACTCTGGACTGGCTGGCCTAATCTGGAGCCAGCCACTTGCCCTTGCTTTGCCCTTCGCAGAACGGCTTGAGGTAAAGCGCGTCGCTGGCCACGCCGTAATAGTGGATGTTCTCGCGATAGGGCATATTGGCGACCTGCGCGTTGCTGCAGATGCCAAAGGCGCCTGCCGGACAGCTCTGCGAGAACGTCACCTCGGTTTTCTGCCCGGCCAGTTGCGGCTGGCAGAAGCTGTCGTGGAACATCTTTGGCGGAATACTGATGTTTTCCTGGCAGACTTTGACGTCCAGCCGCTCGGCCTGGCTGTGCACCAGGCACGCGTCTGCCCACGCCTGGCCTGAAATCATCGCCAGTACCATGAGGGCTGGCCGGATTGCTCGCATGGCTACCTTTCCTTCATATTCGTTTGCAAAGCCATTCTCCAGAAGCGACCCCAGATGCTGCAAAACATCCCGACCCATGTGATCGGTGGCCCGTTGGGCGCCGGCAAGACCAGTGTGATCAGGCATCTGCTCGACCAGAAACCTGCCGATGAGCGCTGGGCGGTGCTGATCAACGAGTTCGGTCAGATCGGTCTGGATGCTGCGTTGTTGACCGTGGCTGGCGATGGTATCGCACTTGGCGAAGTGGCTGGCGGTTGCCTGTGCTGCGTCAATGGCGTGCCGTTTCAGATCGGCCTGGGGCGTCTGTTGCGCAAGGCCCGACCTGATCGACTGTTCATCGAGCCTTCGGGCCTGGGCCATCCGGCGCAACTCATGGCTCAACTGGCTGAAGCGCCATGGCAGAGCGTGCTCAGCGTACAGCCCGGCGTGATGGTGCTGGATTCGATCAGCCTGGCCGCAGGCCAGCCGCTGCCGACGACCCAGCAGGAGGCGCTGGCCACTGCGGGTCTGCTGGTGATGAACAAGTCGCAGCATATGGACGAGGCGTCACGTACGCGGCTGGCCGAGACATTGCCTGGGCATGCTTTGGTCTGGGTTGAGCAGGGTCAGTTGCCGTTGGCGCAATTGCCAGGTTTTCTGCTGGCAGGAGCTGTGGATAACAGCGCTGTGGATAACCTCGTTCTGCCCCGCAGTCTCGGGCAATTGCCAGCCGTGTGGCGTGATCCGGCAGAGCCGATATGCCTGAGTCAGGCAAGTCCGGAAGGCTGGAGCATCGGCTGGCGCTGGCATCCGTCCCGGCAGTTTGATCTGGCGAAACTTGGCCAATGGCTGGAAAACCTTGCATGGCGCCGCGCCAAGATGGTTATCCACAGCCCGACCGGCTGGGTTTCAGCCAACGGGCTTGAGGGTTCGCGTCTCGACTGGCAGGGCAGCGAGTGGCGTCAGGACTCGCGTCTGGAATTGATCTTTGCAACGCCACAGGACAGCACCTTGTTGCAGGCACAACTGGCCGAATGCGTGCGCTGAGTCACTGTTTGCGTTGTTGATGAGTCTCGCGCCACTTGTTCATTTCGATGATTTCAGCGCCAGGTGGTGGCGTTTTAATTTCAAACGGGTAGGGTGCGAGTTCGATCTGCGCCGAATGGGCGCCGAACATCGTGATTGTGCCGGGATGGCGCTGTTCGCCGGTGACCGTGAACTCGAAGCCGTAAACCCGTGCCAGACGCTTGTGGCCCTGGGCATCACGGGCAAAGGTCAGGCGTCGCAAGGCCACATTGCCGTCCAGCAGCTCCAGATCGAGCCGGGCGCAATGCTGTTTGACTCGTTCCAGTGCCCGCTCGCGCAGACCGTGGGAATGCCACAACCAGGCTGCCGCGCTCGCGAACAGCATCAGCACGAAAATGTTTCCCAGGGTCAGCATGGCAGAGTGCTCCAACAAAGGAGCCTCCAGCTTAACTGCCCCAAGTGATTTACAGCCATACTGCGCGACTTAAATTTCTTATTACTGCACTTGCATCGTGTTCAGGATCCTCCAATGAAACGTACACCTCACTTGCTCGCCATCCAGTCCCACGTGGTGTTCGGCCACGCAGGCAATGGGGCAGCGGTGTTCCCGATGCAGCGTATCGGGGTCAATGTCTGGCCGCTCAATACCGTTCAGTTCTCCAATCACACCCAATACAAGCAATGGACGGGCGAAGTGCTGGCTCCCCAGCAGATCCCGGCGCTGATCGAAGGGATCGCGGCAATTGGCGAGCTGGGCAACTGTGATGCCGTGCTTTCCGGTTATCTGGGCAGCGCGGCGCAGGGGCGGGCGATTCTGACCGGCGTGGCGCGCATCAAGGCGGCCAATCCCAAGGCGCTGTACTTGTGCGATCCGGTGATGGGGCATCCCGAGAAAGGCTGTATCGTGCCAGCCGAGGTCAGCGATTTTCTGCTCGAAGAAGCGGCCGCCGTGGCGGATTTCATGTGCCCGAACCAGCTTGAACTGGACAGCTTTGCCGGTCGCAAGCCCGAATCCCTGAGCGATTGCCTGGCCATGGCGCGCGCGTTACTGGCACGCGGCCCGAAGGCGGTGCTGGTCAAGCATCTGGATTATCCCGGCAAGGCTGCCGATGGTTTTGAAATGCTGCTGGTCACCGCCGATGCCAGCTGGCACCTGCGCCGTCCGCTGCTGGCCTTCCCGCGTCAGCCGGTGGGCGTTGGTGATCTGACCTCCGGCCTGTTCCTGGCGCGGGTGTTACTGGGCGACGATCTGGTCGGGGCTTTCGAGTTCACCGCTGCGGCGGTTCACGAAGTGCTGCTGGAAACCCAGGCCTGTGGCAGCTACGAGCTGGAGCTGGTACGCGCCCAGGACCGGATTGCCCATCCGCGGGTGCGGTTCGAGGCGGTACGTTTGTAACAGGCTTGCCTGCAGCGCCAGGAGCCAATTCATTCGCGAATGAATTCGCTCCTGGCGGGTAGTGTCTAGAGGGCTTCTTCCTTGATTTCCTGATAACGCTTTTCCAGTTCCTGGCGGATCTGGCGGCGTTGGCGGCCCTGGATAAAGCGGCGTTTCTCGTCGGCGGTTTCCGGTTCCAGCGGCGGCACGCTGGCCGGCTTGCGGTTGTCGTCCACCGCGACCATGGTGAAGAAGCAACTGTTGGTATGGCGTACCGAGCGCTCGCGGATGTTCTCGGTCACCACCTTGATGCCGACCTCCATCGAGGTATTGCCGGTGTAGTTCACCGAAGCCAGAAAGGTCACCAGTTCACCGACGTGAACCGGTTCGCGGAAAATCACCTGGTCCACGGACAGCGTCACCACGTAGCGACCGGCATAACGGCTGGCGCAGGCGTAGGCGACTTCATCCAGATACTTGAGCAACGTACCGCCATGCACATTGCCAGAGAAGTTGGCCATGTCCGGGGTCATCAATACAGTCATCGACAGCTGGGCGTTTCCGGGTTCCATAGCGTACTCACACGGTTCAAGGTCATCATGAGTGGCGCCTTATGCTGGCGCTCACGAGGGCGGTTCAATTCCTGCAACGACAGTTATCGGGACGCTGGCCGATGTGCAGCCGTCACGCCTTGTAACCGATCTGTTTCCATATATTGCACCGGCTTTCTCGTGCCGGGTGCAGTGTTACTCTCCCAAAACCCGTGGATCGGGTTTTTTCTGACGTTTTTAGTCACGTTTTCCTGATGTAACTTCCGAATTTTCAGCTTCGCTGGCGACCTGGAAGAGGAATGCATCATTTATTCATAAGGAGCCACACCCATGCATGCCGTCAATTTTATCCAGGATTTGGCAGTGATCATGCTGGTGGCGGGTGTGGTGACCATTCTCTTCCATCGCCTCAAACAGCCGGTGGTACTGGGCTATATCGTGGCCGGCTTCATCATCGGCCCGCACACGCCGCCCGTTGGGCTGATTCACGATGAAGGCACGATCAAGACCCTCGCCGAACTGGGGGTGATCTTCCTGATGTTCTGCCTGGGGCTGGAGTTCAGCCTGCGCAAGCTGTTCAAGGTCGGCGCCACGGCGTTCATCGCGGCCTTTCTCGAAATTACCCTGATGATCTGGATCGGCTACGAGATTGGCCAGTTCTTTGGCTGGAAAACCATGGACTCGCTGTTCCTCGGCGCGATCCTGGCAATTTCCTCGACCACCATCATCGTCAAGGCCCTCAATGACCTGAAGATGAAGAATCAGCATTTTGCCCAACTGATCTTTGGCGTGCTGATCGTCGAAGACATTCTGGGGATTGGCATCATTGCCTTGCTGTCGGGCATCGCGGTCAGTGGCTCGGTCAGTTCGGGAGAGGTCTTTTCCACGGTCGGCAAGCTGTCGTTGTTCATGATCGTGGCCCTGGTGATCGGCATCCTGCTGGTGCCGCGGCTGCTGTCTTACGTGGCGAAGTTTGAAAGCAACGAAATGCTCCTGATCACGGTACTGGGTCTGTGTTTCGGTTTCTGTCTGTTGGTCGTGAAACTGGAATACAGCATGGTGCTGGGCGCGTTCCTGATCGGTGCGATCATGGCCGAATCGCGGCAACTGGTGAAAATCGAGGGTCTGATCGAGCCTGTTCGCGACATGTTCAGTGCGATCTTCTTTGTCGCCATTGGCCTGATGATCGACCCCAGGGTCCTGCTTGAATACGCCTGGCCGATCGCGTTGATTACCGTTGCTGTGGTGCTGGGCAAGATGGTGTCCTGCGGGCTGGGGGCTTTCATTGCCGGCAACGATGGCCGCACCTCGCTACGGGTCGGCATGGGTCTGTCCCAGATTGGCGAGTTTTCCTTCATCATCGCGGCGTTGGGCATGACCCTGCAGGTCACCAGTGACTTCCTGTATCCGGTGGCGGTGGCTGTCTCGGCGATTACCACGCTGCTCACGCCGTACCTGATCCGTGCCGCTGACCCGCTGTCGCTCAAACTGGCGGCTGTGGTGCCGCGGCGCATGGCGCGGGTGTTCGGCATGTATGGCGAATGGTTGCGCAGCATCCAGCCGCAAGGGCAGGGCGCGGTACTGGCTTCGATGATCCGGCGGATCTTGCTGCAGGTCGGCGTCAACCTGGCGTTGGTGATCGCGATCTTCTTCAGTGGCGGTTATTTCGCCGAACGCATTGGCACCTACATAAGCGAATGGGTCGGTGACGTTGGTCAGCAGAAAGCCTGGATCTGCGGCGCGGCATTACTGCTGTCGCTACCGTTCCTGATTGCGGCGTACCGCAAGCTCAAGGCGCTGTCGATGCTGCTGGCGGAGATGGGCGTGAAGCCGGAGATGGCGGGCCGTCATACGGTGCGGGTGCGCAAGGTGGTGGCTGAAGTGATTCCGCTGCTGTCGCTGGTGGTGATCTTTCTTCTGTTGGCGGCCCTGTCGGCGAGCATTCTGCCGACCAGCGAGCTATTGCTGGTGATCGTGCTGATTGCGGCAGTTGTGGCGGCGCTGCTGTGGCGCTGGTTCATTCGTGTGCATACGCGGATGCAGATTGCCTTGCTGGAAACCCTGGGCAACAACAATCAGGAGTCGTCCGGGCATTGAGCCCGGCGATACCTGCTAGCGGGGTGTCTCAGCTTTCCAGCCAGACATCCCTGGCCCAGTGCCAGACCGATTCCCAGTTCTCTTCGGTGACCAGCTCTTCTTCGCCGGACCAAAACACGACAGTGCCGTCTTCTTCCACACAGTAATAGTCGTCGCCGCTCTGGCAGATCGGAATCAGTTCACGCGGCACGCCCAGATCCCAGGCGGTCGCGGCGACCTCCGGCAGATAGGTGTGTGACTGCGGATCGGTAACGGTGACCGGCTCGAAGCTGCCATACACGACGTCGCTGACGGTCAGAAGAAATTCCTTGAAGACGTAAGGAATATTGATAAACAGCTGTTCCTCGATCTCGACTAGCTGGTCTTCATCCGGCAGTTCGAGTGGAACCGGAACCGGTTCGTTTTGTTCACGCAGTTGTTCGATGACTTCTTCCACGACATGGGTCCTCTAAGCTTGATGGCGCGGGTTATACAGTAGCCTAAAGCTTTTCTCAAAATAACTACCCGATCGGATAGGCTCTGTACGAAAAATCCCGATAGGCCGCCTTTCAATTAACTTCAAGCGTGGGACCTTTCAGACCGTCTTTTGTTAGTCCCGGGCGACCAAAATAAAAAACCCCGGAACGAGTCCGGGGTTTCGATGCTGCGGGTGCTGTATCGGGATCAGCCGTTCTGGCGAATACCGGCTACCAGCCAAGGCTGGTTTTCGCCCGGGGCACGTTCCATGTTCCAGCTTTCGCTGAAGACTTCGCCCTGATCAAAGCGCGAGGTCTTGGACACGCCCGAGAAGGTCAGGGTCGCGATGGTTTTATCAGCGCGATCATCCACGCCTTCCAGTTGCACCTGCAGATTGTCGATGTAGGTCGACTGGAAAGCATCGCCCAGATCGGCACGTTCCTTTTTCAGGAACTGCAGCATCTGTGGAGTAACGAACTCGGCGATCTTGTCCATCTCGTTCGCATCCCAGTGCTGCTGCAGCGACTGGAAGTGGTTGCGAGCGGCTTCAAGGAAGCGTTCTTCATTGAACCAGGCCGGAGCGTTGATAACCGGAGCTGCTGGAGCCGACGAAGCGCTACCGAAGATCGGGTTCTGCGCTGGCTGGCTGTTTTCACGCTGGTACGGAGCACCGGCACCGGCCATTTTCGGCTGTTGCTGCTGACGACGACGCGCAATGAAGCGGAAGATCAGGAAGGCGATCAGGCCCATGATCAGGATGTCGAAGATTTGCAGGCCGTTGAAGCCATCACCCATGAACATTGCAGCCAGCAGGCCACCGGCAGCGATACCGGCCAATGGGCCTAACCAGCGCGAAGCGCCGCTGGCAGCAGCTGCCGGACGACCGGCAGCGTTAGGCGCTGCCGCTGGAGTGGAAGGGGCTGCCTGGCGTGCCTGGTGAGACGGTGCCGAGCCCATGCTTTTGCCGCCACCAAAACGTGCGGCGTTCACATCCAGACTCATGGTGAGTCCGATGCACAGCGCCATAGCCATGCTTAGAAAACGTTGCATAAGGGTATTCCCGTTGTTTGAGTGCACGCGCGTCATGTTGCACATGCGACCAGCCGATGGCTAGTGCGTTAATGTTTCGGACTTTTGCACGGGGTCTGTAGGAAACCAAACCAAATCGTGTATGAACTCTGTAGGAGCCTCCGCCGCCCCGCTGTCGCGCAGCAAATTTACGACTGTTACGCAGCCAGTCGCGGGCGCTCCTGCACAGTCATCTCAGATCGGCACCAGCTTCGCATAACCCATCATCAGCCACTTGCTGCCTTCGGCGAAGTTGACCTGCACCCTGGCCTGGGCACCGGAGCCCTCGAAGTTGAGGATCACGCCTTCACCGAATACGGCATGCTGTACATGCTGGCCCAGGGTGAACTGGGTTTCGGGGATGCCGGTGCCTGTGAACAGGCTGCTGTTGTTGACCTTCTGGGTTCCGCCGAAAGGACGACTGACGCTATTGGACAGGCGCACTTCCTGGATCAGGGTCGGCGGAATCTCGCGAACGAAACGCGACACCTTGTTGTAGGTTTCGCTGCCATACAGGCGACGGGTTTCGGCGTAGGTCATCACCAGCTGTTGCATGGCGCGGGTGATGCCGACGTAAGCCAGGCGACGTTCCTCTTCCAGACGGCCGGGTTCTTCCAGGCTCATCTTGTGCGGGAACAGCCCTTCTTCCATGCCCACCAGGAACACGTAAGGGAATTCCAGGCCCTTGGCGCTGTGCAGGGTCATGAGCTGGATGCTGTCTTCGTGCTCCTGGGCCTGGGTGTCGCCGGCTTCCAGCGAGGCATGGCCGATGAAGGCGGCCAGCGGCGTCAGGTCTTCGTCATCGTCGCTGTTCTCGAAGTTGCGCGCAGCGCTGACCAGCTCCTCAAGGTTTTCCACCCGCGCCTGGCCTTTTTCGCCTTTTTCCTGCTGGTGGTAGTCGATCAGCCCCGACTGCTCGATGACCGTCTGGGTCATCAGGTGCAAGGGCATGTCCATGACCTTGGCCGCGAGGTTTTCGATCAGCTCGATAAAGGTGTTCAAGGCTCCGGCTGCCCGACCGGTCAGGCCCTTGTTGGCGACCAACAGGCGCATCGCTTCCCACATCGATACATCGCTGTGGCGGGCATGCTCGCGGATTGCCTCGACGGTCTTCTCGCCGATGCCGCGAGCCGGTACGTTGATCACCCGCTCCAAAGCGGCATCGTTGCCACGGCCTTCGAGCAGGCGCAGGTAAGCCATGGCGTTCTTGATCTCGGCACGCTCGAAGAAGCGCTGGCCGCCATAGATGCGGTAAGGAATGCGCTCGCGCAGCAAGGCCTCTTCCAGCACCCGCGACTGGGCGTTGGAGCGATAGAGAATGGCGATATCGTTGCGTGACAGGCCGGTTTTCAGGGCGCTTTCGATGGTTTCGACCACGTAGCGCGCTTCGTCGTGTTCGTTGAAGGCGGCATACAGATTGATCAGTTCGCCATCGCCGACGTCGGTCCACAGTTCCTTGCCCAGGCGACCGCTGTTGTTGACGATCAAGCCGTTGGCAGCCTTGAGGATGCTGGCCGTCGAGCGGTAGTTCTGCTCCAGGCGGATGACTTCGGTATCCGGGAAGTCCGACGAATACTGATGAATGTTCTCGATCTTCGCGCCACGCCAGCCATAAATCGACTGATCGTCATCGCCGACCACCATCAGGCTGTCGCCGCCCTGTGCCAGCAGCCGCAACCAGGCGTACTGCACGGCGTTGGTGTCCTGGAATTCGTCGACCAGCACATGCCGGAAGCGCCGCTGATAGTGCGCCAGCAGGCCGGGATGATCGCGCCACAGGTCCAGGGCGCGCAGCAGCAGCTCGGAGAAGTCGATGACGCCGGCGCGCTGGCAGGCGGCTTCATAGGCTTCGTAGATCGATTTCATGGTGCCGAGGAACAGATCGCCGCCGGCCTGAATATGTTTAGGGCGCAGGCCTTCGTCTTTCTGGCCATTGATGAACCATTGCGCCTGACGGGCCGGCCAGCGCTGTTCGTCCAGACCCAGCTCGCGGATCACCCGCTTGACCAGCCGCTGCTGGTCGTCGCTGTCCAGAATCTGGAAGGTCTGCACCAGCCCCGCTTCCTGCCAGTGTGCCCGCAACAGGCGATGCGCCAGGCCGTGGAAGGTGCCGACCCACATGCCTGCCGGGCTGATGCCCATCAATTGCTCGATGCGATGTCGCATCTCGGCTGCGGCTTTGTTGGTGAACGTCACCGACAGGACCGAATGCGGGGAGGCTTGCTCGACCTGCATCAGCCATGCGATGCGATGCACCAGCACACGGGTTTTGCCGGAACCAGCGCCGGCCAGGACCAACTGACGACCCAGGGAGGCAGCTACGGCCTGACGCTGGGCATCGTTGAGGGAATTGAGAAGAAGAGAGAGATCATCGCGCATCGACGCATTCTAGGGTGCTGCGTCATGGCGGGCAAACCATGCTTTGTCATGGGTAATAAAAAGTCGCCGGGGCTGACGATCGGTCATGCCAGGCAGTTGGTAACGCCAGGCGTGCCTGAGTTGTGCAGAAATGCCGTGATTGTCACAGTTTTATGGTGGTGGCAGTTTGGTCTGGACGAGCGCTTGTGTATGCTCGACATACGTCAAGGCCTTATCAAATACAAGAAATCTGCCATGCCTTTCAGCTTCAGCGCCCACGATGCTTCTGACACCAGCCGGCGAGGCATTCGCAACAAATTCGCGACCCGGTTAGTGGTCGAGCGCACGCGCCTGCTTTATCAGGGATCGCTGTTGCCTACCTTGTTCATGTTCATCAGTGGACTGGTCTGTGCGGGATTGCTCTGGAGCCCTGAACGTTATGTGCTGGTGAGTATCTGGCTGGTCTGGCTGACGGTGCTGGTGGGCCTGCGGGTTATGCAGGTTGCTGCGTTTCGGGCGGCTTCTGCCGAGCGTCAGGCGCAACCGGTCTGGCGCCGGATGTTTCTGCTGGGCGCTGCGGTCAGTGGTCTGACGCTGGCCTGTGCGGCCATGGCGCTGGTGCCTGTCGACAGTTTCGAGCAGCAGGCCTGGGTGTTCGGCATGATCGGCGGCGCGACGCTGTGTGCCAGCGTGGCCTATGCCGTCAGCATGACGGCCTTTCTGACGTTCAGCCTGTCCTGCCTTGTGCCGCCGATCATTTATCTGTTCCTGGGCGGCGGGGTGCCCTTGCGCGGCTGGGGCTGGCTCGGCCTGATTCTGCTGTGTGCCCTGATCGTGGTCGCCTGGCAGATCAATCGCCTGATCCTGCGCAGCCTGTTGCAGCGCTTTCAGAATCAGGCCTTGATCGAGCATTTGCAGCAGGCGCGTGCCACCGGCGACGAACTCAATGAAAGCCTGGCCCGGGAAGTCGAACAGCGGCGGCATGCCGAGCGCAGCCTGCGCGAGGCGCAGACCGGGCTTGAGGAGCGCGTTGCCCAGCGTACGCTGGAGCTGGAAGTGGCCAATCTGGCCTTGAGCAGAAGCCCGCCGCGTCTGGCCGAGAAGGTCTTCGATGCGGTCAGCGAAAGCATCGTGATTTTCGACCCGGATTACCGGATTCTGACCATCAACCAGGCTTTCTCCCGAGTGACCGGCTATGTGCCCGAAGATGTGGTCGGTCGCAAGGTCATGGACATCGCCAGCAGCCGCGATGCCCGTCGTCACTTCCAGGCGATTCACTATGCGCTGGAGCAGACTGGAAGCTGGCAGGGCGAACTGGTGGAAGCGCGGAAGAACGGCGAGCTGTATCCGCAATGGCTACATATGAACGTTGTCCACGATATCACCGGCAATGTCAGCCATATCGTCGGTTTATTCACCGATTTGTCCGCCCGTCGCGAGTCCGAGGAGCGCATGCGCTACCTCACGCATTTCGATGAGTTGACCGGCCTGGCCAACCGCTCGCAGTTCAAGGAGCGCCTGCGTGAAGCCAACCTGCGGGTACGTCAGGGCGGGCGAAGCCTGGCGCTGCTGCATATCAACCTGGATCGTTTCAAGCTGCTCAACGAGAGTCTGGGGCATGAAGTGGCGGACCAGTTGCTCAAGCACGTTGCGCGCCGTCTGGTCAGCGCCATGCCCGAGGCCGACACCATTGCGCGCCTGTCCGGCGATGAGTTCGCGGTACTGTTCGATGCCTACGCCAACCTTTCCAGTCTGGCGCGGGTCACCAGCCGTTTGCTGAGCAAGCTGCGCACGCCCTTGTCGGTGGCAGGCCACGATCTGGTCATCAGCGCTTCGGTGGGGATCAGCCTGCTGCCGGACTCTGCCCGCGAAGTCTCGGCACTGGTAAGCCAGGCCAATATGGCGATGCAGCATGCCAAGCACCTGGGCGGCAACAACTTCCAGTTCTTCACTGAAAGCCTGCGGGCCAGCACGCTGGAACGCCTGCAACTGGAAATCCAGCTGCGCAAGGCCATCGAAGAGCATCAGCTACAGGTTTTCTATCAACCCAAGATGCTTCTGGAAAATGGTCGTCTGGATGCGGCTGAAGCTCTGGTTCGCTGGAGCCACCCGACTCGCGGCATGGTGCCGCCGGGCGAGTTCATCGGTCTGGCCGAAGAAACCGGGCTGATTGGTGAGATTGGTGAGTTCGTGCTGCGTCAGGCCTGTTGGCAGGCGTGTGAATGGCAGCGTCAGGGGCTTGAGCCGATCCGCGTGTCGGTCAACCTCTCGGTGCACCAGTTGCGTCAGGGCAAGCTGGTCAGCCTGGTCCGCCAGGTGCTGGATGAAACGGGGCTGGCGCCGTCGCTGCTGGAGCTGGAACTGACCGAAAGCCAGCTGCTCGACAGCGTTGAACACATCATCTCGACCTTCCAGCAGTTGCGCGAGCTGGGGGTGAAATTGGCCATCGATGACTTTGGCACCGGCTATTCTTCCCTGAGCTATCTGAAACGCTTCCCGGTCGATTACGTGAAAATCGACCAGGCGTTCATCCGCGGCCTGGATGACGGTACGGAAGATGCGGCAATCATTCAGGCAATCATCTCGATGGCCCATAGTCTGGGGCTCAAGGTGGTGGCCGAAGGTGTCGAGAACGAGAAGCAACTGGAGTTTCTCAAGGCGCATGGCTGCGATGAGGTTCAGGGCTATCTGATCAGCCGGCCGATCGAGGCGTCACGGATGGCTGACATGCTGGGTCTGGCCCGCTGAAGTCGATCACGCTCTCGAATGTAGGATTATTCCCACAAAAAAGAGAGATCTGTCATTCAAAGGCTTGTGTATGACGTTCCTGGCTCGTTTAACTGGGCGGCTCGCAGGTCATGTAGTATAACTACAAGAAAGCTACAACCCCGCCAACCGCATCACTAACGAGTCTGCCTCTTGAATCTGCTGCAACACATCGCCCAGTCACGTAATCTGCTGCGCAAGTCGGAGCTCAAGGTAGCCGACCATGTGCTGCTCGACCCTGCGGCTGTGATGCACAGTTCCATGGCTGACCTTGCGCATAGCGTCGGGATCAGTGAGCCGACCATCGTGCGTTTCTGTCGCGCCATCGGTTGCACGGGTTTTCAGGATCTGAAGCTCAAGCTGGCGCAAAGCCTGGCAGCCGGAGCCAGTTTCGGGCAGTTCGCAATTCACGAAGACGATTCGGTTGCCGACTACAGCCTGAAGATTTTCGACACCACGCTGCACACCCTGATGGAAGTTCGCGAGAATCTCGATCCGCATGCGCTGCAACTGGCTGTGACCGCCATGGCGGGTGCCAATCGGGTCGAGTTCTATGGTTTTGGAGCTTCGGGTGCTGTAGCGGCCGATGCCCAGCACAAGTTCTTTCGCCTGCTGCTGAGCGCTGCGGCCTATTCCGATCCGCACATGCAGGCGATGTCGGCGGTGACCTTGAAGCCCACCGATGTTGCAGTGTGCATTTCCCAGTCTGGCCGTTCCAAGGATTTGCTGATTTCGGCGAATCTGGTGCGTGAAAGCGGCGCAACGCTGATCACGCTATGCCCGAGCCAGACGCCATTGGCCGAGCTGTCGTCGGTCAATCTGGCAATCGATGTGCATGAAGACACCGAAATCTATACCCCGCTGACCTCGCGTATCGCGCATCTGGTGGTGATCGATGTGCTGGCGATGGGTGTTGCCATGGCGCGCGGTCCGAGCCTGGTCAACCACCTCAAGAGCGTCAAGCGCAGTCTGCGCAGCCTGCGGCTATCGCCCAAGTCGGTGAAAACCCACGAAGATTGATTGTTCCGGCAGATACAAAAACTCCCGCCAGATACCGCGAGGGTAAATGACGGGAGCCACTGAGAAGAACCTTGCAGGTTGCTATCAGCTAACGACTTCGATCTTGTCGATCACAGCCAGTTTTTCTTCTTTGTAGTAGATCGTTACGTGGGTAACGTCATAGCCCGCTGCTGGCTGCGAGTACGAGACAGTTTTGTCTGTCAGCGCAGGGAGGCCGATGCCTTTGTCTTCCATGTGCAGATCCAGCCTCAGGCCGAGCGACTTGTCCTGACGCGGGCTCAGAACCAGAGTGGCTTCAGTGACGCTGGTAGGTACGGTAACGACGCCGGAAACCACGAGTTTTGGACCTTCGGTGCCAGGCATGGTGTTCAGGTGTGCGTTCCAGTCTTTGTTTTGAATGCTCATTTTTGTCTTCCTTGACTTGTTTAAGTAGTTGTCTTGTTTCGTTTGTTGTTGCGTCCTGCAGGGCTACTATCTCCGCAAAAAACCTCTGTAGAACAATACATATTTATTTTTTCAGATCTTTTTTGCGGCTGGTCGATCTGCGCCAACCTTCATCAAGTTGTCATGCATTCGCCGCCTGATCGTCATGCCCTGGCGTCAGTCTGTACTCCCGCAACGTAATTGGGAGACAGGACATGGCCCGGCATTACGATGACTTACCCAACAGCGCCGTCAAGACTCGCCGTCAGCAGGAAGATCAGCGTCGCATGGAGTTTCGGCGTGCGATTGAAAGCTACTGTGAGGCGCGTCAACTCAATCAGGATCTCTGCGATTACATGGATGGCATAACCGCCAATAACCATTGGCAGGCTAACCAGCCGTCCGCGGACGTCCGTCGAAACGCTCGACCAGCTGGCTGATCTGCGCACGCTCGGTGCGAATGAACGCAAGGAAGGCGTGAGCGACGGGAGACAGGCGTTTATCCCTGGCTTGTACCACGCACCAGCTACGATAGAGCGGCAACTCGGCCACCGGCAGCTCCTTGAGGGTGCCGGTGGCGAGTTCCATGCTGACTGCGTGGCGGGTCATTACCGCCAGGCCGAGTCCGGCGACCACGCATTCGCGCTGGGCCTCGCTGGATGACACTTCCTGAGTCTGGGTGAAGTGCACGCGCTTTTCCTTGAAGTATTCCTCACAGGCTTTTCGGGTTCCCGATCCGGCTTCGCGAATCAGCAACGGCCAGGGCTCCAGGTCTTTCAGGCTCAATTGTTCATGGGCGCACAACGGATGCTCCGCGGGCGCGACCGCGACAATCGGGTTGTTGAGAAACGGCAGGAACTCCAGGCCCATGTCCTGCGGCACCATCGACATCACCACCAGATCGTCGCGGTTATCCGACAGACGCCGGATGACCAGGGCGCGGTTTACCACGGTCAGGTTCAGGATGACTTCCGGATGCTGGCGCTTGAAGGCGGCGAACAGGTGCGGGATGAAGTATTTGCAGCTCGACTCTATCGCCAGTTTCAACTGGCCCTGAAGCGAGCCCTGCATATCGGAAAGCTGCATATCCAGGTTTTCCAGCCGGCCAAAGATGTCGCGGCTGGCCAGTTGCAACGCTTCGGCGGCTTCGGTCAGGTACAGCTTCTTGCCGACATACTCGAACAATGGCTGGCCGATCAGCTCTTCAAGCTGGCGGATCTGCAGGCTGACAGCTGGCTGGGTGAGTGACATTTCCTCGGCAGCGCGGCTGTAGGAGCGCAGGTCGCACACCTCATTGAAGATCCGTAGCTGCCGTAATGTCATACGCATCAATGACTTACGCATTATCAAAAACTCCGGCCAATAGCTGAAGTGCTGACTATAAGCTTTTGCTTATATCTATCCCAATTTTTACTCATTTTTATTAATCACTGATCGGGCATAGGGTGTCCCTGCGTCATCGGGCCACATACGCAGTTACAAAAAGTCAGTAACTACACTGCGTCATGCGGCCTTGCGCCGACCGGCCGTGCCGGTTCGATAGTCCTTATGGTCGAGGAAATGCCAGTGATAACAAAAATCCTGATCGCCAACCGTGGAGAGATCGCCGTTCGGATCGTGCGTGCATGCGCCGAGATGGGCATCCGCTCGGTAGCGATCTTTTCGGACGCCGACCGTCATGCATTGCATGTCAAACGTGCCGACGAAGCCTATAGCATTGGCGCTGAACCTCTAGCCGGTTACCTGAACCCGCGCAAGCTGGTGAACCTGGCGGTGGAAACCGGATGCGATGCATTGCATCCCGGTTACGGCTTCCTCTCGGAAAACGCCGAGCTGGCGGAAATCTGTGCCGAGCGCGGCGTGAAATTCATCGGCCCGTCTGCCGAGGTCATCCGCCGCATGGGCGACAAGACCGAAGCGCGGCGCAGCATGATCAAGGCCGGCGTACCGGTCACGCCGGGCACCGAAGGCAACGTTGCGGACATTCATGAGGCGTTGCTGGAAGGCGACCGCATCGGGTACCCGGTGATGCTCAAGGCGACTTCCGGTGGTGGTGGGCGTGGCATTCGCCGCTGCAACAGTCGCGAAGAGCTGGAGCAGGCGTTTCCGCGAGTGATTTCCGAAGCCACCAAGGCGTTCGGTTCGGCAGAAGTCTTCCTGGAAAAGTGCATCGTCAATCCCAAGCACATCGAGGCGCAGATTCTCGGCGACAGCTTTGGCAATGTGGTGCATCTGTTCGAGCGTGACTGTTCCATCCAGCGCCGCAACCAGAAGCTGATCGAAATCGCCCCCAGCCCGCAACTGACGCCTGAGCAGCGCGCCTATATCGGCGACCTGTCGGTGCGTGCCGCCAAGGCGGTGGGTTACGAGAATGCCGGGACTGTGGAGTTCCTGCTCGCCGATGGCGAGGTGTACTTCATGGAGATGAATACCCGGGTGCAGGTGGAGCACACCATCACCGAAGAAATCACCGGCATCGATATCGTTCGCGAGCAGATCCGCATCGCGTCCGGCCTTGCGCTGTCGATCAAGCAGGAAGACATCATTCACCGCGGTTTCGCCCTGCAATTCCGGATCAATGCCGAGGATCCGAAGAACAACTTCCTGCCCAGTTTCGGCAAGATCACCCGTTATTACGCGCCCGGCGGGCCTGGGGTGCGCACCGATACGGCGATTTACACCGGCTACACGATCCCGCCGTACTACGACTCGATGTGCCTGAAACTGATTGTCTGGGCGCTGACCTGGGAAGAGGCGATGGACCGCGGCCTGCGTGCGCTGGATGACATGCGGCTGCAGGGCGTGAAGACCACGGCTGCCTATTATCAGGAAATCCTGCGCAACCCCGAGTTCCGCAGTGGCCGGTTCAATACCAGCTTCGTTGAAAGCCATCCTGAACTGACCAACTACTCGATCAAGCGCAAACCTGAAGAGCTGGCCCTGGCCATCGCTGCCGCCATCGCTGCCCACGCGGGCTTATGAAAGTTTCAGCGGCAAGCTGCAAGCGCAAAGCTACAAGTAAAAGCAGACTCGCTTTTTACTTGCCGCTTGTAGCTTGAAGCTTGCTGCTATGAGGAGATAAAAAATGCCGAAGAAGATCTTTGTCACCGACACAATCCTGCGTGATGCACATCAGTCGCTTCTGGCCACTCGCATGCGTACCGAAGACATGCTGCCGATCTGCGACAAGCTCGACAAGGTTGGCTACTGGTCGCTGGAAATGTGGGGCGGCGCGACCTTCGATGCCTGCGTGCGTTTTCTCAAGGAAGACCCGTGGGAGCGCCTGCGCCAGTTGCGTGCGGCCTTGCCCAATACCCGCCTGCAAATGCTGCTGCGTGGCCAGAACCTGCTGGGTTATCGCCATTACAGTGATGACGTGGTGCAGGCCTTCGTCGCCAAGGCGGCGGAAAACGGGATCGACGTCTTCCGTATCTTCGATGCCATGAACGATGTGCGTAACCTGCGCGTCGCCATCGAAGCGGTGAAAAAGGCTGGCAAACATGCTCAGGGCACCATTGCCTACACCACCAGCCCGGTACACACCATCGACGCATTCGTGGAGCAGGCCCGGCAGATGGAAGCCATGGGTTGCGACTCGGTGGCGATCAAGGACATGGCTGGCTTGCTGACGCCTTACGCCACTGGCGAACTGGTCAAGGCCCTGAAGGCCGAGCAGTCGCTGCCGGTGTTTATCCATTCCCATGACACCGCCGGCCTGGCGGCCATGTGTCAGCTCAAGGCGGTCGAAAACGGTGCCGATCATATCGACACGGCAATCTCCAGCTTCGCCTGGGGCACCAGCCATCCTGGGACCGAATCCATGGTCGCGGCGCTCAAGGGCAGCGAGTTCGACACTGGCCTGGATCTGGAGCTGTTGCAGGAAATCGGCCTGTACTTCTATGCCGTGCGCAAGAAGTACCACCAGTTCGAGAGCGAATTCACCGCCGTGGACACCCGCGTGCAGGTCAATCAGGTGCCGGGCGGGATGATTTCCAACCTGGCCAACCAGCTCAAGGAGCAGGGCGCACTCAGCCGCATGAGCGAAGTGCTGGCCGAGATCCCGCGGGTGCGCAAGGACCTGGGTTATCCACCGCTGGTGACCCCGACTTCACAGATCGTCGGCACTCAGGCGTTCTTCAACGTCCTGGCCGGCGAGCGTTACAAGACCATCACCAATGAAGTGAAGCTGTACCTGCAAGGCGGCTATGGCAAGGCGCCGGGTGATGTGGATGAAAAGCTGCGTCGCCAGGCCATCGGCAACGAGGAACTGATCGATGTGCGCCCGGCTGATCTGCTCAAGCCGGAAATGACCAAGCTGCGGGCTGACGTCGGCGACCTCGCGCAATCCGAAGAAGACGTGCTGACCTTCGCCATGTTCCCGGACATCGGGCGCAAGTTCCTTGAGGAGCGTGCGGCGGGCACCCTGAAACCTGAAGAACTGTTGCCGATCCCGGAAGCGGGCAGCGTCAGCCGGGCGAGCGGAGAAGGGGTGCCGACCGAGTTCGTGATCGACGTGCACGGCGAAACCTATCGGGTGGATATCACCGGTGTCGGGGTCAAGGCCGAGGGCAAGCGTCACTTCTATCTGTCCATCGATGGCATGCCGGAAGAAGTGGTGTTCGAGCCGCTCAACGAGTTCGTCGGCGGCGGCGCCAGCAAACGCCAGCAAGCCCATGCACCAGGTCATGTCAGCACCACCATGCCTGGCAACATCGTCGATGTGCTGGTCAAGGAAGGCGATACGGTCAAGGCCGGTCAGGCTGTGCTGATTACCGAAGCGATGAAGATGGAAACCGAAGTCCAGGCGTCCATCGCCGGCAAGGTGGTCGCCATTCATGTTGCCAAGGGCGACCGGGTCAACCCGGGCGAGATTCTGGTCGAGATCGAATAAATATTCGGCCCCGGTAGGAGCGAACTCATTCGCGAGGGGCCGGTTCATCCAGTGAAAGATGTAGCGTCTTGAGCGCCGTCTTCCCGGATAAATCCGGTGCCACCGGTTTCTGGTCTGCTGAACGATTTTCCTCGGGGGAGCACATGTGGCTCCCCTTTTTTATGGCTGGCAGATCAGCCGCGAAACGCCTCCAGTGTCTTCAGCTGTTGCCCGTCCCGGAAGTTATCCACAGCCAGCCAGCTCTCGAAAGCCTTTTGCAGTGCTGGCCATTCACTGTCCAGAATGGAATACCACGCGGTGTCCCGGTTCACGCCCTTGACCACCATATGCTGGCGGAAGACGCCTTCCTGGCTGAAACCAAAGCGATCTGCAGCGCGCCTGGAGCGGGCATTGTT
Organism: Pseudomonas cichorii; assembly: GCF_003700275.1. Lineage (GTDB taxonomy): Bacteria > Pseudomonadota > Gammaproteobacteria > Pseudomonadales > Pseudomonadaceae > Aquipseudomonas > Aquipseudomonas cichorii_B. The sequence continues at coordinate 53,779 of NZ_RBRE01000033.1, read as the reverse complement.
GGCGTTGCACTTCCATTCCAGTCGACGGTTGCCCAGGGCAAAGGCCTCCCGCGCCAGCAAATAGATCGCCTCGGTGCCTTTGGGTGTGCGTTGCATGGCCGCGCCGAAGGTCACATGGCCTATCTCGATCCGGCCGTGGGCGGCGACGATGGACATCAGGCTGATCACACCTTGAGTCGCGCCGGTAGCCTGATCGACCACGCTGTAGAACCATGGATCGGTGTCTGCTGCATGCCGCGCCAGCCAGGCATCGAAATCCTGCCGCTCGCTGAAAGGGCCGTAAGGCAGGTAATCCCATAGTTTCCGATCGGCATCCGGCCCTTGAAGAACTAGCCACAGATCATTGCCGTGGCGAGCCGGGTCGAGTTTTTCCAGGCGGATGAAACGGCCATCCAGAGTCTTGTCGCCGGGAAGTGTTGCATGTTGCCAGTGCAGCGAGGTGTCGGACATGAGCAGACTTCCAGCCTCAAAGGGCCTTGCGAAATTGAATGTAGCCGCCGCGCTCGGCGATACGCTCATAGAGCTGAATGGCCGTTGCATTGGTTTCGTGGGTCAGCCAGTGCACCTTGTCACAATCGTCGGCCCTGGCAGTAGCGTAGACATGCTCGATCAGTTGCCTGCCAATGCCGCTGCCGCGCTGTTCGGCAGTCACGATCAGGTCCTGCAGGTAACAGGCGTTCCTGATACTCCAGTTGGAGCGATGGTAGATGAAATGCACCATGCCCACCGCCTTGCCATCCTGCCAGGCCAATGCCGCATGGGTAGGCTCGCTCGGGTCGAGGATGCGCTGCCAGGTCACCTCGCTGACGCCTTCGGCCAGTGCGGTCTTGTAGAACCGCAGGTAGGCCTGCCACAACGGCAGCCATGCGCCGTGATCGTCGGCAGTCACGGGACGGATTTGAACAGTGGTCATGGGGTTCTCCTTCAGCTCATCAAGCGAGCGATTGCCTGGTCTTGCGGATCATGGCTGGCAGCCAGGCCCTCGCGTACGCCTGCAATATCCTCGGCGCTGCGGTTCTGGCTGAGTTTGCGTTTGCCCTGCAGTCTTCCGATGGGCAGGGCGAAACCGACAATCGCGCCCAGCATCTTTTCGATGTAATCGGCCGGTGCGTCGCTCACGGACCACGGCCGGGCACGGCGTGATTCATGTTTGTCGGTCAGGCTGGCCACCAGTTGCAGCAGGCGCTGGGGATCGGTGAACACCTGCGCCTGGCCATAAGCGTGAACCGCCTGGTAATTCCAGGTCGGTACGACTTTCTCGTGCTCGGCCTTGCTCGGGTAGAAGGACGGGCTCACATAGGCATCGCCGCCGGGAAAGATCACCATGGCTTCGGTCTGGTTGGCGAGTTCGCGCCATTGCGGGTTGGCCTTGGCCAGATGCCCGTAAAGCGTGCCTTCAGTGCCCTGGTCCCGACGTAGCAGCAGCGGCAGATGAGAGGCCTGCAAGCCGTGTTCACCTTGGGTGACGAGAATCGCCAGACGGCTCTGTTCGATCCATTCATGCAACTCCTGAGTGTCGGTCTCGCTGAAAGCTTTGGGTGTGTACATGGCAATTCCCTTGGTGAATGGGTAAATCCTAGGCAAGCTAATGGTTCCTTGTAAGAGCCATTACCGAGAGATTTCAGAGGACCAATTTCATGCACTCAGGCTCACCCGCTTTTCCGCTGGACCTGGCCGGTATCGTTCTGGATCGACGTCGAGGTTTGAGTCGGCAGCTTTATCAGGCCTTGCGTCAGCGGATTCTCGAAGGCGGGCTGGGCAGCGGCACACGTTTGCCAGCGAGTCGTGACCTGGCCGAGTCCTTGTCGATTTCCCGCAACAGCGTAATGCGCGCCTACGACCAGCTTTATGCCGAAGGCTTTATCGAGGGGCGCATAGGTGATGGGACTTATGTCGCCCAGTTACCCGATCAGTTGCCGGATAAAACAGTGAAGCTTGAAAATCCGTCGGCCAGAAAATTATCCACTGAACTATCCACAGGCTTATCAACAAGGTTACGCACAGGTTTATCCACATTTCCTGCTGAAAATGTTCTAAATGCGACAAATCAAGTTATCCACAGCACGGCGCTGGATCTCGTTCAAAAGCACCACTTGAATACCCCGCTCAAGGGCGCGCCCTGCGCATTTCGGGTGGGGGTTCCGGCTTTCGATCTTTTCCCTTTTGCCATATGGGGCAAGCTGCATGCGGCTTTTTGGCGCAAGCCGGATCTTGCCCGGCTAGGGTATGGCGAGGCAGCGGGAGAGTGGCGACTTAGAGAGCTGATTGCCTTGTACCTGCGTTCTTCTCGCGGGTTGCACTGCTCGGCTGAACAAATAGTGATCACCAGTGGCGCACAGCAGGCAATAAGCCTTTGTGCACAGTTGCTGCTTGAGGCCGGAGACGGGGTAGCAGTGGAAAATCCGGGCTATCGTGCGGCGGGCCATGCCTTTGCCGTTGCGGGTGCGCGCTTGCAGGGTATTGCTGTGGATGAAGACGGCATGCGCTGTGCGGAGCTTGAGCAGGCTGGCTGCAAACTGGCCTATGTCACGCCATCGCATCAATATCCCACCGGTGTGGTCATGAGCCTGGCTCGCCGCCTGGAATTACTGGCCTGGGCGCAAAACAGCCAGGGCTGGATTATCGAAGACGATTATGACGGTGAGTACCGGTACAGCGGCGCGCCATTGGCACCTTTGGCGGCGTTGGACAGGGATGGCCGGGTTTTATATATCGGGACGTTCAGCAAAGTGGTTTTCCCGGCGTTACGCCTGGGTTATCTGGTCTTGCCGCAAAGTCTGGTCAAGCCGTTCAGCCAGCGCCGCGGTGTGGACATGCGTCACTCCGAAGCCAGCACCCAGGCGGTGATGGCGCAATTCATTGCCGATGGACACTTTCAGCGGCATGTCCGGCGCATGCGCCGGGCGGCCTTGAGTCGTCGCAATGCCCTGCTGGCAGGCTGGCCTGAGAGTGTTCCGGGCTGCAGCGCGATGCCCCGAGTCGTTGCCGGCCTGCATGTCACCGTGCGCGTCGACAGCCTGGCGCGTGAGCGTGAGTTGATCGAAAAAGCCGCCGGTGTCGATGTCGAAATCAGTCCGTTGAGTCATTTCTGGCTGCCGGAATCCGCCGAGCCTGTGGATAACCGTGCCGGCCTGGTGCTGGGTTTTGCCGGCGTGCCGGAAGCCGCGATTGCCGAAGCGCTGGACCGGTTGCGCAAGGTCTGGTGAGTTGGCCCCGCACGGGCAAACGGGGGACATCGGCAGGAGAGAATTCATGCTCGAAAAGCCTGATCCGATCCCACCTCAATACACCCCGAAACGAACCATCTGCCGCAAACGTATTCAAACCCCAGGCAGTAGGTCGGGAATTTTGCAGTCCGACATTCTTATCGGTGAGGTGATTCTTGCGGCAGGCGATCATTCAGAAGTGCCAGTTTCTGAGCAAGACAATTGGTTATGTGGGGTGGTCGCTTTTCTGGCTGCTGATCTGGGACGTTATTGTTACGGTCGACTTCATGTTGTACCTGGAGCGCAAGATCACGCTGCCCTCCATGCCGTTGACTCTGCTGGGCTCGTCCCTGGTGGTGTTGATCAGCTTTCGTAACTCCAGCGCCTATAACCGCTGGTGGGAAGCCCGAACCTTGTGGGGGGCAATGGTCAACAGCTCGCGCAGCTTCGCCCGGCAGGCATTGACGCTGATCGATGACGAGAACGGCATCAACCCGGCCAAGGCGGTGTTGCTGCGTCGCCATGTGGCCTACGTGAAAGCCCTGACGGCGCATTTGAAGGGTGATGTCACTCAGGCAGATATCCAGGCCTTGATTCCCCGGGCAGAGTTCGAGCGCCGCCAGGACACCAATAATTTTCCCAACGACCTGCTCAATGCCAGCGCTGCGCTGATCGCCAAGGAATACAAGGCTGGCCGTCTGGACAGCATTCGCCTGGCCCGTCTCGAATCGACCATGGTGGATATTTCCAACTGCCAGGGCGGCATGGAGCGGATTGCCAATACGCCGCTGCCTTATCCTTATGTGGCATTCCCGCGGTTGTTCATCACCCTGTTCTGTCTGATCGTGCCCATCGGTCTGGTGGAAACCCTGGGCTGGTTCACGCCACTGGCGTCGACCGTGGTGGGCTTCATGCTGTTGGCCATCGAGAAGATCGGTACCGATCTGCAGAGCCCGTTTCGTGCCAGCGAACACGAGATTCAGATGACCGCACTGTGCGAGAACATCGAGCGCAACCTGGATTCGATGCTCAGAGACGCAGAGGTGGAAAGCAAGGGTTAGGCAATCAGGAATAAGCAGGTGCCCGGTCATGAAAAACTGACAGGGCGTTCTGTCAGTTCTATCAGGTCACAGGTGCACCGCTCCGGCATAGGCTAGCGATAACTCTTTCCGGGAGTATCGCCATGAAGCGCTTGAGACTCGGTGTGCTGTCCATCCTGATACTGATGGCGCAAGCCGCCAGTGCCGATGATCTTCGTGGCAATACGCCTCAAGGCACGCGCACCGACGGCAATGATGAAATCGTGTTGCAGGGGTTTCACTGGAACTCCAGCCGTTCGAGCCCCGACAGTTGGTACAGCGTACTGAAAAGCATGGCACCACAGATTCAGGCCGATGGCTTTACCTCGGTGTGGATGCCCGTGCCATGGCGCGACATCTCGCGCTGGAGCGATCCGGGCACTGGCGCTTCGGGTGGTGGCGAAGGGTATTTCTGGCAGGACTTCGACAAGAACAGCGCTTATGGCAGCGATGCGCAATTGCGTCAGGCTGTCGATGCGTTGAGCGCGGGCAACATCAAGGTCATTTATGACGTGGTGCCCAACCATATGGATCGACAGCATGTCGGGCCAGCGCTCAAGGAGCCGCTCGGCGACAAGGCAAACTGGCGCGACGGTTGCGCACAGTGTGACGATGGCGATCCGTTCATGGGCGGTGAAGCCGACCTCAACACCCAGAGCGCGGTGGTCTACAACCTCTTCAAGAATGAGTTTCTGAACCTGCGCGACCATTATTCCGCCGACGGCCTGCGTTTCGATTTTGTGAAAGGCTACAGCGCGACAACTGTGGATAACTGGATGAAGGCGTTCGGCGACCAGCATTTCTGTGTGGGCGAACTCTGGAAAGCGCCGAACGAATATCCCGCCAATGACTGGCGACATAACGCCACCTGGCAGGACGGTCTGAAAGTCTGGTCCGATCAGTCGCATTGCACAGTCTTCGACTTCGCCCTCAAGGAGCGCATGCAAAACGCCGGGCTGGCCGAATGGCGTTATGGGCTCAATGGCAATCCCGATCCGGCATGGCGTGCGGCGGCAGTCACTTTTGTCGATAACCATGACACCGGTTATTCGCCGGGAGCCAACGGTGGCCAGCATCACTGGTCGCTGCCAGAGCCTCTGCGCGATCAGGCCTATGCCTACATTCTCAGCAGTCCCGGCACGCCGACGGTCTATTGGCCGGACATGTATGACTGGCCGCGCGGGCAGTTGCTGCGCCAGTTGATCCAGATCCGTCGCAGTGCCGGGATCAAGGCCGACTCCCCGATCAGCTTTCTGGATAATTATTCCGGTCTGGTTGCCGAAGTCACCGGCTCGCAACAGATGCTGCTGGTGGCGCTGGGTTCCAACCTGAAAAGCGAGAGCGTGCCGGGCAGTTTCAGCCAGGCACTGGTGGCGGGCGACAATGGGGCGATACGCATCTGGCGCGCCAAAGGGGTCGATGTGCAGTTTCGCTGTGCCAAGGGCGAGACCCAGGTAGGCGATGCTGTGTATGTGTGGGATCAGGCTTTGAGCTGGGCGAGTGGAACCCGGCGCGAGCGGTGCGCCTGAGCGATCTGAGTCAGTATCCCGACTGGCAGGGCCAGATCCGGCTTGCCGAAAATACCCGTTATGAATGGAAATGCATCGTGCGCAGCGAGAGTGAGCCGAGCAAGGTCATCAAATGGCAGGAGGGGGCGAATACGGGGGTTGTTGCGCAGGAGAAAGCGAGTAGTACTGCAAGCTTCTAGGGGTTGTCGAAGCGTCAGGACCGACCGGGGTCGATCCTGATTCTTCATGTGCGGGGAACGGCTTAACGCAGCTCGCCACACAGATCCAGCTCAACCAGACGCCGGACTTCTGCAGTTTCCAGACCGGCACCGAGCAGCGCGTGCAACTTGCCGAACGCTGCTTCACGGGTCATGCCGCCGCCGGACAATACGCCCACGCTACGCAGGCGACTGCCTGCTTCGTAGACATCCAGCTCGACACCACCTTCATGGCATTGCGTGATCGCGACCACGCAAGTGCCCTGTTGTTGTGCACGCTCCAGACTGGCCAGAAACGCCGGGTTATCGCTCGGGCCGGTGCCGCTGCCGTAGCATTCCAGCACCAGACCTTTGATGCCGCTGGCGATCAGGCCGTCGACCTGTGCTGCACCGATACCGGGGAACAGGGGCAAGGCCGCGACATTTGCCAGGGCCCTGGGCTGGCGATAATCCAGCGCCTCGGGCAATGACGACGCAGCCTGACCACCCCGCGAACGTTGCAGCGGGGCGAACGGATGACGACCGAAGCTGCGGATTTTCGCGCAGCGGGTCGGCGCCAGCAGTTCGCCGTGGAAATACAGATGAACCCCCGATGCCAGCCCCGAGCCCAGTGCGAGCAAGGCGCCGTTGACGTTTTCCCAGGCATCGCTGTCGGGTACGCCGGCTGGCAACATGGAGCCGGTGAAGACCACCGGTGCATCGAGCCCCAGCAACTGGAAGCTCATTGCGGCCGCGCTGTAGGCGAGGGTGTCGGTGCCGTGCAAGACCAGCACCGAGTCGCAGCCATCCACATCAACGGCTTCGATCACCGCTTCACGCAGACGCAACCAGTAATCGGGCGTCATGTTGGCGCTGTCGATCAGGGGTGACATCTCGCGAAACCGCCATTGCGGCACCACCAGTTCAGGCAGGTCGGCCAGTTGCCCGGCCATTCTTGCCTCGAAACCGGAGGCTGGAGCCAGGCCATTGGCGCTGGCTTGCATGCCGATGGTGCCGCCGGTGTAGAGAACCATGACTCGCTGAGCGGGTTGATGGGCATCATGAGTCATGGTTCTCTCCTGCGGCGTTGCGATGGTTAGTTGGCTTGTGAAGCGGGCTTGCCGGCTGCGTCTGCATTGACCTCAGACTGTTGAGTCGGGTTGGCAGGCCAGGCATTGCGGTCCAGATCCAGATCCGGGAACTTGCTGGAATCGAAGACCGGAGTCTTGATGCCGGCCTTACGCTGTGCATCGTAGTCACGCAGGATGCGCATGGCGACCTTGAACAGCATGGCCAGGGCGATCAGGTTGACGAAGGCCAGCAGGGTCATGGCAATGTCGGCGAAGGCGAACACGGTCTTGAGGTCAACCACGGCACCCCAGAAGATCAGGGCCAGAACCACGATACGGAAGCCGACGATGGCCTGGATCTTCTCGCCTACCAGGAAGCGCAGGCTGTTTTCGCCCAGGTAGTAGTTGTAGAGGATCGAGGTGAACACGAACAGTGCCAGGGCAACGCTGATGAAGACCCGGCCCCAGTCGCCGACAACGGCTGCGAGGGAGTTCTGGGCCAGCACGATACCGTTGCCGCTGTAGCCGACGTCATAGATACCGGACAGCAGGATCAGCAAGGCAGTACAGGTGCAGATCAGGAACGTGTCGAGGAATACGCTGAATGCCTGGACCACGCCTTGTGCAACCGGGTGATCGACCTGTGCAACGGCAGCCACGTTCGGGGCGCTGCCCAGACCGGCTTCGTTGGCGAATACGCCGCGTTTCACACCCATCACGATTGCGCTGCCGATCAGACCGCCAAACACGGGATCAAGGCCGAATGCACTCTTGACGATGGTGACCAGCATGCCAGGAACATGTTCGATCTGAATGGCGATGACGTAGATGGTGACCGCGATGTAGGCCAGGGTCTTGACCGGTACCAGCAGGTCGGAAATGGCTGCGATACGCTTGATGCCGCCGATGAACGCCAGGCCCAGCAGTACGACCAGGCAGATGCCGGTGGTCATCTGGTCTACGCCGAAGGCGCTGTTGAGCGAGTCGGTCACGGCATGGGATTGCAGGCCGTTGAAGGACAGGCCGAAGGTCATGATCAGCAATACCGCCATGACCATGCCCAACCAGCGTTTGCCGAGGCCATGCTGGATGTAGAACGATGGACCGCCGCGGAACTGGCCTTCGGAGTCCTTGCGTTTGTAGAGCTGAGCGAGGGAACACTCGATGAAGCTGCTGGACATACCGACCAGTGCAGTTACCCACATCCAGAACACGGCACCTGGACCGCCCAGTGTCACGGCAAGGCCGACACCTGCGATGTTGCCTGCTCCGACGCGGCCTGCAAGGCTGAGCATCAAGGCCTGAAACGAACTCAGTTGACCTGCACTGCTGCGCAAGCTGTCGCGAAAAACCGCGAACATGTGGAAGAAGTGCCGAAACTGAACGAAACGGGAGCGGATCGTGAAGTAACTACCAAGGCCAACGATAAGGACGATGAGGACCTTACCCGAGAGGAAGTCGTTAATCATTTCCAACATTTTTGTTATTCCTCGCTACTTTTGAGGGGGCGCACTATACCGGTGCAAAGTTTTTACGTCTGTAGCCGCTTTCTTGTGTAACTGAATTTTCATGTGCGGTGCGAAACGACTGCTTTTGCCAGGCTCTGCAAAAGCTGGGTATTCAGGTGCCGAATGTCCTTTTGTCGGCTGGGGTCAAACAGGCAAAAAAAAGGGTCTGGAGAATCACTCCCAGACCCCCAAAAGGTGAGGGGTGTCTAAGCCCTCAACCTGGTGAGCGTGTTGCGTAAAGCATTTTCGGTCAGGCCTTCAACGGCGCCAGGCGCGGAGCAATCATGTTCTCCGGGCGCAGGATGTCGTCGAGCATCGCGTCATCGAGCAAGCCTTCTTCGCGAACCAGTTCCAGAACACCGCGGCCACTTTCCAGGGCGATGCGGGCGATACGGGTCGAGTTTTCGTAGCCGATGTAAGGGTTCAGTGCGGTGACCAGGCCAATCGAGTGCTCGACCAGTTCACGGCAACGCTGTTCATTGGCGGTGATGCCGACGATGCAATGCTCGCGCAGCATGTCCATGGCGCGTTGCAGCAGGCGGATCGAGTCGAAGATCTTGTAGGCGATCAGCGGCTCCATGACGTTGAGCTGCAACTGGCCACCTTCGGCTGCCATGGTCAGTGCCAGGTCGTTGCCGATGATTTCAAAGGCGACCTGGTTGACGGCTTCCGGAATCACCGGGTTGACCTTGCCGGGCATGATCGAGCTGCCTGGCTGACGCGCTGGCAGGTTGATTTCGTTGATGCCGGTGCGTGGACCGCTGGACAGCAGGCGCAGGTCGTTGCAGATCTTCGACAGTTTGACGGCGGTACGCTTGAGCATGCCGGAGAACAGGACGAAGGCACCCATGTCGGACGTCGCTTCGATCAGGTCGGCGGCTGGAACCAGCGGGTGGCCGCTGATGACTGCAAGGCGTTCGACAGCCAGCTTCTGGTAGCCAGGGTCGGCGTTGATGCCGGTACCGATCGCGGTACCACCCAGGTTCACTTCGGTCAGCAGTTCCGGAGCCAGAGTGCGCAGGCGGTTCAGGTCTTCGGTCAGCGTGGTGGCGAAGGCGCGGAATTCCTGGCCCAGGGTCATCGGCACGGCGTCCTGCAACTGGGTACGACCCATTTTCAGAACGTGGCTGAATTCTTCACCTTTGGCCGCGAACGCCTGGATCAGGCTTGCAAGGCTGGCGAGCATGGCGTCATGACCGAGCAGCAGACCCAGACGGATTGCCGTCGGGTAGGCATCGTTGGTCGATTGAGCCATGTTCACATCGTTGTTCGGGTGCAGGTGCTTGTATTCGCCTTTCTCGAAGCCCATGGCTTCAAGTGCGATGTTGGCGATTACTTCGTTGGCATTCATGTTGGTTGAAGTGCCAGCGCCACCCTGAATCATGTCGACCACGAACTGATCGTGGAAGTCGCCGCGGATCAGGCGTGCACAGGCTTCGCTGATCGCTGCGTACTTGGCATCGTTGAGGTGCCCGAGGGTGTGGTTTGCATCAGCTGCGGCCTGCTTGACCATGGCCAGGCCAACGACCAGTTTCGGATAGTGCGAAAGCGGTACGCCGGAGAGGTGAAAGTTATTCACTGCTCGCAGGGTCTGAATACCGTAGTAGGCGTGAGCAGGTACTTCGAGAACACCAAGCAGGTCTTTTTCGATGCGCAGTGATGCAGGCGAGGACATGATAGAGATCGTCTCAAATAAGGCACAAAAATGCCGGAACGCCGCGAATGTTGGGGTTTGAGCTTGAAATTGACCAATGCTGTTAAACGCTGCCCTATGCAATAACGGCATAATGTGAATGTGACGTGGGTTTCTCTTTGTGCGTAAACGAGACAAAATGTCGCACTTGTATTTGTTTTTGTCGCAGAGGCGACGTTATCTGGCAAATTGCGCCACGAATGAATCGGCTCGCACGGGCTGCAATCGAATGATCCTGTCCTGTTTAAGGGGGGCATGCGGTTCTGCCCGAACGGGATTTGTGGCCGCCAATGTTGCAGTCTTCACTGTGGGAGAGGCTTGCCCGCGACGGGGCAAGACGGATTTACATAGTCTGTAGAGGTCCGGGAGGGACTTGATGAATCTGGAAAGCAAATGGCTGGAAGACTTCAGTGCCCTGGCCGCCACCCGCAGCTTTTCCCAGGCGGCCGAGCGCCGCTTCGTCACCCAGCCGGCATTCAGTCGGCGTATCCGCAGTCTGGAATCGGCCCTTGGCCTGACGCTGGTCAACCGTTCGCGCACGCCGGTCGAGCTGACGGCTGCCGGCCAACTGTTTCTGGTGACCGCGCGTACGGTCGTCGAGCAACTGGGCGAAGTGGTGCGCCATCTGCATCATCTTGAAGGCGGGCAGGGTGAAGTCATACAGGTCGCGGCAGCGCACTCCCTGGCGCTCGGTTTCTTTCCGCGCTGGATCGCCCAGTTACGCAATGAAGGCTTGAACATTGCGACCCGGCTGGTGGCGACCAACGTCGGCGATGCGGTGCATGCCCTGCGTGAAGGTGGTTGCGACCTGATGCTGGCGTTCTATGATCCGGATGCGGCCTTGCAGATGGATGCGGAAATCTTCCCATCGCTGCATCTGGGGCAAACCGAAATGCTGCCGGTCTGCGCCGCAGATGCCAATGGTCAGCCATTGTTCGATATGGAAGGCGAAAACAGCGTGCCGTTGCTGGCCTACAGTGCCGGTGCTTTTCTGGGGCGTTCGGTGAACCTGTTGCTGCGTCAGCGCAACCTGCGTTTCACCACTGTTTATGAAACGGCCATGGCCGACAGCCTGAAAGGCATGGCACTCGAAGGCCTGGGCATTGCCTGGGTACCGCATCTGAGCGTGCGCGCCGAACTGGAGCGTGGCGAACTGGTGGTGTGCGGCGGCCCGCACTGGCATGTCCCGCTGGAAATTCGTCTGTATCGCTGCGCATTGGTGCGCAAGGCCAATGTGCGGTTGTTGTGGCGCAAACTTGAAGGCGGCGCGGCCCAGTAATCAGTCGCGCCGAAGTCCGGTTCAAGGGTAGTTGTCCAGGTGACGGGTAATGACCTGTTTGTTCTTGTCACTATAGATATAACAGTTGGCCCGGATGGGTTCCCGACTGGGCGTTATATTGGTTTCACACCACCAGCCATTTCTGAACAGAATCTCTGAGTGTTCATGATCGCCACCCAGCATATGGCCTATTTCGTGAGCGGCGGCCGTATAAGTCTGTATGGAGGCTACCGCTGTGTAATACCCGATGCTGGTATAGCCATAGGTGTCTGCGTTGATCTTGTGCCGTGTCAACAGCAGGTATTTGCTTGTCTGGTTTCTCGGCAGGTTCTTTTCCTCCATGTAACGGTCGACAAACCTTGTCCATTCCTCATGGCCCTTGTTCAGATCAAGGGTCTTGTAGCTGAAGCCTTTCAGGGTCGGGTGGTTCTCGATGATTTCGAGATAGACCCGGCGACCGGTAAAGCTTTCAAGGTCTTTTATCATCCATGAAAAGTAGTCGGCGCGGATGTTGGTTCGCTCGGCGGCGGGAATGTCTTCGTGCATGAAGATATAAAAGAACAGCGGGCGTTTTTCCTTGGCCTCGCTGTTGGAAAGCGGGAGTAAAACGCACAGCAGTGATACCAGGAAAGTAGCGCAAAGGGTTTTCAAATCGTTTTTCATATACATCAGTCCATGGGTTGTTACTGCGACTGCACATCCTGTGGTCGCTGGTTCAGGGTTACGGTTATTGAGCTGTCTTTATGAGGCTCAATGATCTAATAGAAAAACCTGATGGGTTGTTAGTTGGTTATTACTTCAGGCGAAGTCGGGTCTGGAGATATGGCCCGTAGGATTTTCTCCGGCAGATCTGTCGCTAGACGGGACGTTTTGCGCGCTCCCGACAGGCTCTGCATACAGATGGTCGTCAGGGGGGCTGTCATCCTTGCGCTTTGAGGTATACTGCGCGGCCTTTGGCCGGTTGAATCGGCCATTATTCCTACAACAAGCCACGCCGGCCCTCCCGCGTGGCTTGTTGTTTTTTGACGCGCCTGCGGGCGCCCGATGAGAGGCACGACGATGAGCGCACTGGTTGGCGTGATCATGGGCTCCAAGTCCGATTGGTCCACCCTTAGCCACACCGCCGATATGCTGGAAAAGCTCGGCATTCCTTATGAAGTCAAGGTGGTGTCTGCCCACCGGACGCCGGATCTGCTTTTCCAGTACGCTGAAGAGGCTGAAGGCCGGGGTATCGAAGTCATCATCGCCGGTGCCGGCGGTGCGGCTCACCTGCCAGGCATGTGCGCGGCCAAGACGCACCTGCCGGTACTGGGCGTCCCGGTGCAGTCCTCGATGCTGTCGGGCGTCGACTCCCTGCTGTCCATCGTGCAGATGCCAGCGGGTATTCCGGTTGCCACGCTGGCCATCGGCAAGGCGGGCGCGATCAACGCCGCGCTGTTGTCCGCCAGTATCCTGGGCGCCAAACACCCTCAATTCCATGCAGTGCTGAAGAAATTTCGCACTGAGCAGACAGACAGCGTGCTGGACAATCCAGACCCGCGCCACGCCTGAGGTTTTTCCATGAAGATCGGTGTAATCGGTGGCGGCCAGCTGGGCCGCATGTTGGCTCTGGCAGGTACGCCGCTGGGTATGAACTTTGCCTTTCTCGACCCTGCACCGGATGCCTGTGCTGCCGCGCTGGGCGAGCACTTGCGAGCCGATTACGGCGATCTGGATCACCTGCGTCAGCTGGCCGATGAAGTCGATCTGGTGACGTTCGAGTTTGAAAGCGTACCGGCCGAAACCGTGGCGTTCCTGTCGCAGTTCGTCCCGGTCTATCCGAGCGCCGAGGCATTGCGCATCGCTCGTGATCGCTGGTTCGAGAAAAGCATGTTCAAGGACCTGGACATTCCGACGCCCGCGTTCGCGGATATCCAGTCGCAAGCTGACCTGGACGCTGCTGTCGCCAGCATCGGCCTGCCTGCCGTGCTGAAAACCCGCACCCTGGGTTACGACGGCAAGGGCCAGAAAGTCCTGCGCAGTGCTGCCGACGTCGTCGGTACCTTTGCCGAGCTGGGCGGCGTGCCTTGCCTGCTGGAAGGCTTCGTGCCGTTCACCGGCGAGGTTTCGTTGATCGCCGTGCGTGCCCGCGATGGTGAAACCCGTTTCTATCCGCTGGTGCACAACACCCACGAAAACGGCATCCTGCGCATTTCCATCGCCAGCACCGATCACCCGTTGCAGGCACTGGCCGAAGATTACGTCGGTCGGGTCCTCAAGCAGCTCGATTATGTCGGCGTACTGGCCTTCGAGTTCTTTGAAGTCGATGGCGGCCTGAAAGCCAATGAAATCGCTCCGCGAGTGCACAACTCCGGCCACTGGACCACCGAAGGCGCCGAATGCAGCCAGTTCGAGAACCACCTGCGGGCGGTTGCGGGCTTGCCATTGGGTTCCACGGCCAAGGTCGGTGAGAGCGCGATGCTCAACTTCATCGGTGAAGTACCGGCTGTGGAAAAGGTCATCGCCATCGATGACTGCCATCTGCATCACTACGGCAAGGCCTTCAAGGTCGGGCGCAAGGTCGGTCACGCCAACGTGCGCAGCGCCGATCGTGCAACGCTGGACCGCCAAGTCAAGCTGGTCGAAGCGCTGATCAAACGCTGAATGAAACAGCGTCTTTGCGGTTGATGCCGCGAAGACGCCATTCTGCCGATTTCCGGCTCGCTCCCTGAAGTTTCAAGGTGTCCGGAACCAATCCTCCCCCTGTGTTCTCAGATAGCAGTAAGCCAACGCTGCAATCAGGCTTTGGCGCGTCCAATAAACACAGAGGGAAATGACATGGGCATTATCGGAACCATCTTCATCGGCTTGATCGTTGGCCTGCTGGCACGTTTTCTCAAGCCGGGCGATGACAGCATGGGCTGGATCATGACCATTCTGCTGGGTATCGGCGGTTCTCTCGCCGCGACCTATGGCGGTCAGGCGCTGGGTATCTATCAGGCGGGCGAGGGCGCTGGCTTCCTCGGAGCATTGGTCGGTGCGATTATCCTGCTGTTCATCTACGGCATGATTAAAAAGAAGAGCTGATCTTTCATCTGGCCCTCTGCTTTAGCGGTTCGCAGAGGGCTAGAATGCGCGGCGTCCTTCCTACATTTGCCGAGCTTGATGATGCGTCGTTTTCTGTTGATGACCCTGTTACTGGTATCCGGGCTTGTGCATGCCGAGATTCCCGAGACCGACTGGCTTGAACTCATGCCCAAGTCGGACCAGAAAGCGCTCGAAGCCATGCCCGAGATCGATCACAACTCTCCCGAAGCCATGGGCACCTTCGACAGCAAGGGTGGCTTGAAGCAGAGCAAAGGCCTGCCTGCCGTGATGTATTCGGCCAAGACGGTCGCTGCAATGGACGGCAAGACCATCCGCCTTGGCGGTTATCCGGTTCCGCTGGAAACCGACGCCAAAGGCCACAGCACTTTATTCTTCCTTGTGCCTTATCCGGGCGCCTGTATTCACGTCCCGCCACCGCCGCCCAATCAACTGGTGCTGGTTCGTTACCCCAAAGGCCTGAAACTGGATGATATCTACACACCCTTGTGGGTAGTGGGTACGCTGAAGGTCGAGAAGATCAGTAACGATCTGGCCGATGCGGCCTATGCAATGGAGGCCTCAAAAGTCCGAGTGGTTGTCGACTCGGACCTTTGAGAGTTGGCGCGTTTTGGGGGCGGCGCTGCTTAAAGCGCTTCGCTCCAGATACTGATCCCCAGAACATGCATGTCCTGCGGGGCCAGGGTCACGATATCGTCCAGCACGTTGGCGGTTTCGACACAGACCATGCGCTGCCAGCCATCGTCGGCCATGTCCGGGAGTTTGCTGGTCTTTTCGATCCACGGGTTCCACAGCACTGCTGATTGCGAACCGCTGGTCTGGATATGAATCCGCCGTTGCCACTGTGGATCGACAATGCTCAGCAGCGGTGGGGTGTCCTGATAGATGCGGTCGGTTTCGCCGCTGAATGTCAGGTTGCCGCTCTGCTGGCGTGGTTCCCAGTTTTCCAGGGTTTCGATATAGCGCAGGCCATCGAGCCCTTCGATATTGATCTGGCGTACATCGCTGACCGCGAAGTAGGTGTGCAGCGCCTGACTGAAGCTGACCGCTTCGCTCCCGCAGTTATAGCTGACCAGACTGACATTCAGGGCATGGTCCAGGCGGATGCTGAGTTTCAGGGCAACGTTGTGCGGCCAGCCGGGCAAGTGGCCTTCGGCCTGGGGCAGGACAAATTCCACCAGCAGCGCATCGCCATCTTCACCAATTCCCAGCAGTTCCCAGTCGAGGGTACGCACTTCGCCGTGGGCGTTGGCGGGCTCGTCGCTCTGGCGCATCGCCTGTACGCTTTGCGGGTTGCGCTGCAGATTGCCAAACCATGGCCAGCAAACCGGAATACCGGCACGAATCGGCTTGCCTTGCTTGAATTGCGCACTGTCGTTCAGCCAGATCAACGGTTCCTGCCCGGCGATCTGGTAGCTGAGGATGTGCGCACCCTGCTGGGCAACCAGCAGTTCTGCGTCACCATGACGGATACGCCAGCAATTCAGCTCGTCGTACTTAACGGATTCAACCTGGGGTGTTGGCATGCGAAGTTCTCACTCAAGGACCGTGACAGAAATAGACTGCTCTAGGATCGATGAGTTTACCTAACCGGCCAATCTTTGCCCGAGCGACAATTTACCGTCGTGCCGGAACCGAGCGCGTCCGGCCGCTTGCGTCGATGGCCACGAAGACGAAAACCGCTTCGGTCACCTTGCGCCATTCGCTGCTCAGCGGGTCGTCGCTCCAGACTTCGACCATCATCTTGATCGAGGTACGGCCCACTTCCAGGGTCCGGGTATAGAAGGAAAGCTGTTCGCCAACCGCTACCGGAACCAGGAACGCCATGCGGTCAATCGCAACGGTCGCGACGCGGCCACCGGCGATCTTGCTGGCCATGGCAGTGCCTGCCAGGTCCATCTGGGAAACCAGCCAGCCGCCGAAAATATCGCCGAAACCATTGGTTTCACGGGGAAGGGCGGTGATTTGCAAGGCAAGGTCGCCTTGTGGGGTTGGATCTTCTTGTTCGAGCTCAATCATGCCTGGGGTGCCTCTGACCCATGACTCTCATTGTTTTTTACTGCGGTTGACAGGTGCCATTCAAAACTACCCAGGTGAACATATTGTGTTCGACCGGCGTCTGGCCCTTAAAGGGAAACTCTGCGAAAGCCGCTTGCTACAGCGGTTTTTGCACAGATTCCGATTGTGCTCGACGATCCGCGAGTATATCGGGCGTTGCCTCATACGACGACCATTGGACTTTCTTTTTACCGGCCGCTGCTTCTTGCTAGGTGTTTTTTGAAACAATTTGCTATCTTGCCTGACCTCTACAGGTGACAAGACTGCCTGTACACGCAATTTTGGTGCCTATCTGCACAATTGCCCCGGACAATCGCTTCTGCACGCCACCCCGCCGCAGCCAGCGTAGCTGTCGTTCGCTCATTCAAAGAAACGCCCAAAGAGAAGCCTTGTCATGTCATCCGTACCTTTAGATTCTTCACAGTCGGCGCGGCCTTTGACCCGCAGCGATTACAAGACCTTGTCGCTTTCAGCCCTGGGTGGGGCGCTGGAGTTCTACGACTTCATCATTTTCGTGTTCTTCGCGGCGGTGGTCGGCAAGCTGTTCTTCCCGGCGGACATGCCCGAATGGCTGCGCATGATGCAGACTTTCGGTATTTTTGCTGCCGGTTATCTGGCCAGGCCGCTGGGCGGCATCATCATGGCGCACTTCGGTGACCTGCTGGGCCGCAAGAAGATGTTCACCCTGAGCATTTTCATGATGGCCGTGCCGACCCTGATCATGGGTCTGCTGCCCACCTATGCGCAGATCGGCATGTGGGCTCCGATCCTGCTGTTGCTGATGCGCGTCATTCAAGGCGCAGCCATCGGCGGTGAAGTGCCGGGCGCCTGGGTATTTGTGTCCGAGCACGTTCCGGCCCGCTATATCGGTTATGCCTGCGGCACGCTGACGGCCGGTCTGACGGCGGGCATTCTGATCGGCTCGCTGGTCGCGACCGTGATCAACAGCCTGTACACCCCGGTTGAAGTGTCGGATTACGCCTGGCGGATTCCCTTCCTGCTGGGCGGTGTGTTCGGCCTGATGTCGGTTTACCTGCGTCGCCTGCTGCACGAAACCCCGGTATTCGCCGAGCTGCAACAGCGCAAGGCGCTGGCCGAAGAGCTGCCGCTCAAGGGCGTATTGCGTGATCACCGCGGTGCCGTGGTGCTGTCGATGCTGCTGACCTGGCTGCTGTCGGCCGGAATCATCGTCGTGATCCTGATGACTCCAACCCTGCTGCAAACCAAGTACGGCTTCCCGGCGGCGACCGCCTTGCAGGCCAACAGCCTGGCTATCGTTCTCCTGAGCTTTGGCTGCATTGTCGCTGGCGCACTGTCGGACCGGATCGGCGCAGGGCTGGTCCTGTTGCTGGGCTGCGCTGGTCTGTTGGCGAGTTCCTGGACCTTCTATCACGTGCTGGCCGACCATCCGGACTGGCTGTTCCCGCTGTATGCCGTGACCGGGTTGTTTGTCGGCACCATCGGCGCGGTGCCGTACGTGATGGTCAAGGCATTCCCGCCAGTGGTGCGTTTCTCGGGCCTGTCGTTCTCGTATAACGTGGCCTATGCGATTTTCGGTGGCCTGACGCCGATGGTCGTGACCTTCATGCTCAAGAGCAGCCCGATGGCACCGGCCTGGTATGTGGCGGCGCTGAGCGGCGTGGGTATGGCGCTGGGTATCTATTTGATCGCCAGAAAGCGCTGATCGCTTCTTCTTGAAGCATCCTCTCTGTATGAGGCATCGATAAAGGCTGTCATCCCGCAAGGGAGGCGGCCTTTTCATCTTATTGTCACAATCAATTCATAGAGTATTCATACGGCCCACCAATGACGGCAGGTCACGGATCTTCTCTATACCCTGCAGGAGCGCAAGGCATGACATTCAAGAGCTTGATGACCGCACTGACATTCGTTGCCGCCGGCGTTGCGGCAGCCAATTCCTTTGCTGCTGTTGACCCTTCGATCAAGCCTTACGTCAAGACCACAGGTGTATCCGGAAACCTGTCCAGTGTCGGCTCCGATACTCTGGCGAACCTGATGACCTTGTGGGCCGAGGCCTACAAGAAAGAATACCCGAGCGTGAATATCCAGATTCAGGCTGCCGGTTCGTCGACTGCGCCGCCTGCCCTGACTGAAGGCACTGCCAACCTCGGGCCGATGAGCCGCAAGATGAAAGATGGCGAGCTCTCGGCGTTCGAGCAGAAGCACGGCTACAAGCCGACCGCGATTCCGGTCGCCGTGGATGCCCTGGCGGTCTTCGTGCACAAGGACAACCCGGTCAAGGGCCTGACCATGCAGCAAGTGGACGCGATCTTCTCCGTGACCCGGCTGTGTGGCGCCAAGGCCGATGCCAGGACCTGGGGCGATGTCGGTGTGACCGGCGATCTGGCGAGCAAGCCGATCCAGCTGTTTGGCCGTAACTCGGTATCCGGCACTTATGGCTATTTCAAGGAAGAAGCGCTGTGCAAAGGTGACTTCAAGGCCAACGTCAACGAGCAGCCGGGTTCGGCTTCGGTGGTCAGCGCCATCAGCAGTTCGTTGAACGGTATCGGTTACTCGGGTATCGGCTACAAGACTTCCAGCGTCAAGACCGTGCCTCTGGCCAAGAAGGAAGGCGCGGAGTTTGTCGAGGACAATGAAGCCAATGCCTTGAACGGCACTTATCCGCTGTCGCGCTTCCTCTATGTCTATGTGAACAAGGCCCCGAACAAGCCGCTGGCCCCTCTGGAAGCCGAGTTTCTGAAGCTGGTGCTGTCGCGCCAGGGTCAGGAAGTGGTGATGAAGGACGGTTACATTCCACTGCCGTCGCGGGTGGTGGAAAAGGCTCTGGCCGATCTGGGCCTGCAAGGTAATTCGGGTGTTGCTTCCAAATAACTGCAACACGAACCAGGGCTGAAGGACTGGCCTTTACATCAATTGAACAGTCCGCTGCCGGTTTTCCTGGGTGGCGGGCTTTTTTACGTCACCTTACTGTAATGTTTTTGTCATACAAGGCCGTTACGGTGTGCGCGCATGAATGATTTGGCTAGATCGAGAATGAATCAGAGTTCACCTCCAGAGCGCATTGACTTCAATACGCCCGAGATGCTGCGCAAACGCCGTCTTCGTGCCTTCAAGGATCGTCTGACCCGTTGGTACGTCGCCATCGGCGGCCTTGCCGTGCTTGCAGCGATCACCCTGATCTTCTTTTACCTCGCCTATGTAGTCGCGCCTCTCTTCCAGGGCGCGAAACTGAGCGTCAAGACGCCCCTGAGCGCCAGCTGGATGCAGGACGCCGGCAAGCCGCTGATGATCTCCATCGAAGAACAGAACCAGATCGGCATGCGGATTTCCGACAAGGGTGAAGTGATCTTCTTCGACATCAAGGCCGGCAACGAGCTGCAGCGCCTGCAATTGCCGCTGCCCGCTGGTGTGAGCGTGGCATCCATCGGCAAGGATCAACCCGGCGCACCACTGGTTGCCCTTGGTTTGTCCAATGGCCAGGTGCTGATTTTCAGGCACGCCTACCAGACCACTTACCCGGACAACCAGAAGACCATCACCCCGAGTCTCGCCTGGCCTTACGGCGAAACACCGCTGGTGCTGGATGATCAGGGCCGCGCCGTGGAGTACGTCACGGTCAGCGCCAATGGCGACAACCTGAAAGTCGCAGGCTCTACAGGCACGCAATTGCATGTGCTGGCGCTTGAGCAGACCGAAAACCTGATGACCGGCGAGATGACCCGCGAGCAGAGCCGCATCGAGCTGCCGCAGTTGTCCGCTGCCGTCAAAGCCATTTATATCGATCCACGCCAGCAATGGCTGTATGTAATCAACGGCCGCGCTCAAGCCGATGTGTTCAGCCTGCGCGACCGGACCCTCAACGGGCGTTACAAGCTGCTGGAAGACGGCAACGCAGAAATCACCGCCAGCACCCAGTTGGTCGGCGGTATTTCGTTGATCATCGGTAACTCGAAGGGCGGCATGAGCCAGTGGTTCATGGCCCGTGATACCGATGGCGAGCAACGCCTCATGCGCGTTCGCGATTTCCGCATGAGCAGCGCGCCGATCGTGCAGATCAAGACCGAGCAGCGCCGCAAGGGCTTCATCGCTCTGGATGCCTCGGGCAAGCTCGGCGTGTTCCACAGCACGGCACACCGTACCCTGTTGGTCGAACAGGTGGTGGACGGGCCGGGAATCGTGGCGTTGTCCCCACGGGCCAATCAGGTGCTGGTCGAAAGTTCGGGCAAGCTGTTGCCCATCGCGCTGGATAACCCGCACCCGGAAGTGTCCTGGAGTTCGTTGTGGGGCAAGGTCTGGTACGAGAACTACGATGAGCCCAAGTACGTCTGGCAGTCCACAGCCTCGAACAGCGACTTCGAGCCCAAGCTGAGCCTCGCACCGCTGACCTACGGCACGCTCAAGGCCGCGTTCTACGCCATGATTCTGGCTGCGCCGCTGGCCATTGCTGCGGCGATCTACACCGCCTACTTCATGGCTCCGGGCATGCGCCGCAAGGTCAAGCCGGTCATTGAACTGATGGAAGCGATGCCGACGGTCATCCTCGGCTTCTTCGCCGGTCTGTTCCTGGCGCCGTACCTGGAAGGTCATTTGCCCGGCATCTTCAGCCTGCTGCTGTTGACGCCCATCGGGATCCTGCTGGCGGGCTTCCTGTGGACCCGCCTGCCCGAGTCGATCCGGCTGCGCGTGCCCGATGGCTGGGAAAGCGCGATTCTGCTGCCGGTCGTGCTGCTGGTGGGCTGGTTCTCCCTGAGCATGAGCCCGCATCTGGAAAACTGGTTTTTCGATGGCGACATGCGCACATGGATCAGCAATGACCTGGGCATCACTTACGATCAGCGCAATGCGCTGGTGGTGGGCATCGCCATGGGCTTTGCGGTGATTCCCAATATCTATTCGATTGCCGAGGATGCCGTATTCAGTGTGCCGCGCAGCCTGACCCTCGGCTCGCTGGCGCTCGGCGCGACGCCGTGGCAGACCCTGACTCGCGTAGTGATCCTGACCGCCAGCCCCGGCATCTTTTCGGCGCTGATGATCGGCATGGGACGCGCCGTGGGTGAAACCATGATTGTGCTGATGGCCACCGGCAACACGCCGATCATGGACATGAATATGTTCGAGGGCATGCGCACCCTTGCGGCCAACGTGGCCGTGGAAATGCCGGAATCCGAAGTGGGGGGCAGCCATTACCGGGTGCTGTTCCTGGCGGCGCTGGTGCTGCTGGTGTTCACCTTTGTCATGAACACCCTGGCAGAGCTGATTCGTCAGCGTCTGCGCAAGAAATACTCGTCGCTGTAAGGAAGGCAGAACTTAGTGAAACGGGACTCTCTCAAGAGCTGGTTCAAAAGCGGCGCCCCTGGCGTCTGGCTGAGTGCGGGCGCTGTTTCCATCGCGGTCATCATGACCATCGGGCTGCTGGCGGTGATTGCCGTGCGTGGCCTCGGACACTTCTGGCCTGCGGATCTGGTATCTGCGCAATACGACGTACCCGGTCAGGCGCGTCATGTGCTGATCGGTGAGCTGGTCGAGCAGGAGCAGGTCCCGCGTGCACGCCTGAAAGGTGCGGGTTTGCCGGTGCCGGATAGCGGGCCTGAGTTCATGACCCGCGAGCTGTTCAAGGTCGGCAACCGTGACGTCAATCCCAGCGATTTCACCTGGGTGGTCGGCGAATGGCTGACCGAGCGGAGCCGACCTGCAGAGCTGATGACCCTGGAGCGCCGCGAGTGGGGCAATTTCTATGGCTATCTGGTCAACGTCAAGGAAAACGGCACCGTTGTGGCCCAAGGCGAAGCGGCCTGGCCGACGCTGCAGGAGCGCATCAAGCGGGTCGAGAAGCTGGCCGACGAGCTTTACAGCCTGGAAAAGAAGGATATCGGCGCCATCAACTACGGTATCGAGCGTCTGCGCCTGCAGGCTCGCAAGCTGGAACTGGAAGGCCGCCTCGATGCGACAGCGCAGGCAGACATGGCGGTCGAGCGGGCTGAACTGGATGCCCGCTATAAAGAGATCGAAGGGCGTCTTGGCAGCCTGCATCAGGCTTTCGACCGCGACAGCCTGACCGCCCGCGATGCCAACGGCAAGGAAGTCGAAATCAGCCTGGGCAAGGTGGTGCATGCCTATCAGCCCAATGCCATGGGCACCTTCACCAAGCTCGGTTTCTACGGCAAGAAACTCTGGGAGTTCCTCAGTGAGGACCCGCGTGAGGCCAACACCGAAGGCGGCATTTTCCCGGCCATTTTCGGCACGGTGATGATGACCCTGATCATGGCGGTGATCGTGACCCCGTTCGGCGTACTGGCGGCGGTCTATCTGCGTGAATACGCACGGCAAGGCACGGTCACGCGGCTGATCCGGATTGCCGTGAACAATCTGGCCGGGGTTCCGGCCATCGTCTACGGCGTGTTTGGCCTGGGCTTTTTTGTCTATGTGCTGGGCGGCTCTCTGGACCACCTGTTCTTTCCCGAAGCGCTGCCGGCACCCACTTTCGGAACGCCGGGCCTGCTCTGGGCTTCTTTGACTCTGGCACTGCTGGCGGTGCCGGTCGTGATCGTTGCCACCGAAGAAGGGCTGGCGCGTATTCCCCTGAGCCTGCGCGAAGGTTCGCTGGCGCTGGGCGCGACCAAGGCCGAAACCCTGTGGAAAATCGTTTTGCCCATGGCCAGCCCGGCAATGATGACCGGCCTGATCCTGGCCGTGGCCCGTGCCGCAGGCGAGGTGGCGCCATTGATGCTGGTGGGTGTGGTCAAGCTGGCGCCTTCGTTGCCGCTGGACGGTAACTATCCTTATCTGCACCTTGACCAGAAGATCATGCATCTGGGGTTCCATATTTATGACGTCGGCTTCCAGAGCCCGAATGTCGAAGCCGCACGCCCACTGGTGTATGCCACCGCGTTGCTGCTGGTGCTGGTGATCGCCTTGCTCAACCTGTCGGCGGTCGCCATCCGTAACCATTTGCGCGAGAAGTACAAGGCGCTCGACAACTGATCCTAAAGTGCTGCCCGCAACGACAAGGGCAGTTCGATGATGCGAGAAGCTCGCACAGGAGCAATCCATGCAACACGAAGGCTCAACCCACGGCGTCAACCTGTCGGCCCTGGGGCGCAACAAGTCAGGGCTGCATCTGGCCGATGAAACCGTGGCGATCGAAGTTCCGGGCCTGAACCTGTTCTACGGCGATAAACAGGCGCTGTTCGACGTCAGCCTGAATATCCCCAAACAGAAGGTGACTTCGTTCATCGGTCCGTCCGGTTGTGGCAAGTCGACGCTGCTGCGCACCTTCAACCGGATGAACGATCTGGTCGATGGTTGCCGCGTGGAAGGCGCCATCAACCTCTATGGGCATAACATCTACAGCAAGGGCGAAGAGGTTGCAGAGCTGCGCCGTCGCGTCGGCATGGTGTTCCAGAAGCCCAACCCGTTCCCCAAGACGATCTACGAGAACGTGGTCTACGGACTGCGCATTCAAGGGATCAACAAGAAGCGCGTGCTCGATGAGGCTGTCGAGTGGGCACTCAAAGGTGCAGCCTTGTGGGATGAGGTCAAGGATCGACTGCATGAGTCGGCCCTTGGTCTGTCCGGTGGTCAGCAGCAGCGTCTGGTGATTGCCCGCACTATCGCCGTGGAGCCGGAAGTCCTGCTGCTCGACGAACCCTGTTCGGCGCTCGACCCGATTTCGACGCTGAAAGTTGAAGAGCTGATCTACGAACTGAAATCCAAATACACCATTGTGATCGTTACCCACAACATGCAACAGGCGGCCCGTGTGTCGGATTACACCGCTTTCATGCACATGGGCAAACTCGTCGAGTTCGGTGATACGGATACATTGTTCACCAATCCGACCAAAAAACAGACAGAAGACTACATCACCGGTCGTTACGGCTAGGACGTGCTCCGTCAGCCCTGAACCACCGCTGCGTTTTCGCAATTAACCGGACGTTCCAAGGACACCCAGCATGATCCACAAAGACAGCCACACTCATCACATCTCACAACAGTTCAACGCCGAGCTCGAAGAGGTTCGCAGCCATTTGCTCGAAATGGGCGGTCTGGTCGAGAAGCAGGTCAACGATGCCGTTACTGCCCTGATCGAAGCCGACTCAGGCCTGGCCCAGCGGGTTCGTGAAGTCGATGACCGGATCAACCAGATGGAGCGCAATATCGACGAGGAATGCCTGCGCATTCTTGCCCGTCGCCAGCCTGCGGCTTCTGACCTGCGCCTGATCATCAGCATCTCCAAGTCGGTCATCGATCTGGAGCGTATTGGTGACGAAGCCACCAAGATCGCGCGTCGTGCCATCCAGTTGTGCGAAGAAGGCGAGTCGCCGCGTGGTTATGTCGAAGTGCGTCATATCGGCGACCAGGTACGTAACATGGTGCGCGATGCACTGGACTCGTTCGCCCGCTTCGACGCCGAGCTGGCCTTGTCCGTCGCCCAGTACGACAAAGTCATCGACCGCGAATACAAGACGGCCTTGCGTGAGCTGGCGACCTACATGATGGAAGATCCGCGCTCGATCTCCCGCGTACTGAACGTGATCTGGGTGCTGCGTTCGCTGGAACGTATCGGTGACCATGCTCGTAACATTTCCGAGCTGGTGATTTATCTGGTGCGTGGCACCGACGTGCGCCACATGGGGCTCAAGCGCATGAAAGAAGAAGTGCAGGGCATCGTGAGCGAAACCCCTAATGTTCCGGGTAAGACTGACGATAAGTAAGATTGCCTGCGAAAAAAACGCCCAGCACGCGCTGGGCGTTTTTCGTTCAGGGGATTAAGATTTGTAACAGCCCACGAACAAACGTGCTGGCGCAGTCATTCAATATGGCAGTTGGCTATCGGTCAACGCTATGCTTGCCGAAACAAAGGGCGTGTTGGCATACCGCAGTTCACCTTCAAGGTGAATACGCCCGCAGGAGCGTCGATGAGTAAAGTCAGTGTATTAGTGGTGGATGACGCGACTTTCATCCGCGACTTGGTAAAAAAAGGGCTGCGCAATTATTTTCCGGGTATTCATACCGAGGATGCAGTCAATGGGCGTAAAGCCCAGGCGTTACTGGTTCGTGAGACTTTCGATCTGATTCTCTGCGACTGGGAAATGCCGGAAATGTCGGGCCTGGAGCTGTTGGCCTGGTGCCGTGAGCAAGACAATTACCTCAAGACCGTTCCGTTCATCATGGTCACCAGCCGTGGCGACAAGGAAAACGTCGTCCAGGCCATTCAGGCGGGCGTCACCGATTTCGTCGGCAAGCCGTTCACCAATGAACAACTGCTGACCAAGGTCAAGAAAGCCCTGGCCAAGGTCGGCAAGCTTGATCAGGTCATGTCCGGTGCACCGGCGCGCATGCATTCTCCTCTCAATGACTCCTTGAGCGCATTGACCGGCGGCAAGGCTGAAGTGGTTCGTCCCGCGTCGGCTGCTGCTCCGGTATCGGGGGGCCTTGCCAAGCCTCCGCCGGTGGTTGCCAAGTCTGCCGAGCCGGCCGGACGTGGTCAGGGCCAGTTGCGCCTGCCCAACGGCAACCAGCCGTGCGTGATCAAGGCCTTGAGCCTGAAGGAAGCCTTGTTGCTGGTTCGTCGTACCGACGCGCTGCCACAGGTTCTCGACAGCGCCGTGCTGGACCTGGAGCAGGGCGAGAGCAATGAAGTTGCGCGCTTGAACGGTTACCTGCATGCCGTCGTGGCTTTTGAGCAGAAACCTGACAGCGAATGGCTGCAAGTGACTTTCCGCTTCGTTGACCAGGATGCTCAGAAAATGGATTACCTGTCGCGCCTGATCGCTCGCGGCACGGCCCAGAAGCACTTCGTCCCAGGCGCCTGACGCCTCATCCCGCTTCTTCGCGAATGAATTCGTTCCTATACCCGTAGGACCGGATTCATCCGGGAAGAGGTTTCAGATATTTCTCGCGCTATGAATACGGGTTTTCCGGTTCCGTAGGCCTGTCTTTGCCTGTTCAGTCTGTCTCGCCGCATGACAAATGCCCACGAGACTACTGGAAGAGCCGCAATGACTCCCACCGTACTTCAACCGTTGAATATCCAAAGTATCAAGACCAGCCGCCTGTTTCTCAATATCGAGCTGGCCCTGGGCGTTGCCCAATACCCCGTCTCTCCCGAGCGCTACTCAGGCACTGCACAGGTTTCATCCGCCGAGCATTTTGCAATCGTCAGGCTGGTGCTCCACCACCTGCTTGGTGCAGACACCACTCTCTCGGACATCAATCCTGTTCGCCCGGATGCGGACCAGGAACGCAAGCTGTTCCTCATCTACCAGAGCGAAAAAGCCTGGAAGCTGTACGCCGATGCAATGGGCACGCCTGTGTCCGAAGTCACGCCCTGGCTGGTGCATCAGTTCTTTGCACGCATGGCCTGGCTGGAGGGGCCGTTAACCGCCGTTCCGGCAGACTTGCGTCCGTGGATGATGCAGTTCAAGCGTGGTGCCCGCCTGATGCCGATCGGCGAGTGGATCGCACGGAGTTCCGCAGCTTCGCTGTACAACGGCATGGCTGTTGCCAGGGACGAGCAGTCGCGACCGGTGCTGAGTGTGGTGTGTGACGCCATATCGACGCTGTTGCCGCCCGGCGAATACCGCGATAAAGCCTTGTGGAGCGCCCTCGAAGAAAAGTTTTCCGCCATCGAGACATGGTGGTTGCTGGAGTTCTATCTCAAGGCGATGCCGGAGAGCGTGCAGGGTTTGCAGCTCGATTTCCTGACGCCGACCTCGGTCGCCAGTCGCGCCGGGTTTTATCGCAAGGTAGCGGTTCATGCGCTCAATCCCGAGGGCGCGCCATGGCTGGCGGACGCCATTTCCCGGGCCGCGCATGCGCCGGGCATGCGTTCGCTGTCATTGGCCAGTGAGCTTCGTTTCAGGCACGCAAGCCTGTCATTTGAGTCGGCCATGGCGCTGGCTGCGCTGCTGTTGAAGGCAGACCTGCAATCGAGTCCCGAATGGAATGATTCGCTGCCGACTTCTCTGGCGCTGAATGCGGACATCCCTCGCCTGGACACCTGGAGCACGCTGCGCAATGCCGACGAACTGTTCCAGGGGCTGGGCATCGACATATTGTGCAGGCCTGAAGGGGCTCTGCGCTGGCGGCCGTCGCAAACCTGGCATGCACTGAGCCAGACCGCCCGGTTCAGCTCCACCTTTGCCCCGCTGCTTGAACACATGAAGTGGTACTCAGGCCGCCAGGCTTCACCGCGGGTCACCCAGGCGCTGGCAGGTCGCGCCATCATCGATTACTTTCTGGGAGCAACGCCGGGTTTTGCTTTGCCACTGGAAAAGACGCTGCAGGGCGCATGGGTCTGTGAATACAGTCATGTACAACTGACTGCCAGGATTCGCGCCGACATCAAGGCCCGTCAGCCTGCTGTCTCGGCATGCACGCTGGAGATGCTGTATTACCTGCTGCTGCGCGAAGCGCTGCCCGAGCTGTTGGTGGAAGGCGTTCCCGATCATCTGCAATACGGACGCTCCCTGCAGAGCGTGGCCTTGATCCATGGCGTGGCTCTGCTTGCTGGCATGCGTGCGGGTCACGCCCTGGCTGCCGATTACGAAGAACTGATCGGCCTCAGCGCGCAATTGACCCAATCCAGTGATGCCAGTGTGCATGTCCTGTGGAGCCGAACGCTGGTCGTGCCGGCGCTGCGTTATGCCATTGCCCATGGCGTCATTGCCGGGGCATGTACCGACGATTTAGCGCAGGCAAGCGCCGCGCAGGTCAGCCAGGCCCTGGACTACCTCAAGGCACAACAGGCGCAGCATGCCGCGCAGTTGAATGAGCTGCTGGCAATCAAGCCTCCGGACCGAAGGCTTCTCGCCCGGCAAATGCTGATGGAAGCCGGCGTGGACCAAAGGCTCTGGGAGCTTTCCATCAAGCCTCACAGCTGGCCGATCCTGCAGGAGCACGGCTTTACCATTGCCGCTTCCTATTCCATCGATCGCTTGCTGGCTGTCGGCCGGCCTCAGGCCAGCGTGCTGGAACTGGTGATGATGGGCGAGGCGTATATCGCCGCCAAGCCGAGCATTCCCGAAGCTTACGCCAGCGCTTTCGAGGCCTTTCATCGTTCGTTGATCGACGCTGAAGCCCGGGTCATGGGCCGCTTGCTGTCCGAGATGCAGGTTGCAGATCGCAACGTGCTGCTGAGTTCGACCTGCGAAGTGAGCCGGATGGCGTTTGGTCAGGAGGAAGGTAGCCACGGACTCTTCATTCGCTGCCAGCCCGGCGATCATCGTGCTGACTTTCACGATCACAGTGCTGGCGAAGAGTGGTTCTATGAGTTGATCCCGGCGGGCGGGATCGTGCGCAAAGTCACCCAGCGCTTTCAGTACAAGGTCGAGCCCGATACCGGTTTCAGCGGCAATATCGTGGAAACGGTCGAGAAAAGGCGGCTTAATGCCGAAAAGGCCGCCAAGGCATTGATCACGCCGTTATTGCCCTGCGACAGCGATGCCTATCTGAAAGGGACCGCCTCGCGCTCTTCGACGGTTTATTACCGGCCACGGCAAGGAACCCTGATTCCCGCTGCCGACCTGATTTATCTCGCTGGCACCGGGGAGCAGGTCTGGCGTGAAACCTTTGTACGCATCGCTGCCGATCATTTGTTCGCCAGTTTCCTGCAGAAAAGCCGGGTCGAGCATGAGCATATGACCCCGTGGGAGCAGATCTGGGCCAGTGAGCGTGAATACGCGGATATCGCTGCGCGTCTGGTCATTCCCTTCTATGGCTGCATCACGGACCTGGCCCATGGCGAGCATTCTGTCGGCGTCATAGCCGGCTGCGCGCTGGACGTGGCTTTTGCGCTGATCCCGGCTGGACAATTCGTCGGTTCGACGGCGCGTATCGTCCTCAAGGCCGGTGAAATGAGTGTGCTGTCGCTGTTCAGCCTTACCGGCAAGGCGGTAGGCCGATTGATCATTGGTCTGGCAGAGCAGAGTGCGCTGTTTGCCGTGCGGGATATGGGCAAGCTGGTGCTCAAGATCAGTCAACCGGGTTGGGCCAGGCTACTGGAACAGGTGCCTGCGCTGAAAAAACTCTTCGCTTCCCGGGCCTTGCTGGAAAGCGGCATCAGCTTCGACAAGGGCATGTACCGGGTTGCGCAGCAGGACTGGCATCCCCGGCTTGAGGCGCTGGACAAGTGTGCGCTTGTCGATGGCAGGCCTGGCGTTCTGGTGCGCAATGTCGGTACGCCGCAGAAGGTGGATTTCAGGTTGCTCGACCCTGAAGCCGATGCGGTATTCGGCAAAGCGCTGACACCGGTGTCCCAGCTTGAGCCGCTGGAGTTTTCCACGTTGTCTGCCGCAGACGGGATTAGCCCCGGGCACTATCCGGCCCTGTTGCCACTGACAGCGAAAGCCGATGGCTTGCTTGAGTTCAGGATTTCCCGGCAGTGCGATGTGCAGGTCATTGCAAGGCGAGAGGGCGTGTTCGATATCCTGGTCGATGGCCAGGTCTACCAACTGGATGCCGGTGCGGCGGATGCGGCAATGCGCAGGCTGGCAACCAACAGGCTTTCTTCCCGCGCTGTCTGGCTGGAGGAAACCACGCTATGCAGGACCGGCCGCAATCTGGTTCCGGTCCCCTGCACGACGGCCGTGAAGCTGACCACGCGGATGCCGGAACCGGTGCGTGAAGGATCCACCTCTCCCAAGCGAACCGGTAAATATCCCAGCCATGCCATGGACGCCCGTGAGTTCACACTGGCCAGGTTGTCTGCCAGCGCCGCAGATACCGCGCAAACTGTCGATGTCTTCGTCAATGAAGGAAAGTTCTGCAAATGGGCCGAGTCACCTGAAGCGATTGCCTCGACCTCGACTCAGGCGCCGACAGGCAAAATGGTCGTGCCTCTTGCGCAGGAGGAAAGAGAGCTTTTCTCGCTACCTGAAGCGCCGGTCTACCTGCCTGAACTGGATGGAGCGCTGTCAACTGACGGCATATTCGGCGTACCGGACAATTATCCTCTCGAAGATGCCCGCTTCATTTATGCGCATGCCCCGGTTATCGACCTCAAGGCTGTGGCCCAGGGAGTCAACGATGCCCGGACCCTGCGCGGCATCCGGATGCATCTGGCCGATACCGACTGGATTTTCGTCGAGCCCGACACCGGGGTGTTCTACAAGGCCCGAACGCCCGTCGACGGTCGCCGCGAGTTGAAGTTTGCGCGGGTCAGCAACGCCGAAGAGATCAATGAATACATTCGCCTGTCGGAACAGTATCGACTGGTCCGGGAGCATCCGGATGCCGTCACCGATCAGGAAAATATCGCACGCCTGCTGTTCGATCTGCTCGATGAGTCCGAACGGGCTGCGTGGAATGTTTCATGGCGCAGCCAGATCACTACGTATGACGCTTATGCCCGTTGGTGCCTGGACAAGGGGAGTAATAATGAGCTG
The DNA here is from genome assembly GCF_003700275.1 of Pseudomonas cichorii. Classification (GTDB taxonomy): domain Bacteria; phylum Pseudomonadota; class Gammaproteobacteria; order Pseudomonadales; family Pseudomonadaceae; genus Aquipseudomonas; species Aquipseudomonas cichorii_B. Next base: position 22,728 of record NZ_RBRE01000033.1, on the reverse strand, counting down.
CTGGAATTCGCCAGCAACATTCTCGCGGGTGAAGAAATCCAGAAGCGATTCGTGGAGCTTGCCCGCCAGAGTATTCCCGACTTCAGAAAAGTGGCCCAGCGAAGCATCCCCGAGCAGCAGCATATCGTCGAAGTCCTCAACCGGCTGTTGCCGGTACCGGGCTCACGGGCCAGATGGGAAGCCTTGAGCCTGGAGAGCATCACCACGCCAAGGGCGGTCAGGAATATTCTGCGTCAGGTCAAGGGCGCCAATCTTTCCTTTGCGCAGGTCTATACCGAGTCCGGCGAGCGGGTGGTGTATTACGCCTTGTCCGGTGGCGAGAAAGCGAAAGCGCTCAACTTGCAGCTCGATACGACTGAAACCACCGAGCATGTCCTGGATGGAATCATCTTTCGCGATGCACGCGCCCGAATGGCCGGTCGCCTGCCTGATCCGCGGTTTACCAGCCTGCCGGTGGTCAGGGATGCCAGTCGTTTGGTGATCCGCGAGTTCAACCGTCACCTCGATTCGGAGCGGTTGATCGCCACGGTGCTGAAAGAGGACATGGCGTCGGTACGGCTGAGCCATATCAGGTTTTTTACCGTGCTGGACACCTGTCGATCCTGTGGTGGATTTGTCTTGCCGCGTCTGAAACTGGATTTCCCCGGGGCTGAGTTTTCCGTGACCTACATGAAGGACTACACCCTGTCGTAGTCTGTACGCACATTTATTGACGCTTTGCTTATGACCGATTGATAGCGCAATGTCCTTTTCTGAGGGCAACGCTGCTAGGCTTGGCTCTTGTCGACCATGAACCTGAATCCTGCCGATGCTTGAACGCCTGCTGATCCTGACCGCCCTGAGCCTGGCTGCGCCAATGGCCGCAGCGGTCACCATCTATAAAACCACCGATGCCGAGGGTGTGGTGTCGTTTTCGGATCGCCCGTCAGCAGGCGCGTCGGTAGTGGTGTTCCGCGACCGGATGGTCGAGCACTTCGAGAAGCAGGTGCATTTGAGCGTCAAGAAGGAAGGCGGCGTGCACAGCCTGTATGTGCGCAATGACCTGTATGCGCCCGTCGAAGTCGAACTCAAGCTTTCCGGGCTGAGCAACGTGCTGGGGGTGACGGGATCGTCGTCGACCATTCGGCGCACGGTGCCTGCGCGCAGCAACGAACGCATGATCGTGCTGAGCCCCCGGCAAGCGGGCAAGGCCATGAACTACGCCTCGATACTGACCTCCACGCTGGGTGACTCGAAGCGCACGACGCTGGCTTACAAATACCCGTTGCCCTGGATCGGCGGCCCGTTTCGCCTGACTCAGGGGCCTGGCGGCAAATACAGCCATTACGGTGCCAAGGGACGTTATGCGATGGACATCGCCATGCCCGAAGGCACGCCGATCATCGCAGCGCGGTCGGGCACCGTGGTCAAGGTCGAGAACAATCAGACCGGCAGAGGCTCGAACCCGTCAGGCAATTTCGTGCGCATCCTGCACGATGACGGCACCATGGGCGTCTATCTGCACCTGATGCGCGGTTCGGTGAGTGTCAGGGAAGGGCAGCAGGTGCATACCGGGAGTCCGCTGGCGCGTTCCGGCAATACCGGCAACAGCACCGGCCCGCATCTGCATTTCGTCATTCAGCGCAATACCGGACAGGCGCTGGAATCCATTCCCTATGAATTCGCCACGCCAATCCAGAACCTGCCCAACTTTGCGGTGGGCGGGAATTAGCTCGCCTGTTCCTGTTCAGGCAAAAATGAGCCCGCTCAATCGATCTTCAATACCTTGGCCAGGACGATCTTCGGTCCTTTCATCTTCTTGATGATGATGCGCAGGCCTTCGACTTCCATCTGCTCTTCTTCTTCCGGCACCCGTTTCAGGGTTTCGTAGATCAGGCCGGCCAGGGTTTCGGCTTCGATGTGGTCCAGGTCGATACCCAGCAGGCGTTCGACCTTGAACAGCGGGGTATCGCCGCGTACCAGCAGTTTGCCCGGCTGATAGGCCAGAATGCCGCGCTCGACCTTGCGGTGTTCGTCCTGAATGTCGCCGACCAGCACTTCCAGCACGTCTTCCATGGTCAGATAGCCGATGGCCTTGCCGTCAGCTTCTTCGACCAACGCGAAGTGCGCGCCGCCCTTGCGGAACTGTTCCAGTAGCTGCGACAGCGGCATATGCCGTGAAACGCGCTCCAGTGGGCGGATCAGCTCTGCGAGGTTGAAGGATTCCGGGATATGGTCCAGCGCTGCCAGTTCCAGCAACAGGTCCTTGATGTGCAGCAGGCCGACGAACTCGGCGCGCTCGGCATCATAGACCGGATAGCGGCTGAACTTGTGGCGACGGAACAGGGCCAGGATTTCCTTGAGCGGTGCATTGCAATCCAGAGAAACCAGGTCTTCCCGGGAGTTGGCCCAGTCGACGACTTCCAGCTCACCCATTTCCACCGCCGAAGCCAGTACGCGCATGCCCTGGTCGCTGGGGTCCTGGCCACGGCTGGAGTGCAGGATCAGTTTCAGTTCGTCGCGGCTGTAGCTGTGTTCATGGTGCGGGCCGGGTTCACCCTGGCCGGCAATGCGCAGGATGGCGTTGGCGCTGGCATTGAGCAGGTAGATGGCCGGGTACATCAGCCAGTAGAACAGGTACAGCGGAACTGCGGTCCACAGCGACAGCAGCTCCGGCTTGCGGATTGCCCAGGATTTGGGTGCCAGCTCGCCGATCACGATATGCAGGTAGGAAATGATGAAGAACGCGGTGAAGAACGACACGCCCTTGATCACTTCCGGCGAGTCCACGCCCATTGCGCTCAGCAGCGGCTCCAGCAAGTGAGCGAAGGCCGGCTCACCGACCCAGCCCAGGCCGAGGGAGGCGAGGGTGATACCCAGCTGACAGGCTGAAAGGTAGGCATCCAGCTGGCCGTGAACGGTGCGCAGGATATGCCCGCTCCAGCCGTTTTTCTTGGCGATGGCTTCAACGCGGGTCGAGCGCAGTTTGACCATGGCGAACTCTGCGGCAACGAAGAAGCCGTTGAGCAGGACCAGGAACAGTGCAAAAAGAATCATGCCGAAATCGGCGAAGAGTGAAGCCGTGGTGAAACTAGCGGAAGGGTCCATGGTGGGGTTTTGCGGAGTCCGTTGTATTCAGAAAAAGGTAATGCGGCACGGAAAATGGCGCCATGAACGAGGCAATGTAGCGGCTCGCAGCCAGCTTGCCTAGTAGTCTGCGTCGTCATCTCCGGGTTTTGACATTTGAATGGCTGCGAAATGACAGGTAAACACGCTGCCCTTGCCCGGTACGCTGTTGATTTCCAGCGTGCCGCGATGGCGCAGCAGCACGTGTTTCACGATTGCCAGGCCCAGGCCGGTGCCGCCGGTATTCGAGGCGCGACTGGTGTCGACGCGATAGAAGCGTTCGGTCAGGCGCGGCAGGTGCTTGGTCTCGATACCGATGCCCGAATCCTGCACGCTCAGGTGCGCACCCCGCTCATCGTTCCACCAGCGAATACGGATGTTGCCTTCGGCCGGGGTGTATTTCACCGCGTTGAAAATCAGGTTGGAAAACGCGCTGCGCAACTCGGTTTCGCTGCCTTTGAGCTGCATGTCGCTTTCGATATCGAGGCTGATCTGGTGGTTCTTGGCTGCTGACAGAGCCTTGGCATCGGCCTTGATGGTCTTGAGCAGCGTCACCACGGCCACCGGATGGTTGTCCGACGGGTAATCGGTCGCTTCAAGCTTGGCCAGCAGCAGCAAATCGTTGAGCAGCGTCTGCATGCGGCCGCCTTGCTGGTGCATCTGCTGCAAGGCGCGAACCCAGCGCGGATTCACCTCTTCGACGTTATCGAGCAGGGTTTCCAGGTAGCCGAAGATCACCGTCAGCGGCGTGCGCAACTCATGGGAGACGTTGGCGACGAAGTCCTTGCGCATCTGTTCCAGCTGATGGATGCGGGTGACATCGCGCACCAGCATCAGGTGTTCGTTGTTGCCGTAACGGGTTATCAGCAACTGGATGCGCAGGTGATCATTGGTGGGCGAAGGGATTTCCAGCGGTTCGCTGTAGTTGCCCAGCGCGAAGTATTCCTTGAAGCGTGGATGGCGTACCAGGTTGGTGACCGGCTGGCCGCTGTCCTGTGGCGTCTTGAGACCCAGCAGGGTTTCGGCGGCGCGGTTCCACCATTCCAGGTTGCCTTCGCTGTCGAGCATGATGACTGCGTCGCGCAGGGCGGCGGTGGATTCCTGGACACGGTCGATGACCGCCTGCAGACGTCCGCGCACGCGCTGATCGCGGCGTTGCAGGTGATAGATGCTGTCGAAGACTTCGCCCCACAGTCCATAACCATCGGGCGGCGGTTCGTCAGTCGAATGATTGCTCAGCCATTCATGCAGGCGCAGCAGTTGCTTGAGGGTCCAGGCCAGGTAAAGCCCCAGACCGATGGCCAGGCTCCAGCCGTATTCGCCGCTGATCAGGCCGACCACCAGGCAGGCGGTGACCAGCAGCAACATGTGGCGTATCAGCGTGCCGTGCCAGTTTCGGTTCAATTAAAGGTACATCCTTGACGGGTACACATTGGCCAATGCCCTGTGTCTCTACGAAAGCGGTTCTCAGCTTTTGGTAGAAAAGCGGTAACCGGTGCCGCGCACGGTTTGTACCAGATTCTCGTAAGCATCGCCCAGGGCTTTGCGCAGGCGCCGGATGTGGACGTCGACGGTACGCTCTTCGACATAGACGTTGCCTCCCCAGACTTGATCCAGCAGTTGACCGCGGGTGTAGGCGCGCTCCTGATGGGTCATGAAGAATTGCAGCAGACGGTATTCGGTAGGGCCCATTTCCGCGGGCTTGCCATCGATGGTGACGCGGTGGCTGATCGGGTCGAGCAGCAGGCCGCCCACTTCAATCGGTGCTTCGCCATCGCTCGGGCCGGCGCGGCGCAGTACCGCCTTCAGGCGCGCAACCAGTTCGCGGGGCGAGAAAGGCTTGGTGATGTAGTCGTCGGCGCCAACTTCCAGGCCCTGGATCTTGTTGTCCTCTTCACCCTTGGCGGTGAGCATGATGATCGGGATATCCCCGGTCAGCTCGTCACGCTTGAGGCGCCGCGCCAGTTCGATACCGGAGGTGCCGGGCAGCATCCAGTCCAGCAGGATGAGATCCGGTTTGCGGTCGACGATGATTGCATGGGCCTGTTGCGAGTTTTCCGCTTCCATGCAGTCATAGCCGGCCATTTCCAATGCAACGGCGATCATTTCGCGAATGGGGGCTTCGTCGTCAACGATCAGGATGCTCCTGCCAGCCATGCTTGAAACCTCTTGTCATTTAACTGTCTTGGGGCGCATTAGATAACGGAAATATTGCAGTCGTGTGACAGGTTGGAATGAGGCTAGCACGTGGCTGGCCGTCAGCGCAGTGCATAGTCCGCGACAATCCCGAGGAAGATCGCCAGCCCTGCCCAATGGTTATGCAGAAATGCCTTGAAACAGGCATCCCGGTCACGCAGGCGAGTGCTGCGGAACTCCCAGGCAAAACAGCCCGCTGCCACCAGCAGGCCTGCATAGAAGCAGGCGCCCAGCTCGAAGCGTGTGCCAGCCAGTATCAGGCAGCCCAACGCCAGCCCCTGAAGGGTCAGGATGATGACGCGGTCGGCATCGCCGAACAGCACGGCTGTGGATTTCACACCGATTTTCAGATCGTCGTCGCGGTCGACCATGGCGTAGTAGGTGTCATAAGCCACGGTCCACAGCAGGTTGGCGATGTACAGCAGCCACGCAGCGGCAGGCAGTGCGCCGGTTTCGGCGGTGAAGGCCATCGGCATGCCCCATGAAAACGCGGCGCCCAGCACCACTTGCGGGTAATAGGTATAGCGCTTCATGAACGGGTAGCAGGCTGCCAGCGCCAGGCCGCCGAACGACAGCCAGATGGTCGTCGGGTTGGTCAGCAGGACCAGCAGGAAGCTCAAGGTCACCAGAATGGCGAACAGCGCCAGCGCTTCACGTGAACTGACCTTGCCACTGACCAGCGGCCGCTGCTCGGTACGTTTTACATGACCGTCGACCTTGCGATCCGCGAAGTCATTGATGACGCAGCCGGCGGCACGCATCAGGAACACGCCGGTGACGAAAATCAGCACATTGGCCAGCGAAGGCGCGCCTTCACCGGCAATCCACAAGGCCCAGAGCGTGGGCCACAACAGCAGGTAAACGCCGATGGGCCTGTCGATGCGGGTCAGTTGAATGAAGTCCCAGGCACGAGGGTTCAGGCGATTGAGGGATTTGAGCAGCGACAGGTACATCAGGGGTGTTCCTTGTGCTTGAGCGCGTTCCAGAGAGTGGGCAGAAAAACCTCGGCAACCAGCACGCTCAGCGCGCCCCGGCTGAAGCGCGAGCGACGGGCCCACAGGCCGCTTGTCGCATCCGCCGTGGGCAACCAGGCTTCGGGATAGCGACAGACCTGCAGCGGGCCGCGTTCAAAGGCCTTGTCACTGAAGAGTAATTCACCCAGCGAGCGGGTCCCCAGTTCATCCAGGTTCAAGCCACCTTCCAGCAAGGCGCTGCGGGCGGCGACACTGCGCGCGAAGACCCACTTCTCGCCGTGGCCCCGCAAATACACTTCGCGTACCCAGCCCAGGCTGGCTTCGGGCAGTTCCAGCGCCGTGCATTCGTCGGCGCGCAAGGGCTGCCAGCCTTCGAGCAAGGGCGTGACGCTGAAGGTGTCTGCCGACAGGCAGGTCAGGCGGCGGGTCAGGGAGTCCTGATTGAACAGCCAGTCCAGAGTCAGCGGTTCCGGGGCCTCGACCAGTTGTTCGCGTTCGAGCCAGATAGGGGTAGGCAATGCTGGGTTTTGCTGGGTCACGGTAAGCCATTATCGGCAGTCATCGAGAGGCGCGAGCTTAGCATGATTGGCGTGCCTGACCGACGCCCGGCAATGCGCCCGGTAGCACAAACGGGCTTGCATCTGCGTGCCATGGCCAGTACAACCCTCGCGGGGATCTGACTCGTTGTGCAATGAGCCAGGCCCTCTAGAGCCTGTGTAGCCTGGACCGGTGGCAATCGACTGCTGCGCCAGTATTTAGCCTGATAATCGAAGGAAGCGAACCATGAAGAAATGGCAATGTATCGTCTGCGGCCTGATCTATAACGAAGCCGATGGCTGGCCCGATGACGGTATTGTGCCCGGCACTCGCTGGGAAGATGTGCCAGAGGACTGGCTGTGCCCGGATTGTGGTGTCGGCAAGATCGACTTTGAAATGATTGAAATCGCTTGATCCCGGCATTCAAGGAGAAGTAATGAGCGCACCTGTCGTCATCATCGGTACCGGTCTTGCGGGTTACAACCTCGCCCGCGAGTTTCGCAAACTGGACGGCGAAACGCCGCTGTTGCTGATTACGGCCGATGATGGCCGTTCCTATTCAAAGCCCATGCTGTCCACCGGCTTTGGCAAGAACAAGCAAGCCGATGAGCTGAGCATGGCGCAACCGGGCGCGATGGCCGAGCAGCTCAACGCGCAGGTACGCACGCATACGCGCATCAGCGGTATCGATCCCGGCCACAAGCGGCTATGGATCGGCGAAGAGGCGGTGCATTACCGCGATCTGGTGCTGGCCTGGGGCGCAGAAACCATTCGCGTGCCGGTCGAGGGCGATGCCCAGGACGTGATCTTCCCGATCAACGATCTTGAGGATTACGCCCGTTTCCGCGCCGCGGCAGCAGGCAAGCAGCGGGTGCTGATTCTGGGCGCAGGCCTGATCGGCTGTGAGTTTGCCAACGATCTGATTCTGGGCGGTTATGAGGTCGATCTGGTTGCGCCTTGCGAACAGGTGATGCCGACCCTGTTGCCTGCCGCCGCAGCGACTGCCGTGCAGGCCGGGCTTGAAGGTATTGGCGCGCGCTTCCATCTGGGCCCGGTGCTTACCCGCTTGCAGCGCAATGGCGAGGCGCTTGAAGCGCACCTGTCCGACGGCAAGGTGATCGCCTGCGATCTGGTGGTTTCGGCCATCGGTCTGCGTCCACGGATCGATCTGGCCGCTGCCGCCGGTCTGCTGACCGGGCGCGGCGTCGTGGTTGATCGTCACCTGCAGACTACCCACGCCAATATCCATGCCCTGGGTGACTGCGCTGAAGTCGATGGCCTCAACCTGCTGTACGTCATGCCCTTGATGAGTTGTGCCCGTGCCCTGGCTCAGACACTGGCCGGTACGCCGACTGCCGTCCGCTATGGCCCGATGCCGATCACGGTCAAGACGCCGGTCTGCCCTCTGGTGGTTTCTCCGCCACCGCGCGGTACGCAGGGAACCTGGAGTGTCGAAGGGCAGGGCACCGATATAAAAGCCTTGTGTCATGACGCCGAAGGCCAGTTGCTGGGCTATGCGCTGACGGGCGCTGCGGTGATGGAAAAACTGGCCCTGAACAAGACGTTACCTGCATTGTTGGCCTGAATATTCGGCGTTTTGTCGGATAGATAGCTTTTTTCGCCCTATAAACGTTACGCATGTACTGGCGCGGGCTGCATCGGCATGCCATTCTCGTTCTGGTCTGCCGCTACGTAGAGCCGTCGCGGCACCTTGTCGCTGCTTTTCCAGGCAGTACGGGACATAAAAACAAAAAACCGTAAAGAGGCTTCATACATGCGTAAACCAGATATTGCAGCCGCCATCGCTGAAAAGGCGGACCTCACCAAAGAGCAGGCCAACCGCGTCCTCAACGCCATCCTTGAAGAAATTACCGGCGCCCTGCACCGCAAGGACAGCGTGACCCTGGTTGGCTTCGGCACCTTCCTGCAACGCCATCGTGGTGCCCGCACCGGCAAGAATCCGCAAACAGGAGAGCCGGTAAAAATCAAAGCCAGCAACACTGTTGCCTTCAAGCCTGGCAAGGCTCTCAAAGACAGCGTCAATCCATAACACTCGCTGCGCGCCTTGGCGGGAGGCGCGCAGTCACCGAAACGGGCACATCCATTGAATGGAGTGCCCGTTTTCTTTTGCGCCCGAATCAGTAATGTTGCCGTATGAGTGGGTATTTATTCGCAATCTCTGCATTTGAGGTGAAGTAAGAACTTTCCTACCCTAGAGTGTTATTTGCCTTCCTGCTGCTCGGAATCTCCTGACTTTTTCCAGTGGTTCATTTCCTTAAAGTGCCGCCCCTGCTGCACCTCATTAAAAATGACCTCTGGAATGCAAGAATGAAAAAAGTATGGATGACTGCTGTCGTTGCAACCCTGATCGCCACCACCAGTGGTTGCGTGAGTTACAACGTGAGCCAGCCGGCTGCACCGCTCGAAGGTGTCGTCAAAACGGATCTCAAGGCTGACGTCAAAGTGGGCGGTGCCATCAGCGGCGAATCCTCGACCAATATTCTGTTCAACTTTCTGAGCTTCGGCGGCGACAACAAATTCGCCGATGGTGTTGCCTACGGCGGTGCCAGCAGCGGCGGCGGTCTGGGCCTGGCCCTGCCTGATCCGGTGTCCACCACCAAGGCTGCGGCGGCCTACAAGGCAGTCAAATCGTCTGGCGCCGATCTGATCGTCGCTCCACGCTATGAGGTCAATGTGCAGGATTACTTCATCTTCAAGAAGGTGAATGTGAAGGTCACCGGCAACAAAGGCAGCATCAACAGCATTCGCTGATCCGGGGCGGAAAAATGCTGCTCTCGGTGTAGAGCAGCATTTAGCGCTTCATGGTCCTATCTTCGTCGAAAAAACACGATTGTCCTACAGGATTGCCCGCAATAACCCGCTACACTGCCTCATCAATCGCTCTGACCGGGCCGACTTTTCCCTGAGGCAATGTGTATGAAGTTTCGTTTCCTGCTCTGGATGCTGGGCCTCCTGATGGCTCGGGCCAGCCGTACCAATCCTGAATTCCAGCAGCAGCTTGCCGGCAAGGACCTGACCTTTCAGTTGCAGACTGCCGATGGCAAGGTGGCTCGCCATTTCATCGTCAATGGCCAGCGCATCCGCAGTGCCGGTGGCGTGGTTGCCGAACCGGCATTTGCCATATCCTTTCGCGACGCTGCCTTCGGTTTTGCCACGATGCAGGCCAAAAACAAGCAATTGGCGTTCATGAAGGGAGTCCAGGACAAGGACATCCAGATCAAGGGCAACCCGGCCCTGGTGATGTGGTTTCAGGGCCTGACCAAATACCTGAAGCCCAGAAAGAACAAGGCCGCCTGACTCAAGGCAATTGCAGCCCGCCCGAAGCCTTGTGCAGTTCCCGCAAATGCTCACCCATCTGTTTGAGATTGGCTTCGTTGGCCGCGATCTCGCTGGCGCGCTCGGGCTCCAGCAGGGCGCGCACTTCCTTGTCGAGATCGCCAGTCAGGCGTTTCAACTGTTTCTGGCGCTGACTGCTTTCGCTTTCCAGCCGTTGCCACTCGCTGGCTTGTGGCAAGCCATAGCCGCTGGTGCCGAGCAATTCGGCCGGGCGACTGAGATAGCCGCTGTTATCGAGAATTTCCTGTAGCGTCTTCGAGGCCTGGGAAACGCTGCCGTCCTTCTGCTCCCTGGCGCCGAGATAGCGTTGCTTCACTTCGTCCTGGGCCAGCAGTAATTGCCGGCGCAGACTGGCCTGTTCCAGCAACAGCATGGCGGCGCTGGTGCGCAGGTCGGCCTTCTCGAACCACTGGCTGCGTTCTTTGGCCGACAACAGCAGCCAGTCTTCGACAGTGGTCTGCTTGATCGGCAGGTGTTTCTTCAAGACCTCGAACATCGCCTGATAGCGATCGCGATAAGAGTCGAAGCGATACCCGAGCCGCAGCGCCTCCTTGGGATCATCCAGCACACTGGTATCGGCCAGGCCCCGGCCCTTGAGCACTTCCAGCAAACCGTTCGGCAGAATGCTGTCCAGGCCGACAAGCTTGGGATTGTGGGTGCCGCTGCGCAACAGTTTGAGGTTTTCCACGGCGCAGTTGTTCGACAGGAAGTAATAGTTGCCGTCGTAACTCCAGTGCATTTCCGCCGCATGCTGGACCAGCCCTTCGATCTCCGGGCGCGACAGCTTGATCGGTACGGAGGCGAGGCTGCGCAGTTCGGTCTTGGTGTATTCGTCGATGACCTGAGCTAATGGCAATACGAACAGGCGCGATGGATAGGCGCCCATCAGGCCATCCCAGCTGGACAACTGCACATCGCCGACGAATGCCCGGTAAGACAGGACCAGATGCTGATCCAGATCCAGTCGGCAATCCGGCCCGCGTGGCCGCCCCGGCTTGCAGATCACCAGGCGCAACATGCTGTGGCCCCAGCGGCTTACCCAGTTCTGATTAGCTTCGGCCAGCAGGTAATCGACGGCATAGACCCGCTCGGGGTCGAGCTTGCCCAAGGGTTCGCGGCCGAAATCGTTGCCCGCGTTCAGATACGGAAAGAACGACGAACACTGGTCTTTCTGTGCTGGAGCCCAGCCGAAGTGTTGTTTGTAGTAGGCGTACAGCGCCGGACGACGACAGGCATAGGCCGGGTCGAGCAGGAAATACTCCATGTTCACGGCGACGAATTCGAGCGGGCTGGTGGTTTCGTAGATGTCCGGGCTACGCACGACCTGGCCGTTGTGGTCCTCGCGCTCGCCGCGTCGACCGACATATTGCTGCCAGCCTGCAAGATCCAGCAGGCGCGGATCATCGCTCAGGGTAAAGCGCCGCTCGGTTTCGCCACGGCAGCTATCGGGCAGGCCAATGTTGCCGAGTGAACTGTGCTGGCGCGAGCAGCGGAAGATCAGTGAGCGATCTTGCGCAGACCACAGCCGGGCACGGTCATAGACGTGCGTCAGTTCATGCAGGACGGTGGCGAGCATTTCCCGGCGCACGGTGCCGTGCGGGCGTCCGGTCTGGGTGGTGGCTGCCGAGCCGTCGGTCAGTGGCGCCAGCAACCGGGTATTCAGATAAAGCTGATAAGGCCCGGCAGCCTGGCCATAGGCATTGTCGGGCATATCGCCGGACCAGCGCACTTCGACACGCCGGTCCAGCTTCTCGATGAGGCCGGGCGGCAGGGCGCGCATGGCTTCATCGAGCAGGGTCTGGCTCGCATGTTGTTGGGCAGTGGTCAGGCCGTCGGTCTGCAGCTCAAGCTTCAGGTTGGCAAGAGCATGAGGTGTGACCAGCGACAATGCGCCGGCAAGCAGCCAGGCGCCAAGGCGTCTCACAGGGCTAGAATGGCTTCGGCCAGGGTGCGGTCGCTGGCATTGCGGGCTTCCGGCAGGCGGTCGCGCAGGGTATCGAAGGCAGCGTCGAGTTGAGCGCCATGAATATCACCGTCGCTGGCGACGTAGCTGGCAGCATCGTCCTTGGCCTGGATCACGACCTTGGAGTCACGGATCGAGGTGGTGGTATCCGAAGTGAAGTCGATGGAGCGACCAAAAGCGCGAACGATGATATTGCTCGTGGCCACGACGGTCTGGGCCTGGGCAATATCTGCCATTACGAGCAGGCCAAGGGTAGCGGCAATCAGCGGGGTACGCATGTAACGTCTCCAGTTACGCAAAGAGGTCGAAAGTGACTATTGGACGAGGATTGTTTCCGCCAGTTCAAGGTCGCTGGCATGAAGTTTTGACCGGGTATTTCGCAGTGTGCGCAACGCCGATTCCAGCCTGGCACCGCGAATCTCGCCGTCAGTGGCAACGAACGCCGCCGCATCATCCTGAGCGGCCATTATCAGCTTTCTATCGAAAGGAGCCGTGGTGACCTGACTGGTCACGTATCCGGTAACGACCATGCTCTGTGTGGTCGTATCGAATGCCTGGACCGGGGCGACCCAGGCAAGACTGGCGATTGGAGCAGCAAACAGAAGAGGTAGTAAACGCATAGTTTTCAATGGCTGGCAAAACGAGGGTGAAGGCTAGCGCAATGACTGGCACAGAGCTACCCCGGACGAGCCGGGGGCTTGCTTCAGATCGCCAGAATGGCCTGGGCCAGTTGGGTATCGGTCGCGCTCAGGTTCGGGTATTGCTGGCGAATGTGCTGAAACGCGCCTTCCAGTTGCGCGCCGCGGATTTCGCCGGCGCTGGCCACGAAGCTGGCGGCTTCATCACGGGCTGCACGTACGATCTTGTCGTCACGCAGTGAAGAAGAGGCGTCGGAGGTCGCTTCGCTGGAGGCCGCAACTGCGCCGACGATAGCGTCGGTGGTGACAATGAAGCTGGTAGCGTTTGCGCTGGCGGCCGCTGTCAGCAGAGTGGCTGCAGCGAGGAGGCGGAGCAGGGTCATGATGAGTTTCCAGAAGTGTGACTGAGTGGTCGCTAGCCTATCGCAGCCATGCTGAGCTTGTCATTGCGGCTGGCTCTTCGCAGGCCGGTCGTTGAGCGGAATTGATGTAACTGTACATGTCTTTTTCAATAAACTTAAAACTGTACCTGTTGGCTGGGTTCCAGACCGTTCCAGGAATATTTCCGGCCCGGAACGACAAGGCCCGTCTCAGTTGCCTGAGACGGGCCTTGTGTTAAGCAATTCGGGGTGCTGGCGAGAGACCTTGCGGGTCTGGACCAGCGGGCGCTTCAGTTAGCGCCAGAACGGCTTGCTCAGCTCTTCGTAACGCTGTGCTTCGCTGATACCTGCGTCGGCGAGAAGACGTGCATCCAGGCGAGCCAGTTGGTGGCGGCTGGAGAGGCGACGCTGCCAGAGCATCAGGTTTGCGAATACGCGCAGAGGCCATGCAGCTTGAGCGGTGTTGACGGTGCTTTCGTTGAACAGGTCGGAACTGACTGTACGTTCCATGATGTGACTTCCTTCCGCTTGTGGCGGGTTTAGAGAGTGGCTTGACTGGTGCCTATCTTCCTCTCACTCGGCCAGTATCTACAGACACAGTTCATTTGTATTGTGATGGTTCAGTTAACTGTTTATAGGCACTGTTTTGTTCGTTAATGGGGCAACTGTACCGGTCGGCACTGGATTGGTGCGTTTTGTGGTTGGTCGTGGTGAGTTTTGCGGTTTAAAGCCTGTTTTTAACCAGTACAGAAGTACAGTTTCTTTTGCTGGTCATGAAAGCTGTTGGAAAGTGAGCAAAGAAATGCCTTGCTCACTTTCAACTGTGTGACTCAGGCCGGCAACATGCGACCGGTCTCTTCGAGGTTGATGTGCCAACTCAGTGCCTCGCGCAGGATATGCGGAGTATGGCCGCCGACCTCGCAGGCCGCTGCGAAGTACTGGTTCAGAGCATTGCGGTAGGCTGGATGCACGCAGTTGTCGATGATGATCCGGGCGCGTTCGCGTGGCGCCAGGCCGCGCAGATCCGCCAGCCCCTGTTCGGTCACCAGGATGTCGACATCGTGCTCGGTATGATCGACATGGCTGACCATTGGCACCACGCTGGAAATCGAGCCACCCTTGGCGATCGACTTGGTGACAAAGATGGCCAGGTGGGCATTGCGCGAGAAGTCACCCGAGCCACCGATGCCGTTCATCATCCGCGTGCCACAGACATGGGTCGAGTTCACGTTGCCGTACAGATCGAACTCCAGTGCGGTGTTGATGCCAATGATACCCAGGCGGCGAATGACTTCCGGATGGTTGGAGATTTCCTGTGGACGCAGCACCAGTCGCGATTTGTAGCGGTTGAAGTCAGAGAACACCTGCTCGTGCTTGGCGGCCGACAGGGTCATGGAACTGCCGGAGGCGAAACTCAGTTTGCCGGCATCGAACAGATCGAAGGTCGAGTCCTGCAGGACTTCGGAATACATGGTCATGTCATGGAACGGCGAGTCCAGCAGACCATGCATCACCGCATTGGCGATGGTGCCGATCCCCGCTTGCAGCGGCATCAACTGATTGGTCAGCCGCTCTTCACGTACTTCCTTCTTGAAGAACTCCACCAGATGGTTGGCGATGGCCTGGGTTTCGGCATCCGGTGGCAGCACGGTGGACGGCGAGTCGGCCTGTTCGCTGATGACGATACCGACGATTTTCGCCGGGTCGATCTTTACCGCGCTGCCACCGATACGCGAGTCGGCTTCCAGCACCGGGATCGGCAGGCGGGTCGGGCGATAGCTGGGAATATAGATGTCGTGCAGGCCTTCCAGCTCCAGCGGCTGGGACAGGTTGATCTCCACGATGACTTGCCTGGCGAGGATCGCGAAGCTGGCCGAGTTGCCGACCGAGGTGCTCAGCACCAGATGACCTTCTTCGGTAATCGCCACGCATTCGATGACCGCCAGGTCGACGGCCTTGATCTGCCGGTTGCGCAACTGCTCCACTGTATCGGACAGATGCTGATCGATGAACATGACCGTGCCGTCGTTGATCGCCTTGCGCAGTGTACTGTCGACCTGAAAAGGCATGCGGCGCGACAGTACGCCGGCTTCGGTCAATTGCTTGTCAAGGTCGTTGCCCAGGCTGGCGCCGGTCATCAGGCTGATCTTGAGCGGCGACACTCTGGCGCGTTCGGCCAATGCATGGGGAACGGCCTTGGCTTCACCGGCACGGGTAAAACCACTCATGCCGACGGTCATGCCGTCTTCAATCAAGGCAGCGGCATCTGCTGCACTCATTACCTTGCTCATCAATGAAGGCAGGCGGATACGGTCACGGTACATGGGTTCTTGTCTCGAAGGTGGAAGCGAGGGCTCAAGTCTAGACATTCAAAAGTTTTCCGTCCCGCTACCAAGGTCGCATTGGAGGGCTCTAATCAGGGCCTTTCAAAGCAAAACACTGTTGCGCGAAATGTAAAAAAGCCCCGGGCACATTGCGCACCGAGGCTTTCCCAGACTGTGTGAGTTGCGTGGAGGCTAAGCGTTTTCCACAGCCTTAACCATGTCCTCGATCACCTTTTTGGCATCTCCGAACACCATCATGGTTTTATCCATATAGAAGAGTTCGTTGTCCAGACCGGCATAGCCGCTGGCCATAGAGCGCTTGTTGACGATGATCGTCCTGGCCTTGAAGGCTTCGAGGATCGGCATTCCGGCAATCGGTGACTTGGGGTCGTTGCGTGCGGCCGGGTTGACCACGTCGTTGGCGCCGAGAATCAGCACCACATCGGCCTGACCGAACTCGGAGTTGATGTCTTCCATCTCGAACACCTGATCGTAAGGCACTTCTGCCTCGGCCAGCAGCACGTTCATATGCCCCGGCATCCGTCCGGCAACCGGGTGGATGGCGTATTTCACGGTAACGCCGTGATGGGTCAGCTTTTCCGTAAGCTCCTTCAGCGCATGCTGCGCCCGTGCTACTGCCAAACCATAGCCCGGCACGATGATCACGCTGTCGGCGTTGGTCAGCAGGAAAGTGGCGTCGTCTGCCGAACCGGATTTGACCGGGCGGGCTTCCTGGGTGCCTTTCGAGCCGCTGGTATCCGTTGCGCCGCCGAAGCCACCGCCGATCACGTTGAAGAACGAGCGGTTCATGGCCTTGCACATGATGTAGGACAGAATCGCGCCCGAAGAGCCGACCAGCGAGCCGGCAATGATCAGCATTGAGTTGTTCAGCGAAAAACCGATGCCTGCCGCAGCCCAGCCGGAATAGCTGTTGAGCATCGACACCACTACCGGCATGTCCGCGCCGCCAATCGGGATGATCAGCAGTACGCCGATGACGAAGGCCAGCGCCAGCATGATCGCGAAGGCGGTCAGGTTGCCGGTGAACATGAAGGTCAGGCCAAAGAACAGCGTGGCCAGCCCGAGAATCAGGTTCAGCTTGTGCTGTCCGGCAAACTGTACCGGTGCGCCCTGGAACAGACGGAATTTGTACTTTCCCGACAGCTTGCCGAAGGCGATCACCGATCCGGAGAAGGTGATTGCACCGATGGCGGCCCCGAGGAACAATTCCAGGCGGTTGCCTGCCGGGATTGCATCGCCCATGTTGCGCACGATGCCCAGAGATTGCGGCTCTACCACGGCGGCAATCGCGATGAACACTGCGGCCAGGCCGATCATGCTGTGCATGAAGGCGACCAGCTCCGGCATTTTGGTCATCTCGACACGCTTGGCCATGATCGACCCCGCCGTGCCGCCGACCAGCAGGCCGACCACGATATAGCCAATGCCCGCACTGGTGCCTTCAACCGTTGAAAGCGCGGCCAGCTTGAAGACCAGGCCCACGGTGGTAATCACAGCCAGACCCATGCCCAGCATGCCGAACAGGTTGCCGCGCCGGGAAGTCGTGGGGTGCGACAAGCCTTTGAGTGCCTGGATGAAACATACCGAAGCGATCAGATAAAGCAGGGTGACCAGATTCATGCTCATTACTTCTGCACCTCGTCTTTTGCCTTGGGTGCTTTCTTCTTGAACATTTCCAGCATGCGCCGGGTGACCAGAAAGCCACCGAACACATTCACCGCTGCCAGAGCGACCGCCAGGGTGCCCATGATCTTGCCCAGCGGTGTCACTGTCAGCGCTGCGGCGAGCATGGCGCCGACGATCACGATGGCGGAAATGGCGTTGGTTACGGCCATCAGCGGAGTGTGCAGGGCAGGGGTAACGTTCCAGACCACGTGATAACCGACATAGATCGCCAGTACAAAAATGATCAGGTTATAGATACCAGGGGAGATCAACTCTTCCATTGTTCTTGTCCTCAGCCGTTCTTGCGAATGACTTGGCCGTCGCGGCACATCAGGCACGCGGCGACGATGTCGTCTTCGAGATTGATCTGCAACTGACCGTCCTTGTCGAACAGCAGCTTGATGAAGTCCAGCAGGTTGCGGGCGTACAGCGCCGAGGCGTCGGCAGCGACCAGCGCGGGCAGGTTGGTGTGGCCGACGAGGGTCACGCCATGCTCGACCACGACCTGATCGGCCACGGTCAGCGGGCAATTGCCGCCTTGCGCGGCTGCCAGGTCGATGACCACCGAGCCGGGCTTCATCTGTGCCACGGTTTCGGCGCTGAGCAATACCGGTGCCTTGCGGCCGGGAATCAATGCGGTGGTGATCACAATGTCCGACAGCCTGGCGCGCTCATGAACGGCGACAGCCTGACGCTGCATCCAGCTTGCAGGCATGGGGCGTGCATAGCCGCCCACACCTTCGGCGCATTCGCGCTCTTCATCGGTTTCGTAGGGCACGTCGATGAACTTGGCGCCCAGCGATTCGATCTGCTCCTTGACTGCAGGGCGCACGTCGGAAGCTTCCACGACTGCGCCCAGGCGTTTGGCAGTGGCAATGGCCTGCAACCCGGCAACACCGGCGCCGAGTACCAGCACCCGCGCTGCCTTCACGGTTCCGGCCGCGGTCATCAGCATCGGCATGAAGCGCGGATAGTGATGGGCCGCCAGCAGCACCGACTTGTAACCGGCGATATTGGCCTGCGAAGACAGGACGTCGAGGCTCTGCGCGCGGGATGTGCGCGGCGCGGCTTCGAGGGCGAAAGCGGTAATGCCGCGTTCGGCCAGTTGGGCAATGGTTTCGTTACTGAAAGGGTTGAGCATTCCGATGACGATCGTGCCGCTCTTGATCAGAGCCAGCTCGCTGTCGTTGGGGGCGGTGACCTTGAGGATCAACTCTGCTGCGAAGGCCTCGCTTGTCCCGCCGATGGTGGCACCCGCGGCTTCATAGGCGCTGTCCGGCACACTGGCACGAATGCCGGCTCCGCTTTGCACAGTCACTCTATGGCCTTGGCTGATCAGCTTTTTGATGGTTTCCGGGGTTGCAGCGACCCGCGTTTCACCCGTATGGGTTTCAAGAGGAACACCAATATGCACGTCAAATCTCCTGCGTGATCTCTTTTATCAATGGGCCCGCGCACTACGGCTGGTGCGTCCGGGGTAGCCGATCAGCATGCCCCCGAGGCCTTATAACCAAGGGTGGCGGAGCATTCTGCAATTGAAGTTCAGGCGCTTCAATACATTCTGTAACGAGACTATAAATTAACTACAAGTCACCATGTGACCTATTGTCGCAACAAATTGCCGATAGCCTTTATTTACAAGGCCTGTAGCGGATTCCATCCATAAAGTGTGGAAAAGAGGATTTTTTCGTGGGTTTAGCCATCAGCCTGCAAAATCAGTCAAAGCCCCCGTATAGAAAGCGCTTTGACCCTTTTTCTGGTTGCGAACGATGGTTGTCTAATGGCGACAAAAAATTATATCTGTAGGGTTTTTATAGCCTTCACTACTTAAAGCCTCAAGGCTTCAATCCCTTTCTGGCGGCAGCCTGTAGCCCTGTGCCTGGTCGATGAGCCAGTCGCGGAATGCCCGCAAGGACGCTGATTCGATTTTTCGCTCTGGAATCATCAGGTGATAGGCCTTGATGCTGGAGAGTGCATGGGTGTTGGCGATGATCAGGCGCTTTTCCCGTAACTCGCGCTGAATCAGGAAAGGCGGAATCAGGGCAATCCCCATCTCGTGCATGGCGGCCTGCGCAAGCATGGAGAATAGCTCGTATCGAGGGCCTGTCAGGTCACGGGCGACATTCAGGTCTTGCGCGTTGAACCATTGGCGCCAGGCGTAGGGGCGCGTGGTCTGTTGCAGCAGTGGCATCTCGGCGATGCGCCTGGCATCCAGGGTGTCCCGGCCCTGCATGAGAGCCGGGCTGCATACCGGCATGGGATTCTCGCCCATCAGCCGATGCGCCTCGGTGCCGGGCCAGTCGGCATCACCAAAGTAGATCGCGGCATCGAAATTCGTATCGGCGAACAGAAAGGGGCGAGTGCGGTTGGTGAGGTTGACCGTGACTTCCGGGTGCTGCTGTTGAAAGTCCTTGAGGCGCGGCAATAGCCATTGCGTGCCGAAGGTCGGGACGACTGCCAGTTCAATCACGTTGGCGCCTTGCTGGCCCATGATCGAAAGCGTATCGCGTTCCACGGCATCCAGTTGGGCGGCCACGCGGCGGCTGTAGGAAAGGCCTGCCTCGGTCAGCTTCACACCGCGTCTCGAGCGTCGGAACAGTTCCACTCCGAGAAATTCTTCCAGGCTGCCGATCTGGCGGCAAATGGCGCTCTGGGTCAGCGAAAGTTCGTGCGCTGCCTTGGTAAAGCTTTCGTGGCGAGCCGCCGACTCGAAACTGATCAGTGCGGCGGTACTGGGGATTTTGCGCCGCATATACGCTGGCCTCACTCGTTATCGGGATAAGTTGCGATTTTGTGGGTTACGGAGTGAGAAATTAGCACAGGTTGTTGAGTAATCGTCGTTTGCCGCCTTTCCTAGGCGGGTCTAGGATCACTCCACGACATTGGCGAAAAAACGCGAGGAGTGAGTCATGGGCGACAAAGCAAGCTTCAACTGGATCGATCCACTGCTGCTGGATCAACAGCTCACTGACGAAGAGCGCATGGTCCGCCACAGCGCCGAACAGTTCGCCCAAAGCAAGCTTGCTCCAAGGGTTCTCGAAGCCTTTCGCCATGAGCGGACCGATCCCGCCATTTTTCGTGAGATGGGTGAAGTGGGATTGCTGGGGGCGACCATTCCTGAAGAGTTTGGCGGCAGCGGCCTGAATTACGTGTGCTACGGATTGATTGCCCGGGAAGTGGAGCGTGTCGATTCGGGTTATCGCTCAATGATGAGTGTGCAGTCTTCTCTGGTCATGGTGCCGATCAATGAGTTCGGTACCCAGGCGCAAAAGCAGAAGTACCTGCCGAAGCTGGCATCCGGCGAGTGGATTGGCTGTTTCGGCCTGACCGAGCCTGATCATGGCTCTGATCCGGGCGCGATGATTACCCGGGCTCGCAAGGTCGACGGCGGGTATCGTTTGACCGGCAACAAGATGTGGATCACCAACAGCCCTATCGCCGATGTGTTCGTGGTCTGGGGCAAGGATGACGAGGGCGATATTCGCGGCTTCGTGCTGGAGAAAGGCTGGGCCGGGCTGAGTGCGCCGGCGATTCACGGCAAGGTCGGCCTGCGCGCATCGATTACCGGTGAGATCGTGATGGACAACGTCTTTGTCCCCGAAGAGAACATCTTCCCGGATGTGCGTGGCCTCAAGGGCCCTTTTACCTGTCTGAACTCGGCACGCTATGGCATCTCCTGGGGCGCGCTGGGCGCGGCGGAGTTCTGCTGGCACACCGCTCGACAATACACTCTGGATCGTCAGCAGTTCGGACGTCCTCTGGCGGCCAATCAGTTGATCCAGAAAAAGCTGGCCGACATGCAGACTGAAATCACTCTGGCCCTGCAGGGCTGCCTGCGCCTGGGGCGAATGAAGGACGAAGGCAGTGCCGCAGTGGAAATCACCTCGATCATGAAGCGCAATTCTTGCGGCAAGTCGCTGGATATCGCCCGCATGGCCCGCGACATGCTGGGCGGCAATGGCATCTCCGACGAGTTCGGTATTGCCCGTCACCTGGTCAACCTGGAAGTCGTGAATACCTATGAAGGTACCCATGATGTGCATGCGTTGATTCTCGGACGTGCGCAGACCGGTCTTCAGGCCTTCTATTAAGGAGTCTGCCATGGGCGCGCTTTCGCATATTCGGGTGCTGGATCTGTCGCGGGTTCTTGCCGGGCCGTGGGCCGGGCAGATCCTTGCCGATCTTGGTGCGGACGTAATAAAGGTCGAGCGTCCTGGGTGTGGCGACGATACGCGCGCATGGGGGCCGCCATTTCTGAAGGATCCGCTGGGCGAGAATACTTCCGAAGCAGCCTATTACCTGTCCGCTAACCGCAACAAGCAATCGGTGACCATCGACTTCACCCGCCCTGAAGGGCAGAAACTGGTGCGTGAGCTGGCTGCGCGTTCCGATATCGTGATCGAGAACTTCAAGGTCGGAGGACTGGCGGCTTATGGGCTGGACTATGAAACGCTCAAGGCCATCAATCCGGGTTTGATCTACTGCTCGATTACGGGCTTTGGGCAAAGCGGGCCATACGCCAGGCGAGCGGGTTACGATTTCATGATTCAGGGGCTTGGCGGCCTGATGAGTCTTACCGGACGTCCTGAAGGCGAGGAGGGTGCCGGGCCGGTGAAGGTAGGTGTGGCCTTGACGGATATTCTGACCGGGCTTTATTCGACCAGCGCCATACTGGCGGCCTTGGCGCATCGCGATCAGAGCGGCGTAGGGCAGTACATCGATATGGCTTTGCTGGATGTGCAGGTGGCATGTCTGGCGAATCAGGCGATGAACTACCTGACGACGGGTATTGCTCCGCGTCGACTGGGTAATGCGCATCCGAATATCGTGCCTTATCAGGACTTCCCTACAGCTGATGGCGACTTCATCCTTACGGTTGGTAACGACAGCCAGTTCAGGAAGTTTGCCGAGGTGGCCGGGCAGCCGCAGTGGGCGGATGATCCGCGCTTCCTGACCAACAAGCTGCGAGTGACCCATCGGGCCGAGCTGATTCCGCTGATTCGCCAGGTGACGGTGTTCAAGACAACAGCGCAGTGGGTCGAGACGCTTGAGGCGGCAGGTGTGCCGTGCGGGCCGATCAATGATCTGGCTCAGGTGCTTGCAGATCCGCAGGTCCAGGCTCGCGGGCTGGCTATCGAGTTGCCGCATGCTCTGGGCGGTAGTGTCGCGCAGGTGGCCAGTCCGATTCGGTTGTCTGCAACCCCTGTCGAATACCGGCGCGCACCGCCCTTGCTGGGTGAGCATACCCAGGAAGTCTTGCAGGGCATTCTGGGGCTCAGTGCCGACGAGGTTGTGGCGCTGCGTGAGGCTGGCGTGCTTTAGCCTATATAGGTGCCTTGCTTATATAGAAGAAGGCGGAGCTCCTTCTATATAGAAGAGAGGCCTGTAACAGCTGATTTCAAGAAAATTGAAATTAACGGTTGACGGGCGATTTAATCTCTCTATAATTCGCCCCACTTCCGGCGCAGACGGAACTGAAAAAGCCTTGTAGATCAATAGTTTACAAGTGTTTAGTCAGGTCGGTCAGCGAAGAAGGGCTTCGGTCACAGTTGGATCGACAGCGGTAAG
>NZ_RBRE01000103.1 GCF_003700275.1 Pseudomonas cichorii | reverse complement strand
TCATAAAATGTGTTTAATATTTATATTTTACGTTTATCCAACACTTTTATCAGCGCAGACCTGCGGACAAGACGCCCCGGCACTGCCGGGGCAGAAGCGCGTTGCCGCCTGAAACGGCAACGCACCCCGACCGGAACAGGAGCAAACTGCTCCAGGGTTTTGTTACCGGGACTCAAGCATCGAACGCAGCATCCATGCAGTCTTTTCGTGAACCTGCATACGCTGGGTCAACAAGTCCGCAGTCGGTTCGTCACTGACTGTATCCAGCAGAGGAAAAAGACTACGTGCTGTACGGACAACAGCCTCTTGGCCTTGAACCAGACTTTTGATCATATCTTCAGCACTTGGCACACCCTCTTCTTCCTTGATCGAAGACAGGCGAGCATAAGTCGAATAGGTGCCCGGCGCCGGGAACCCAAGAGCACGAATACGCTCGGCAATGGAATCGACAGCCAGTGCCAGTTCGTTATATTGCTCTTCAAACATCAAGTGCAGTGTGCGAAACATCGGCCCACTGACATTCCAGTGAAAGTTGTGAGTCTTGAGATAAAGTACATAAGTATCTGCAAGCAGATGCGAAAGACCGTCTACGATCGATTTGCGATCCTCTTCACTGATACCGATATCGATTGCCATGTTTCATGCCCTTTTAGATGAGGATTGGAAAGCAGTAACCGTACTACTCTATCAAGAGATAGCCTGCGAGTGCAGCCTTCTATTGGTACACGCACTCAAACAGGCACAGCCATGCAGCAAGGCTGCGCCTGAACCGTCAACCCTGTCAGACCCTCTGCCGCCAGAACCGGTTCCCGCGTGCGCAATGGCTCTAGCTCAGGGCTATCAAGGGTCTTTTCGGAAGACGCTTTACTGGCGCCAGCAAATCGGGCGAAGCCACGCAGGTACTTGATTTGAGTAGACTTCGGCTTTGCTGTTAAATAGACAGCGTGTCGCTACCAATCCTGCCATCCGGCTGTAGCGCATAGGCTGGACCATCGCTCGTGCAGCACGCCTCCACTTTTTCAGAAGCGTACCGGGCGTTACCCGCTATTTCCTTGTGATCCTTCTTAATGTGAGCTTTTTAAAATGTTGAAAATCGTCCACCTGGTAACGGGAGCAGCAGCTTTGTTGCTTTCCTTCATACCCAGCCTGCGTAGCGAGGCTACGTCCCTGCTACAACCCGATGCGCTTTATCTGGTTTTCTTCGGGCTGCTCAATCTGCTTCTTGCTCCAGTGATTCCCTATTGGAACCGGGGACCACGTCATAACCTGCAAAATCTGGTCAGCGCACTGCTTGTTATTGCTGTCATCGTACAAATCCTCACCCTGCTCGTTCCACTACAGACCATCGCGGGTCAACCGGCCATCATGGTCAGCATGATTGCCGCCATGGCTGCTGTTGCACTGCACCTGGGCGTCAGTTTCTACAGGTCCTCTCCTTCGCCCGTATCGCAAAGCCACGATCTGGGCAATCGCGATACCGGCACCGTGAAGTGGTTCAACACTTCCAAGGGTTTCGGTTTCATTTCGCGTGATTCCGGCGACGATATCTTCGTGCACTTCCGCGCCATTCGCGGTGAAGGTCATCGTGTTCTGGTCGAAGGCCAGCGCGTGGAGTTTTCCGTGATGAACCGCGACAAAGGCCTGCAGGCTGAAGACGTGATTGCGGCCCTGCCGCGCCGCTGATCTGTGCGGCAATAAAAAACCGCGCTCCTCAGCGATGAGAAGCGCGGTTTTTTTATGCGTGCAGCCTCAGTAATGAGGAGGCGGCGCGTCCTCGACAAAGGTATCGAACTGACTGCCCATTTCTTCCTGGCGCTTGAGCATCGCAGCCATTTGCAGTTGCAGCCGATCCAGCTCACGCCGCTGTATAACCAGCACATCGTTCAACGCCTGAATCGTATCTTCCTGAAAGGCCAGGCGGGTTTCCAGCTCCATGATTCGTTCTTCAAGACTCATGATCATTCACCCTCAAACCGGAAATCGTTCGGCAACACCGGCCGCAAACGCTCGACAACGGCGGCGAACTGCTCGTCCGTGTAAGGAAGAGCCGGATGCTTGCCCCATACAGGCGCTGGCCATGCAGCATCATCACGCTTGCGAACGATGACATGCATATGAAGCTGGCTGACGACATTGCCCAGCGCCGCGACATTGAGTTTATCAGCGTCGAATACGCCCTTCAGTATTTGCGACAGGGCTGTAGTCTCCAGCCATAGCTGCAATTGTTCCTGCGCTTCAAGCTGAAACACCTCACTGATATCAGGACGGCGCGGCACCAGAATGAACCATGGGTAGCGCGAGTCATTGGACAGCAACAGTCGGCACAACGGGAAGTCGCCGACCGGCAAAGTGTCCTGCTTGAGACGTGAATCCAGAACGAACACGATAAGACTCCTGATTGTCCGGTTGAATGCCAGGCAGGATACGCAGGATCGGGCAGCGCTTCACCCGGCAAAACACATTTCCTCAGCACGCTGCAACTCAGCGCCAAAAACACCTGCGCACCACCCTGCACCGCTTTTCAGGGACATCGCACCAATTTGATCCCGTCGCCCCCTTTACCAATCATCCGCAAGCGCTAGCCTTCGGGAGGCGAAAATCGGCAAAAACCGAGATCTGGACATAAAAATGAAACAGCGCCGTGCACACCATACGTCAAGACGAAGCCACGACCCCAAGCTATGGCAGCCACCTGATGCTGTGCACCAAAACGAAACACCTTGGTATACCAAAAGCGCGCGCAGGGCTGCGATTTACTCAAACGCCGGTGCCATCAGTAACATTTTTTGCTTTGCCACCCTCAAGCGGCCATTAACCGGCCTGCGCAGCGTGCTTTTCGTGCTGAAAAACAACCCAAACAAAATCATGAGGTTATGAGTGAAACTCCAGGTAAAAACTGAAATTTCACATTTTTTTTCAATTATTTTGAACTTTGTGCACGGTTGTTGCTTCAACACATCCATGGTCACGATGCCCCATGCGGAAACAGGGCTGTCGTGATCAAGGGAAATAGCGGTCAACAGCTTGGAGCACACACCCGAAGCTGAGAGTTCAACAAGGAAATGAGGCGTTTGCGACCTGCGCGAAACTTTTAGCGACATCGCCATAAAGATTACGTAAAGACAGGTCAGCAACTATCGTAACCACTGTCAGCGTGAGATAGATTTTCGCAGACAAAAAAAGAAAGAGCCGCCCAGATAAAAAAACAGGTGGGACGGCCTGAATCTTCTTAAAACCAAAGGAGCAATCACGATGAGAGTGATGAAGTGGAGCGCAATCGCACTGGCCGTTACGGCAGCCAGCGTCCAAATGGCAACAGCAGCACCGTTCGTCAGTGACCAGTCTGAAGCCAAGGGCTTTGTCGAGGGCAGCACTCTTAACCTGAAGTTGCGCAACTACTATTACAACCGTGACAAGAAAGAAACCTCTCAGGACGATCGCGACTGGACTCAGGGCCTCTGGGCCAACTACAGCTCGGGTTACACCCAAGGCACCGTCGGCGTCGGCGTAGATGCGTTCGGCTACTTCGGCCTGAAACTCTGGGGTCCAGACAAGTACTCTGGCTCCGGCAACTTGGTGACCAACAGACTGGGTGACAACGAAGACACTCAGGGCAAGCTCGGTGGCGCCGTCAAATTCCGCATCTCCAAAACGGAGTTGAAAGTCGGCGACATGCAGCCTACCAGCCCCGTATTTGCCGTGGGCGGCAGCCGCCTACTGCCTCAGACAGCCAGCGGTTTCAGCCTGCAAAGCAGCGAGATCAAAGGTCTGGATCTGGAAGCAGGTCACTATTACTCCGGCACCAGCCAGGATGACACCAATCGTAGCGGCAAGATTTTTGCCAACTACGCCAGAAACGGCAATGGCGTAGAGGCCAATAGTGCAGACTTCGTTGGTGGCAAATATGCCATCACCGATAATCTGGGTGTCGCTTTCTACGGCGCCAAACTCGAAGATATCTGGAATCAATACTACGCCAACGTGAACTACGCACTGCCTCTGGGCGGCGACCAGTCTCTGGCGTTCGATGCCAATCTTTATCGCACACTAGACGAAGGCAACGCCAACGCTGGTTCGATCAATAACACCACTGCCTCGGGTTCCGTTGCGTACTCCTTCGCAGCAGCCCATACCGTGACCCTGGCCTTCCAGAAGGTCGACGGCAACACTCCGTTCGACTACATCGGTATCGGCGACAACAACCGTGGTGGCGACTCGATCTTCCTGAACAACTCCGTTCAGTACTCTGACTTCAACGCACCTAACGAGAAGTCTTGGCAAGTGCGCTACGACCTGAACATGACTCCTTATGGCGTTCCAGGCCTGAGCTTCATGACTCGTCACGTTCGTGGTTACGACATTGATGGCACCAAGACACCGGCTGGCAGCGCATACGTTGGCATGTATGGCGACAACGGCAAACATCAGGAAACCGACTTCGAAGCCAAGTACGTGATGCAAAGCGGTCCAGCCAAGGATCTGTCTTTCCGTCTGCGTCAGGCATGGCACCGCGCCAACGCTGGCAACAGCTTCGACGGCGACGTCAACGAGTTCCGCCTGATCGTCGACTACCCGATTTCGGTTCTGTAACCGCAACTCAGGTATCTGCTACCCGAAAAAGCCCGGCAGGCCAAATGCCGGGCTTTTTCATGCGGCCCGAAAAATGCCGCCATGCGCTCCACGCCCGCCGCGCCCTGTACGCGACCGACACACCGCCGTACAATGCCGGGTCATTTCCAGTCCAAGCAACCGACAACGGCCAACCATGCGCACCAGTCAATTTTTGCTCGCCACACAGAAAGAAACCCCTTCCGATGCAGTCGTGGTCAGTCATCAGCTGATGCTGCGTGCTGGCATGATCCGCAAACTGGCTTCCGGCCTCTACACCTGGTTGCCCATGGGCCTGCGCGTACTGCGCAAGGTAGAAGCCATCGTTCGTGAAGAAATGGACGCTGCCGGCGCGCTCGAAATTCTGATGCCGGGCATCCAGCCCGCCGAACTGTGGCAGGAATCCGGCCGCTGGGAGCAGTACGGCCCCGAGCTGATGCGCCTGGTCGATCGCCACAACCGTGATTTCTGCCTGGGCCCGACCCACGAGGAAGTCATTACCGATCTGGCCCGCAACGAGCTCAACAGCTACAAGCAGTTGCCGATCAACATGTACCAGATCCAGACCAAATTCCGTGACGAGATCCGCCCACGCTTCGGCCTGATGCGCGGCCGTGAATTCGTCATGAAGGACGCCTACTCGTTCCACGCCGATCATGCCTCGTTGCAGGAAACCTACGACCGCATGCATCTGGCCTACAGCAACGTATTCAGCCGCCTGGGCCTGAACTTCCGCCCGGTCGAGGCCGACAACGGCTCCATCGGCGGTGCCGGTTCGCACGAGTTCCATGTGCTGGCAGACTCCGGTGAAGACGATATCGTTTTCAGCGACAGCTCCGATTACGCCGCCAACATCGAGAAAGCCGAGGCCGTGCCACGCGAGAAGACTCGCGGCGCAGCCACCGAAGAACTGCGCCTGATCGACACGCCTGACGCAAAAACCATCGCGCAACTGGTCGAAGGCCACAACCTGCCGATCGAAAAGACCGTCAAGACCCTGGTTGTCCACGCTGCCGAAGAAGGCAAGCTGGTCGCGCTGATCATTCGTGGCGACCACGAACTCAACGAGATCAAGGCCGCCAACCTGGAGCAGGTCGCCAGTCCGCTGGTCATGGCATCCGAAGCAGAGCTGCGTGACGCCATCGGCGCTGGCGCTGGTTCTCTCGGCCCGCTGAATCTGCCGCTGCCGTGCATCATCGACCGCTCGGTCGAACTGATGAGCGACTTTGCCGTCGGCGCCAACATCGACGACAAGCACTACTTCGGCGTCAACTGGGAACGCGACCTGCCGGTTCCGACCGTTGCCGACCTGCGCAACGTGGTTGCCGGCGATCCGAGCCCGGATGGCAAGGGCACCCTGGAAATCAAGCGTGGCATCGAAGTCGGCCACATCTTCCAGCTGGGCACCAAGTACAGCGAAGCGATGAAGTGCCAGGTCCTGGGCGAGAACGGCAAGCCGGTCAACCTGACCATGGGTTGCTACGGTATCGGTGTTTCGCGGGTCGTTGCGGCTGCCATCGAGCAGAACAACGACGAAAACGGAATCATCTGGAACGACACCCTGACACCTTTCCATATCGCACTGGTTCCACTGCGCTATGAAACGGAAGCCGTTCGCGAAGCGACAGACAAACTGTATGCCGAGTTGACCGCTGCAGGTTTTGAAGTCCTGCTCGATGACCGTGACAAGAAAACCAGCCCGGGCATCAAGTTCGCCGACATGGAGCTGATCGGTATTCCGCATCGCATCGTGGTCAGTGATCGTGGCCTGGCCGAAGGCAATCTGGAATACAAGAGCCGAGTCGAGTCGCAGCCACAAGCCATTGCGGTTGCCGACGTGCTGTCGTTCATCCAGGGCCGTGTGAAGCGCTGAGTGACAGGTGCGCCCGTCCATGCGGGCGCACCCCTCATCACCCGCCCAATCCGCATCAAGAGATCCCATGTTCAGACGAAGCCCCCTAAGCCTCGGCAGCGCCGTTCTATGCGGCACGTTCCTCGTCAGCGGTTGTGCCAATCAGTTGTCACAGCGCAGCGAGCACGAGGAGCGCGTAGAGCGCAAACTGCTCGAACACACGCTGCAGATCGATATCGGCGAGCCCAAGACCCTTGAGTTGCCACAGCGCCGGGTGCGGATCCACGAGCACAAATCCTTCGAGGTCACCGACTTTGAAGTGACCCGCCATTACGACCGCTACACCCCCTATCAACCCTGGCGTGAAATCTACGAGATTCCGTTGGGCGCCGTCGCCGTGGTTGCTGGCGTCGGAGCCAACGTGGTCAATGTGTTCACGCTGGGCAGTTTGCCGGACAGCGTTACCAAGGACTGGATCAATTACGGCGTGGCCGGCCTCAACCCATTCATGAACGCCCCTTCCCATGGCCGCGCCCAGCAGAACCTGGCAAGTATCGATGAAGTCCAGAAGGACAAGCGCATCGAGAACTCCACCCTGCCCTGGAATGAACGCCCGGTCATGGTCAAGGCCGGCAACGAAACCCACGAACTGAATACCGACCGTAACGGGATTCTGCGTCTCAACCTGCTCGACAGCCCGTTTGCCGAACAGGACCTGAGCCGGGTCACTCGCCTGTATCTCAATATCGAGGACGATCAGGACAACGCGCACGCCAATGCCAGCCTGCCGATCAGCCAGTCACTGCGCGGCAAGCTGCTGGAAGCGCATGAGCTGATCTACGACGATCTGGAAGACGATGAAGTCAAACAGTGGGTTCATCGGGTCAAGCGCCTTTCGGAACTGGGCCTTGAAGAAGAAGCCAGCGAGCTGGAGCAGAGCCTGATCGAGCTGACTCGCAACGATCCACAATTGCAAAACGAGTTTCTCAAGTCGCTGGCCAAGGACGCCGGACGCCTCGTTGCGCCAGCTACCGACCCGGATAGCGAATAAGACAGCGAACAACAAGCAGGCTCCCGAGACGGAGCCTGCAACTATCGAGCGAACAGTTCCAGTTGCTCATGAGCGGCGCGCAAATCATGCAACCGCACTCCAATCCCCAATAACCGGACCGGCTTGCCACCGCGGGCAAAAGCCTGGGTCAGCAATTGTTGGTAACTGCCCAAGTCCCGCCCCGCACCCGATTGCTCAAGCGTGGTCTGGGTAAAGTCATGGAATTTGACTTTGACGAACGGCTTGCCGGGTCGATATTGACCGGCTATACGCTCCATGCGCACGGCCAGCGTCTCCAGCAAGGCAGGCAGTTTTTCCAGGCAACTGGCCAGATCTGGCAAATCCGTATCGTAGGTATTCTCGACACTCACAGACTGGCGCCTGCTGTCATTCTGCACAGGGCGCTCGTCGATACCGAACGCCAGATTCCACAGCCGTTCGCCAAAACTGCCGAATTCACGCACCAGCGCCAGTTTGTTCCAGCGGCGCAGATCCACACAATTGATAATTCCCAGCCGCCCCAGCTTGTCGGCGGTCACCTTGCCGACACCGTGCAGCTTGCTGACCGGCAGTTCTGCGACAAAATCCTCGACCTGATCGGGGGTGATCACAAACAGCCCGTTGGGCTTTTTCCAGTCACTGGCGATCTTGGCCAGAAACTTGTTGGGCGCCACGCCAGCCGAGACAGTGATATGCAACTGGTTCGAGACCCGGCGCCGGATATCCTGGGCTATCCGGGTCGCACTGCCGGAGAAATGGCTGGCGTCGGACACATCCAGAAAAGCCTCGTCCAGCGATAGCGGCTCGATCAGGTCGGTGTAATCGCGAAAGATGCCGTGGATTTCCCGAGATGCTTCTTTATAGGCATCCATGCGCGGCTTGACGATGGTCAGGTCCGGGCACAGCTTCAAGGCATGTCGCGAGGACATCGCCGAGCGTACTCCATAGGCCCGTGCTTCATAGTTGCAGGTCGCAATCACCCCACGCTTGTCCGCCGACCCACCAACAGCCAGCGGCTTTGCCGCCAGGCTCGGGTCGTCTCGCATTTCGATGGCTGCATAGAAGCAGTCACAGTCGATGTGGATGATTTTGCGCTGAGTCATGAAAGGCGATTTTGCATTCAATGGCCGTGCAGTATCGCATTGGTGTCAAGAAGTGACACTCATGATGCTTCAGGCGCGCATCAAAAACCCGCATCAGCACCTGGCCCTCCTCTTTAGCTCGCGAGAGCCTCGCGCACCGTCGCGTCTCATCCGCCTTACATCGCTAAGCATTTGAAGAAAAAAGCATTTTTTCAAACTAATGATTGACACCCCTGACTTCTTCTGTAGAATGCCGCCACACAGACGCGGGATGGAGCAGTCTGGTAGCTCGTCGGGCTCATAACCCGAAGGTCGTCGGTTCAAATCCGGCTCCCGCAACCAAATGCAGTACCGTAGAAGGCCCGCCCATAAAGCGGGCCTTTTGCATTGTGGCGCAATACCGGGATCGCAGATCCGATAGCTCACTGTCTATCGAGAGTCATGCATTCGGGCAACCGGCAGGAAACAGGATTAATTTCAGGTTTCCGACATTAACGGTTGACACCCCCGAACTTCTCTGTAGAATGCCGCCCCACAGACGCGGGATGGAGCAGTCTGGTAGCTCGTCGGGCTCATAACCCGAAGGTCGTCGGTTCAAATCCGGCTCCCGCAACCAAACATCAAAAAAGGCTGATCGAAAGATTGGCCTTTTTTGTGCCTGATGAAAAAGCATTCATGCAGCAATGCTAACAGCCTGATAAAAAAGACTATTTCCCCCGCCCTCTGAAACCCTATCATCACGTACGTAACGTAATGTTTCAGCTTCCGACAGTTTTTAAATGTGCTGCCGATAGAATCCTTACGAGTGGTTGTACGAAAAGCGACGAAAGGCTGTCATACGCAACGATTAAAGGCGCAGCAGGCCAACGTGTATCTGACCTGTCAGCGCTGAAGCACTTTCAAAACGCAATGGCAGAACGTAGTCATTTTTGTTACATGCGCCTAAGCTGAATCAAAGCTGAACGGCACCCGCTCAGGCCATTCGCAGTTCGCCCATGAGACGTTGACGCGATAACATCTCGAAATATTTTTTGCGTAGGGATTGGTAACTTGGCTGCATACCTCCATCCTGTCGCGCACGATCCAAGGAGTGATTGATGCGCGACAACCCGTCAGATACCAACGAAGCAGTTGCTGCAAATAATTCGATAAAACCTGTCCGCCTCCGCTGGCTGGAACTGCTGAGCAAGTACCGTCAACCCATCGGGTTGGCGATCATGCTGCTGCTGTTCGGCATGGCCTTGATCGCCTGTCGTCACATGCTGATCGAGATGGACTTTTATGCGCTGCGCGACTCGCTGTTCGCCGTGCCCTTGCCTTCTCTGGGCGGCGCCCTGCTGGCAGCGGTAATCGGCTACATCATTCTGATGGGCTATGAGCTGTCCGCCAGCCGCTATGCAAACGTGAACCTGCCGACCCGCACATTGCTGCTCGGCGGCTTTACGTCATTTGCGATTGGCAATGCCGTGGGCCTGTCGATGCTCTCCGGCGGCTCGGTACGCTACCGGCTGTATTCGCGTCACGGGATCGGAGCGATGGAAATCGCCCGCATGACCCTGTTCGCCAGCCTTTCGCTGGGCTGCGCCTTGCCGCCACTGGCTGCCGTGGCGACCCTGAGCAACCTGTCGGGTGCATCCCTGGCACTGAAACTGCCGGTCGAAGTATTGGCCGTACTGGCCATCGTGGTACTGATCGCAAGCGCCTTGCTGGCAGTAGCGGTATATCGCCGGCGCCTGCCGGAACAGACCATCGCACACAATATTCTGGTCAGGGCCGGCCGACGCACCCTGCGCCTTCCCGACCTGCGCCTGACCCTGATCCAGCTGGTCATCACCGCCCTGGATGTGGCCGCTGCCGCTCTGGTGCTTTATCTGTTGCTGCCCCAAGCGCCACCACTGGGCGCCTTCATGCTGATCTACCTGCTGGCACTGGCCGCAGGCGTGCTCAGCCATGTACCGGGCGGTGTTGGTGTGTTCGAGGCGATTCTGCTGGCAGCCTTCGCCAACGAACTGGGCGCGGCGCCATTGGCGGCGGCCTTGCTGCTGTACCGACTGATTTATGTCGTACTGCCTTTGCTGCTGGCCTGCCTGACGCTGCTGTTTACTGAAGCCCAGCGCCTGCTGCCGACCCGCCAGGCAATGCGCGTTGCCTCGGGGCTGGCTGCGCCGATCCTGGCGCTGCTGGTATTCCTCTCGGGCGTGGTGTTGCTGTTCTCCGGTGCGACACCGGAAATCGACACCCGCCTGGAAAACGTCGGTTTCATGATTCCCCACCGCCTGATCAATGCCTCGCACTTTGGCGCAAGTCTGGTGGGCGTATTGTGTCTGCTGCTGGCTCAAGGCCTGCGGCGGCGCCTGTCGGCGGCGTGGATGCTGACGGTCATTCTGTTGCTGGTTGGCGCGGTGCTGTCGATGCTCAAGGGCTTCGACTGGGAAGAAGCCAGCCTGCTGCTGCTGACGGCCGGTCTGCTGGCCACTTTCCGTCGCTCGTTCTATCGCCCAAGCCGCCTGCTTGAACTGCCATTCTCGCCGCTCTATCTGATCGCCAGCGCCTGCGTGGTCGGCGCATCGATCTGGCTGCTGCTGTTTGCCTATCAGGACGTGCCTTACAGCCATCAACTCTGGTGGCAATTCACCCTCGACGCCGACGCTCCACGTGGTCTGCGCTCCGCCCTGGGCAGCGCGATTCTGTTGGTCGTGGTGTCTCTGACCTGGCTGTTGCGCACCGCTCGCCCGGTGATCAAGCTGCCGAACGCCGAGGACCTGGACAAGGCCGCCGCGATCCTCAAGGCCTCCAAGCAGCCCGATGGCGGACTGGTGCTGACCGGCGACAAGGCGATCCTGTTCCACCCTGACAACAACGCCTTCCTGATGTACTCCCATCGCGGACGCAGTCTGGTAGCGCTGTATGACCCGATCGGCCCGACCCAGCAGCGCGCCGAACTGATCTGGCAATTCCGTGACCTGTGCGACGTCCACCACGCCCGTCCGGTGTTCTATCAGGTGCGCGCAGAGAACCTGCCGTACTACATGGACATCGGCCTGACAGCGATCAAGCTTGGCGAGGAAGCCAGGGTCGACCTGCGACGCTTCGACATCGACGCCAAGGGCAAGGAAATGAAGGACCTGCGCTATACCTGGAACCGGGGTGGCCGCGATGGTCTGTCGCTGGAGATTTACGAGGCCGGCCAGGCCCCCCTGGATGAGCTGAAAGCCATTTCCGATGCCTGGCTGACCGGCAAGAACGTTCGCGAAAAAGGCTTCTCTCTGGGCCGTTTCAGCCCCGAGTACCTGAAGTATTTCCGCATTGCCATCATCCACTTCGAGGGCAAACCGGTAGCCTTTGCCAACCTGCTGGAAACCAACAACCTGGAACTGGCCAGCCTGGATCTGATGCGCTCGCATCCGGATGCACCGAAGCTGACCATGGAGTTCATGATGGTCGGCCTGATCCTGCACTACAAACAGCAGGGTTATGCACGTTTCAGCCTGGGCATGGTGCCGTTGTCAGGCCTGCAGCCACGCCGCGGCGCACCGCTGACCCAGCGCCTGGGTTCGATGGTGTTCCGCCGTGGCGAACAGCTTTACAACTTCCAGGGCCTGCGCCGCTTCAAGGACAAGTTCCAACCGGACTGGGAACCTCGCTATATGGCCGTGCCTGCCGGACTCGATCCGCTTGTGGCACTGGCTGACACCGCCGCCCTGATTGCGGGCGGCCTGACTGGATTGGTGAAACGCTGATGATCCGACGCTTTTCGCGCTATTTGCTTGCTGCTCTGGGTTTTGTACTGCTGGTGGCACTAGGACTCTGGTTATGGAATCGCCCCGCTCCACCTGCCAGCCTCGAACACCTGACGCTTGACGATGGTGCGCCACTGACCAGCGTGACCCCGGCTACCAAGGTCAAGACCCGGATCGCCCTGGCTGTCACCGCTGAAGACCTGCTGAGCGACAAGCAACTGCTGGCCATCAGCAAGGACGCTTCGGCGCGCATCATTCAAGTGGTGCTGCCCAAGGATGACTGTGTCCTGCAGCAGAAGACCTTCCAGGCTGCCCTGCAACAGCTCGACGCTGCACCTCTGGTCGTCGGCGGCATCGGTCCGGGCGCGACGCTGGCCTGGCGCTGGCTGGCCGGCCAGAGCGACGACAAGGCGCAAGCCATCTCGGTCGGCTTTGCCCTGGAGCATGTATCCAACCCTCCTCCGGTGCTGGAGCAGGATGAAACCCCGCCGCAGATCTGCGACGTACCGCTGCCGCAAAAGGCCCCGCACGGTCACTGGCTGGCCGCCTGGAACGATGCGCCGGACGATCCGAGCGCAGCCTTCGTGCGCGATCAGGCCAATGCCGAAACCAGCATCAGCGATTACGACATCAAGCTGCCACAAGTGCTCAACACCGAACTGCGCCACCTGCTGCTCGGTGAGAACGACGCGGGCGGCCTGGGCATTCCGACCGTTGAAGTGCCTGCCACGCAAAATGCCGACACCGTGACCCTGTTCATGTCCGGTGATGGCGGCTGGCGCGACCTGGACAAGGTCGTGGCTGGCGACATGGCGAAGATGGGTTATCCGGTGGTCGGCATCGACGTGCTGCGCTACTACTGGGAGCACAAGACCCCGGAACAGACGGCCATCGACCTTACCGACCTGATGAATCACTATCGCCAGAAATGGGGCACCAAACGCTTCATTCTGGCCGGTTATTCGTTTGGCGCCGATGTCATGCCTGCGGTGTACAACCGCCTGGCAGTGGATGACCAGAATCGCATCGACGGCATCATCCTGCTGGCCTTCGCCCGCTCCGGCAGCTTCGAGATTCACGTAGACGGCTGGCTCGGCAACGCGGGCAAGGAAGCCACTACCGGTCCGGAAATGGCCAAACTGCCGGCTGCAAAAGTGCTTTGCGTGTACGGCCTGGAAGAAAAGAAAACCAGCGGCTGCACCGACACCACAGCAGTGGGTGAAGTGATCGAGCTACCGGGCGGTCATCACTTCGATGAAGACTATCCGGCACTGGCCAAGCGCCTGATCAATGCAATCAACAAGTGGCAAGGCAAGCCTGCCGCTCAATAAACACTGATCGGCAGACATGAAAAAATCCCGGCACCGCAAGGTGACCGGGATTTTTTTCATCAGGGCGTTGCTTACATTTCCACCTGGGTACCCAACTCGATCACCCGGTTGTACGGCAGCTTGAAGAAGCGCAGGTTGCCGTTGGCGTTCTTGAGCATGAAGGCGAACAGGGCTTCACGCCAGCGCGCCATGCCGACCATCTTGGAAGGAATGACGGTTTCGCGGCTGAGGAAGTAAGTGGTGCGCATCGGGCTGAAATCCAGATCATCCAGATGGCAGAGAGTCAGCGCCGCCGGTACGTCCGGCTCATCGATAAAGCCGAAGTGCAGGATCACCCGATAGAAACCATCCCCGTAGGCCTCGACCTCGAAACGCTGATCGGCAGGCACCCGTGGCCGGTCTTCATAAACCACCGTCAGCAGCACCACCTGCTCATGCAGCACCTGGTTGTGCAGCATGTTGTGCAGCAGCGCATGGGGCACGGCATCGCTGCGCGCGGTCAGGAACACCGCAGTGCCCTGCACGCGATGCGGCGGCTGTACGCGAATGCTGCCGATGAAGATCGGCAACGGCAGGCCACCTTCATCGATGCGCTCGGCCAGCAGCTGTTTGCCGCGCTTCCAGGTCGTCATCAGGATGAACAACGCAGCACCGGCCAATACCGGAAAGGCGCCGCCCTGCACGACTTTCGGCACGTTGGCGGCAAAGAACAGACCATCCACCAGTAACAACCCCAGCAGCAAGGGCACTGCCAGAATCGCCGGCCACTTCCAGAGCAGGAGCATCACCGAGGACACCAGGATCGTGGTGCAGAGCATGGTCCCGGTCACGGCCACGCCATAAGCGGAAGCCAGTGCCCCCGAAGACTCGAAGCCGATTACCAGCAGTACCACGCCGACCATCAACGCCCAGTTGACTGCGCCGATGTAGATCTGGCCCTGCGCATCGCTGGAGGTGTGCTGGATGTACATGCGCGGGATGTAACCGAGCTGGATGGCCTGCAGGGTCATCGAGAACGCACCGGAGATGACTGCCTGGGAAGCGATGACCGTCGCCATGGTCGACAGGCCGATCAGCGGCAACAAAGCCCAGCCCGGCGCCAGCAGATAGAACGGGTTGCGCACCGCCTCCGGGTTTTCCAGCACCAGCGCACCCTGACCGAAGTAATTCAGCAGCAGCGCCGGCAGCACCAGGATGAACCAGGCCCGCGAGATCGGCTTGCGCCCGAAATGCCCCATGTCGGCATACAGGGCCTCGGCACCGGTCAGCGCCAGCACTACCGCGCCGAGAATGGCAACACCGATTCCCGGATGCAGGATAAAGAACTGCAGCGCCCAGGTCGGGTTCACCGCCCGCAGAACCTCGGGTGTATGCATGATGCCGTAGATACCCAGCGCGCCCAGCACCACGAACCAGGTCACCATCACCGGCCCGAACAGCACGCCGATGCGTGCAGTGCCGTGTTTCTGGATCAGGAACAGGCCAACCAGCACGATCAGCGCCATCGGCACGATCCAGTGCTCAAGCCCGTCAAACGCCAGCTCCAGCCCTTCCATCGCCGACAGCACCGATACCGCGGGGGTAATCATGCTGTCGCCGTAGAACAGCGCGGCACCGAACAGGCCGAACACCACCATCAGCATCTGCAGGCGCGG
This sequence comes from Pseudomonas cichorii, assembly GCF_003700275.1. Classification (GTDB taxonomy): domain Bacteria; phylum Pseudomonadota; class Gammaproteobacteria; order Pseudomonadales; family Pseudomonadaceae; genus Aquipseudomonas; species Aquipseudomonas cichorii_B. Next base: position 128,969 of record NZ_RBRE01000103.1, on the reverse strand, counting down.
ATATTGGGTCGTGGCGCGCCGGGCCAGTGCAGTCAGGGCCATGATCCCGCCTTCGCCCTGATTGTCGGCACGCAGGATGAAGACCATGTACTTGAACGAGACGACCCAGATCAACGACCAAAAGATCAGCGACAGGATGCCCAGGATCGCGTCATGGGTGACTTCGACACCATAACCTCCCTGAAACACTTCCTTGAGCGTATACAGCGGGCTCGTACCGATATCCCCATACACCACACCCACGGCCGCGATCAGCAACCCCAAGGGTTTTGCAGTGCTTCCAGTCTCAGCATGACTGCTTGCTTGACTCATCCAATACTCCAGAAACCAGACTTGAGGCTCAAAGCACTTTGAACTTCACACCACGTAACAATTCAGATCACGCCAATTATTGACATGCCTGGGGGCAACGCCGCGAAGCATAGCGCAGCACTCGTCGTAATTCTCTGTTTACCACTGGTCATCGCGTGCACTCATCGCTAGAATTGCGCACTTTTTGATCAGAGGCGCACCAAGCGCCCATTCGGTGCCCGCGTATTGAGCCAGGCACCCTTCACGCCGAGGTTTGCCATGTCCACCGTCACCACGCCTGCCGCCCCAAAGGTTGGCTTCGTTTCCCTGGGTTGCCCAAAAGCCTTGGTCGACTCCGAGCGCATCCTGACCCAACTGCGCATGGAAGGTTATGAAGTCGTTCCGACCTACGAGGACGCGGACGTCGTTGTCGTCAACACCTGCGGTTTCATCGATACCGCCAAGGCTGAATCGCTGGAAGTGATTGGCGAAGCCCTTGCCGAAAACGGCAAGGTGATCGTGACCGGCTGCATGGGTGTCGACGAAAGCGTCATCCGTAAAGTGCACCCGAGTGTTTTGTCGGTTACCGGTCCACAGCAGTACGAGCAGGTGGTCAATGCCGTGCATGAAGTCGTGCCGCCAAAGCTCGACCACAACCCGCTGATCGATCTGGTCCCGCCACAAGGCATCAAGCTGACGCCGCGGCACTATGCATACCTGAAGATTTCCGAAGGCTGCAACCACAGTTGCAGCTTCTGCATCATCCCGTCGATGCGCGGCAAGCTGGTCAGCCGTCCGGTGGGCGATGTGCTCGACGAAGCCCAGCGTCTGGTCAAGTCCGGCGTGAAAGAGCTGCTGGTGATTTCCCAGGACACCAGCGCCTATGGCGTCGACATCAAGTACCGAACCGGCTTCTGGAACGGCCAGCCGGTCAAGACCCGCATGACCGAGCTGTGCCAGGCTCTCAGTTCCCTGGGCGTCTGGGTGCGCCTGCACTATGTCTATCCGTATCCGCACGTCGACGAGCTGATTCCGTTGATGGCGGCCGGAAAGATCCTGCCGTACCTGGATATCCCGTTCCAGCACGCCAGCCCGAAAGTGCTCAGGCTGATGAAGCGTCCGGCCTTTGAGGACAAGACTCTGGCCCGCATCAAGAACTGGCGCGAGCAGTGCCCGGACCTGATCATCCGCTCCACCTTCATCGTCGGCTTCCCCGGCGAAACCGAAGAAGACTTCCAGTACCTGCTGGACTGGCTGACCGAAGCCCAGCTCGACCGCGTCGGCTGCTTCCAGTATTCGCCGGTCGAAGGCGCGCCAGCCAACCTGCTGGATGCCGAAGTCGTACCGGACGAGATCAAGCAGGACCGCTGGGACCGCTTCATGGCGCATCAACAGGCCATCAGCGCAGCCCGCCTGCAGATGAAGATCGGCAAGGAAATCGAAGTCCTGATCGATGAAGTCGACGAGCGTGGCGCAGTCGGCCGCTGCTTCTTCGATGCGCCGGAAATCGACGGCAACGTCTATATCGGCCTGGAAGACGACAGCACGGTCAAACCCGGTGACAAAATCATGTGCCGCGTGACGGACGCAGACGAGTACGATCTGTGGGCCGAAATCCTCGCTTGAGGTTGACGCCGAATCAGCCCCGCCCCTGAAAACGGCGGGGCTTTTTTATACCTGCGGCTGTCTACTCATGCAGAACAACTACAAGAGCCAATCGAGATGGACCTGTATACGCCAGACAATAACGACTTCCTGCAACTGGCCAATCTCTGGGAACGCTCGGTACGTGCGACCCATGATTTTCTGCCGGACAGTTACATCTGCATGCTCAAGGATCTGCTGCTCACTCAGTATCTGGGTTCGGTCACTCTGTTCTGCACCCGCGACGCCCGACTGAACATCACCGGCTTTGCCGGTATCAGCAGGTTCAAGCTGGAAATGCTGTTCGTCGAACCCGAATACCGCGGCCAGGGCCTGGGCAGGCAATTGCTCGAACATGCCATCAGCCATTTCCATATCTGCGAACTGGACGTCAACGAACAGAATCCCCAGGCCCTGGGTTTTTATCTCAAACACGGCTTCAAGGTGATTCACCGCAGCGAAAACGACGGACTGGGACAACCCTATCCGATCCTGAGGATGAGCCTGTAAAACTACCATCGTCGGGGTAGTAGCGAATTTATTCGCGAAAGCGGTTTTTCAGGCTGAAGACAGGTATCAGGGCTGCTAATGGTTCCGTCTTTACGACGCCCCCCTCAAGCACAAGCAGAGCCCCGCCCGATCCGTCCCACCTAATCAATCGCATCACAGGTACAATGGCGTCTTTCTCCTCAGTAACGGCTTCTTGTCATGACAGACCCCATTCGCCTTTCCAAACGCCTTATCGAGCTGGTCGGCTGCTCCCGTCGAGAGGCTGAACTGTATATCGAGGGCGGCTGGGTGACCGTGGATGGCGAGGTTGTCGAAGAGCCGCAGTTCAAGATCGATAGTCAGAAGGTCGAGCTCAGCCCCGATGCGAAAGCCGAAACCCCGGAAGCGGTCACGATCATCCTGCACAAGCCGGCCTTGATCAGCGTTGAAAGCGCTCTGCAACTGATTACGCCCGACAGCCTTTCCCAGGAGCACAGCTTCGGCAAACGCCCGCTCAAAGGGCACTTCCTGCGCCTGGAAGCAATTTCTACCCTGCAGGCCAATGCCAGCGGCCTGATGGTGTTCAGCCAGGACTGGAAAATCCTGCGCAAGCTCACCGATGACCGCAGCAAGATAGAGCAGGAATACATCGTGGAAATCTCCGGCGAGATGGTGCCCCACGGCCTCAATCGCCTGAACCACGGCCTGAGCTACAAAGGCAAGGAGCTGCCTGCCGTCAAAGCCAGCTGGCAGAACGAGAACCGCCTGCGCTTTGCCATGAAGAACCCGCAGCCCGGCATCATCGCTCAACTGTGCGAAGCGGTTGGCCTGAAAGTCGTGGCGATTCGGCGCCTGCGTATCGGCGGTGTGTCCATGGGCAAGCTGCCTGAAGGCCAGTGGCGCTACATGACAGCCAAGGAAAAATTCTGATCCCCCCTTTCAGCGTGCACGACATGGCTCGTGCACCGTTACAACGACTTGCCAGGACCCACGCCTCATGATGAACAACGATGTACTGCGCAGCGTGCGCTATATGCTGGATATCAGCGACAGCAAGATTGTCGAGATCACCCGGCTCACAGGCTTCGAGACCACCCGGGACGAAGTGATCGCCTTCACCAGGAAGGAAGAGGAAGAAGGCTATGTCGATTGCAGCGATGAAGTCATGGCGCACTTCCTCGATGGTCTGGTGATTTTCAAGCGCGGCAAGGACGACAGCCGTCCGCCACAAGCCGTCGAGCTGCCGATCACCAACAATATCGTCCTCAAGAAACTGCGCGTCGCCTTCGAGCTCAAGGAAGACGATATGCATGACATCCTCAAGTCGGTGAACTTCCCGGTGTCCAAACCGGAACTCAGCGCGCTGTTCCGCAAGGTTGGCCATAACAACTACCGCGAGTGCGGCGATCAACTGCTGCGCAACTTCCTCAAGGGTCTGACCCTGCGCGTACGCGGCTGATCCGGCCGTTACCATGAGCTATAACGTTTCCCCTGTCGGCTTCGTGCGCTCCTGTTTCAAGGAGAAATTCGCGATACCGCGCCAGCCACAACTGGCGCCCGCCGCCCGTGGCTGCCTGGAGCTGGTTGCGCCCTTCGATCAGGGCGAAGCGGTACAAGGGCTGGAACAGGTCAGTCATGTCTGGCTGCTGTTCCTGTTCCATCAGGCGCTGGAAGACAAGCCACGGCTCAAGGTGCGTCCGCCGCGCCTGGGTGGCAATCAGTCGATGGGGGTATTCGCCACCCGTGCGACGCATCGACCCAACGGTATCGGCCAGTCGGTGGTCAGACTGGACAAGGTCGAGGCCGGGCGGCTGTGGATTTCGGGGATCGACCTGCTCGACGGCACGCCGGTGCTGGACATCAAGCCTTACGTGCCATATGCCGACGCCCTGACCGAGGCGACCAACAGCATCGCCAGCGCAGCCCCGGCGCTGATCCCGGTAGACTGGCAGGCCAGCGCCCTGGCGCAAGCCCGTGAGCATGCACAGCGCCTCGGCGAGCCACTGGTGGAGCTGATCGAACAGTGTCTGGCCCAGGACCCGCGTCCGGCCTATCAGGTGCCCGCCCCGGAGCGGCGCTATGGCGCGCAGTTCTGGGATATGGACGTGCGCTGGCACTACCCGCAACCGGGTCTGATCCGGGTGCTTGAAGTGGTTCCAGCGATAAATCCCGGCCAATAAAAAACCGCCTCGCTCAATGAAGAGGGAGGCGGTTTTCATCAAACCGGCTTACTTCTCGACGAATGCACGCTCGATCAGGTAATCGCCTGGCTCACGCATGCGCGGCGAAACGGTCAGACCGAAGCTGTTGAGCACTTCGCTGGTTTCATCGAGCATGCTCGGGCTGCCACACAGCATGGCACGGTCGTCCTGAGGGTTGATCGGCGGCAGACCGATATCGCTGAACAGCTTGCCGCTGCGCATCAGATCGGTCAGACGGCCTTCGTTCTCGAAAGGCTCGCGTGTCACAGTTGGGTAGTAGATCAGCTTTTCACGCAGCGCTTCACCGAAGAACTCGTTCTGCGGCAGGTGCTCGGTGATGAATTCGCGATAGGCGACTTCGTTCACGTAGCGCACGCCGTGGCACAGGATGACCTTCTCGAAACGCTCGTAGGTTTCCGGGTCCTGGATAACGCTCATGAACGGAGCGAGGCCAGTGCCGGTGCTCAGCAGGTACAGGTGTTTGCCAGGCTTGAGGTCATCCAGCACCAGCGTGCCGGTAGGCTTCTTGCTGATGATGATCTCGTCGCCTTCCTTCAAGTGCTGCAACTGCGAAGTCAGCGGACCATCCGGCACCTTGATGCTGAAGAACTCCAGATGCTCTTCCCAGTTCGGGCTGGCAATCGAGTAGGCACGCATGAGCGGGCGACCGTTGGGTTGCTGCAGACCGATCATCACGAATTGACCGTTCTCGAAACGCAGACCTGGATCGCGAGTGCACTTGAAACTGAAGAGAGTGTCGTTCCAGTGGTGGACGCTGAGGACACGCTCGTGGTTCATGTTGCTCATGTACGTGGAAACTCCTGAAAAATTCGTCTGCGCTGGGCATAAGCGCTATTGCGCGACATTCTAGTGGCAGACACAATATCTGTTAAATTAATTATCAAGATATGGGTTATCGGTTATATAGATATGCGATTTACTCTCCGTCAGCTTCAAGTCTTCGTCGCCGTCGCCCAGCAGGAAAGCGTGTCGCGTGCAGCGGTCATGCTTTCCCTCTCGCAATCGGCAGCCAGTACCTCCATCACCGAGCTGGAACGTCAATCCAGTTGCCAGTTGTTCGATCGCGCCGGCAAACGCCTGAGCCTCAACGCGACCGGACGCCAGCTATTGCCGCAGGCGGTTGCCCTGCTCGATCAGGCCAAGGAAATCGAAGACCTGCTCAACGGCAAGTCGGGGTTCGGCTCGCTGGCGGTTGGCGCCACATTGACCATCGGCAATTACCTGGCGACCCTCCTGATCGGTGGTTTCATGCAGCGACACCCGGAAAGCCAGGTCAAGCTGCATGTCCAGAACACGGCGCATATCGTGCAACAGGTGGCGCATTACGAAATTGATCTGGGTCTGATCGAAGGTGATTGCAGCCACCCGGATATAGAAGTCCAGTCCTGGGTCGAGGACGAACTGGTGGTGTTCTGCGCCCCGCAGCATCCCCTGGCCAAACGCGGTCACGCCAGCCTCAAGGAACTGACCCAGGAAGCCTGGATCCTGCGCGAACAAGGCTCGGGCACACGCCTGACTTTCGATCAGGCCATGCGTCATCACCGTAACGGCCTGAACGTGCGCCTGGAGCTGGAGCACACCGAAGCCATCAAGCGTGCCGTGGAGTCGGGTCTGGGAATCGGCTGCATTTCCCGGCTGGCCCTGCGCGATGCCTTTCGGCGTGGCAGCCTGGTCGCACTGGATACACCGGAGCTGGATCTGTCGCGGCAGTTCTACTTCATCTGGCACAAGCAGAAGTACCAGACATCGGCGATGCGTGAATTTCTCGACCTGTGCCGCGCCTTTACCGCCGGGGTCCAGCGCAGCGACGAGATCGTGATCCCCAGCCTGTACTGAACGGATCAGCCCAGCAGGATCACACCCCAGACCACGGCGATCATGCTCAGCGCCACCAGTTGCGCGGCGCTGCCCATGTCCTTGGCATTCTTGGACAGTGGGTGCAGGTCCAGAGAGATGCGGTCAATGGCCGCTTCAACGGCCGAGTTGAGCAACTCGACGATCAGCGCCAGCAGACACACGGCAATCAACAAGGCCTGCTCGCATCTGGTGACGTTGACGAAAAAGGACAAGGGAATCAGTACCACATTGAGCAGCACCAGTTGACGGAAAGCCGCTTCACCTTTGAAGGCGGCCGTCAGGCCATCAATGGAATAACCTGCAGCATTGAAGATACGTTTCAGGCCGGTCTGGCCTTTGAAGGGCGAAGGCATTGAGAGACTACTGTGTCGAAAAGATGAGGAAAGCTAAGGCAAGACAGGTCAAAAAAGCGTGAACCTGTCTGTCAGGTAGCGGAAATCGATTCCAGTTGCTGCAACAGCAGCGCCGCCTGGGTTCGCGTGCGAACACCCAGTTTGCGGAAAATAGCCGTGACATGAGCCTTGATGGTGGCTTCCGAAACGCTGAGTTCATAGGCGATCTGCTTGTTCAACAAGCCTTCACAGACCATGGTCAATACCCGGAACTGCTGCGGCGTGAGGCTGGCAAGACCGGCACTGGCGACCCGCGCCTCTTCCGAGACACTGATGATTTCATTGACCTGCGGCGGCCACCAGACATCGCCCTCGAGAACAGTGCGTACCGCCTGCTGGATGGTTTCCAGCGAGCTGGACTTGGGAATGAACCCACTGGCACCGAACTCTCGGGAACGGACCACGATCGAGGCTTCTTCCTGCGCCGAAATCATGACTACCGGAATCTGCGGATACTGCCCTCGCAGCAATACCAGCCCGGAAAAGCCATAGGCGCCCGGCATGTTCAAATCCAGCAGGACAAGATCCCAGTCAGTCTTCTCTGCCAGGTGCGACTCGATGCGGGCAATGCTGTCTGCCTCGACCAGCCGGGCATCCGGCCCGAGGCCGATGCTCAACGCCTGATGCAACGCGCTGCGAAACAGCGGATGGTCATCGGCGATCAGGATGTCGTAGGTCATTTTTTGATCCTGTTCTTATAGTGAGCGCCGACAGGTTCAGCGTTCAAGCGGCGCCAAGCATGCCCAGCCCGGCACGGGTGGTCAAGCCTGATACCGCCTCGATTCCGCTATGGCCGGGCAAACGGTTTACAGACGCGCAAGTCGTCACAGAAAAGCCTTCAAATGACTGTGCGCCGCATCGTCAGGGTCGATCGGTCGCTGGAACTTGGCGCCCAGATAATGAGCGCTGAAAACATCCAGATAAGCATCCAGCACGCCACTGGCACTGACATCATCGGCCAGTTCCAGGCACAACGCAGCGACTTCGGCAGTACAGAAGTGATCATCGCGCCGGGAACGCCGCAACCGGTAACGCGAGATCTGCTCCGGCTCCAGACTCAGCACCGGGAAACGCTCCAGGTACGGACTTTTGCGGAACATCTTGCGCGCTTCGGTCCAGGTCGCATCCAGCAGAATGAACAGCGGGCGCTTGCCCTCTTCATGAGTAACCTTGGTCACCACCCGCTCCCTGGCGACGAACTCGCCGGGAAACACGATATAAGGCTGCCATTGAGGATCATCCAGCAAGGCCAGCAGTTGCTCGTCGACCTCGATCCGCGACCAGCCAAAGGCATGCGTGTCCTGAATCACATCGGCGATCAGCCAGCCGGTATTGGTCGGCTTCAGCGGTTCGGTGTCATACATCAATAGGCACATGCCTGACTTTGCAGCCACCGTGGGCCGCCAGGCACACAGGCAATAACTGGAAATCACCCGGCAATCGGCACAGCGCGGCGCTCGGGAACCACGGGCAATAAAGGGTTTGGTGCTACGGGCCAGGCGCTGATCGCGCAGGCGGGAAACAGCATGGCTCATTGAAAGACACGCCCACTGAAGAAAGGCATCGACACAGCAAGAACTCGACAGGGGTAAAAGTCCGGGCAGTTTACCAGAGCCCCGACGCTTCAACCTGCTTTCGACCTGTATGGACCTATCCTATACTGGCGCGCCATTGAAACCGCGCCGTGGGCAGGTTATCCGGAACACACTTTGAAGTTGCTGGTCAAAACCGCCAGCCACTGAATCAGGAGAGTTTGATGCTGCGCCTCACCGTCCCAACCCTTACGCTGTTGTTTCTTGCCCCGCTGGGCGCTCAGGCGGCGTCCAAGCAGGAATTCGAGCTCAGCAAGATGCTGGAAAAAGTTGCCCAGGAAAGCAGCGTCGGCACGCCCCGGGCAATCAACGAAGACATTCTGGACCAGGGCTACACCGTCAATGGCAACGAACTGATCAACCACCTGAGCGTACGCGAAGGCCAGGCCCGACAAATGCGCGGCAACCCGGATGCCGTGCGCAATCAACTGGGCAACAGCGTTTGCCACAACAACGGCTACCGCCAGTTGATGACCAAGGGCGCCGTACTCAAGTATCAGTTCAGCGAATACAAGACCAACCGTCCGATCGTCACCCAGACCTTCCAGGCTTCGGATTGCTCGGTAAAAAAACCGAACAAGTAAGCCGACTGCCTCCCTCGCTGCGCGCCGCCCTGCATGCGGTGCGCACATCCAGACCGCGTTGCTCCGTCTCCCCAGGCAGATATTCCCTTCCCGCCTTACCTGCTGCTGCCGGTAGATAATCGATGGTTTTTTAGATAAAACCGGGACATTATCGAGCCATCATATAACCTGAAAAGAGGCTTTCATCATCGGCACAGTACGATGCCTTGTGATTCCGGCGTGAGTCTGGCCGGGGTCAAATGATTCTGCAGGAGGAGAAATCTTGAATGCCGTATGTACCTAACGATGTTCTATCGCAACACTTTCAGAGCAATGGCCTGGATATCACCAGCAAGATAGAGGAGCACATCAATCAGGTAGCTCCCGCCAGCCCCAACCTGCCCTTGTACCGCGACATGATCCTGACCGTCCTGCGTATGGCCGAGGATGACCGCAACCGCTGGAACGCCAAGATCACCCTGCAGACCCTGCGCGAACTGGACGGCGCCTTCCGGGTGCTGGAACGTTTCAAGGGACGCCGCAAGGTGACCGTGTTCGGCTCGGCACGCACTCCGGTGGAGCACCCTCTGTATGCCCAGGCCAGGGATCTGGGTGAGAAACTGGCGCGCTCCGACATGATGGTAATCACCGGCGCCGGTGGCGGCATCATGGCTGCGGCTCATGAGGGCGCGGGGCGTCAAAACAGCCTGGGCTTCAATATCACTCTCCCCTTCGAGCAGCATGCCAACCCGACCGTGGAAGGCACGGAAAACCTCTTGCCGTTCCACTTCTTCTTTACCCGCAAGCTGTTTTTCGTCAAGGAAGCCAATGCGCTGGTGCTCTGCCCGGGCGGTTTCGGCACCCTGGACGAAGCACTGGAAGTGCTGACGCTGATCCAGACCGGCAAAAGCCCGCTGGTGCCTATCGTGCTGCTGGATACGCCCGGCGGTAACTTCTGGCAAGGTGCGCTGGACTTCATCAGCAACCAGCTGGAAGCCAACCACTACATTCTGCCGGCCGACATGAAGCTGATGCGGCTGGTCTACAGCACCGACGAGGCTGTGGAAGAGATAAACCGGTTCTACAGCAACTTCCACTCCAGCCGCTGGCTGAAGAACAAGTTCGTGATCCGCATGCATCACCCGCTCAGCGAACAGGCGCTGGAGCATATCCAGACAACCTTTGCCGACATATGCAGCAGCGAGGATTTCCATCAGCACAGCTATCAGGGAGAAGAACACGACGAAGCTCAGTTCAGCCACCTGACACGCCTTGCCTTTGCTTTTACTGGACGTAATCAGGGTCGGCTTCGCGAATTGATCGACTACATCAACCTGCCGGAGAACAGTGCCCAGTCCCTGGAACTGCGTTCTCGCGAGAAAGCCTGATGTGACCGGGGTTTTCGCGAATGAATTCGCCCCTGCGCCACTTTGCGCGGGAGCGGGTTTATCCGCGAACCCTGCTCAGCTCAATCATCCCCGCCACGGCCACTCAACAGGCGGCCGATCATATCCAGCGAATAGCCGCGATAAGCCAGGAAACGGCCTTGCTGGGCACGCTCACGTGCATCGGCAGGCAGCCTGCCGGCATACTTGCGCTGCCAGGTTTCCTGCAGACGGACTTGCCAGTCGACACCACACTCCCTGAGTGCTTCCTCGATGTCCGCACGTTGCAGGCCACGCTGGCCCAGTTCTTCACGAATACGCAAAGGACCATAGCCAGAACGCGCCCGGGAGGAAACGAAGCTTTCAAGATAGCGAGATTCAGAGAGCAGCCCTTCATCGACCAGACGGTCAAGGGCAGATTCGATCAGTTCGGGAGGAGCGCCGCGCTGACGCAGCTTGCGCGTCAGCTCGACACGACCATGCTCGCGTCGCGCGAGCAGGTCCATTGCGGTTCGCCGTACGGCGACTGGTGTATCGAGCACAGCAGACATGAGGCTTATCAGATATCTGCGTCAGCTTCAGCCATGTCATCTGCATCGGCTGGTTCACGGGAACCTACCGCCTTGGTATCAACGCCAGGAGTCAGCAGCTTGTCGCGAATCTGCTTCTCGAGCGCTGCGCCGATTTCCGGGTTGTCTGCCAGGAACTTGGCCGAGTTGGCCTTGCCCTGACCGATCTTGCTGCCCTGATAGCTGTACCAGGCACCGGACTTCTCGACAAAACCATGCAGAACAGCCAGGTCGATGATTTCACCGTTGAGGTAGATACCCTTGCCGTAAAGAATCTGGAACTCTGCCTGACGGAATGGCGGGGCCACCTTGTTCTTCACGATCTTGACGCGGGTTTCGCTACCAACCACTTCGTCGCCTTCTTTCACTGCGCCGGTGCGGCGGATATCCAGACGTACCGATGCGTAGAACTTCAGAGCGTTACCACCGGTGGTGGTTTCCGGGCTGCCGAACATCACGCCGATTTTCATACGGATCTGGTTGATGAAGATAACCAGGCAGTTGGCGTTCTTGATGTTACCGGTGATCTTGCGCAGCGCCTGGGACATCAGACGTGCCTGCAGACCTACGTGCATGTCACCCATTTCGCCTTCGATTTCAGCCTTGGGCACCAGAGCGGCAACGGAGTCGACGACGATGACGTCGACGGCATTGGAACGTACCAGCATGTCGGTGATTTCCAGCGCCTGCTCACCGGTGTCCGGCTGCGAAACCAGCAGGTCGTCGACGTTGACGCCCAGCTTGCCAGCGTACTCGGGATCCAGCGCATGCTCGGCATCGACGAACGCACAGGTTGCGCCCATTTTCTGCGCCTGAGCGATGACCGACAGGGTCAGCGTGGTTTTACCGGAAGATTCCGGACCGTAGATTTCGACGATCCGGCCTTTAGGCAGACCGCCGATACCCAGTGCGATATCCAGACCCAGCGAACCGGTAGAAATAGAAGGAATAGCCTGACGGTCATGGTCACCCATGCGCATTACGGCACCTTTACCGAATTGACGCTCGATCTGACCCAAGGCCGCAGCCAAGGCTTTCTTCTTGTTGTCGTCCATTGAAGTCCTCACGTAATCAAATTCAATTTAGGGCCTGACTGGCCACAACACCTGTATAAGTAGACAGTATTATTCCACAGCGATGAGCGCTCGCCTACCCCTGTTTTGGCATTTCTCCAACAGCGAGCCGGATCAGCCCCTCTAGCGCGGCCTTCACCGTTTGTCGGCGCACTTCATCACGATCACCGTCAAACTGCCGACGTTGAGCAATCAGTTGCTCTGCCGCGCCCCAGCACAGCCATACCGTGCCTACCGGCTTTTCAACCGAACCTCCGCCAGGCCCCGCCACGCCGCTGACGGCAACCGCGAAACGTGCACCACTTCCGGCTTGCGCGCCCCGGACCATGGCTTCGACGACGGGCTGGCTGACCGCACCATGCGTGGCGAACAATTCGCCCGGCACATCGAGCTGGCGGGTTTTCTGGGTGTTGGAGTACGTCACATAGCCGGCTTCAAACCAGGCAGAGCTACCGCCGATACGGGTGATTGCTTCGGCAATCCCGCCGCCCGTACAGGACTCGGCAGTCGTAACCTGAGCGTTGATGGCTTGCAGATGCTTGCCGAGCGATGCGGCAAGCCGGGTAATTTCATCCACGATCTTTTCCTGTCCAGACAGAAACCTTGAAAAGGCTACAGAAAAGCCAGAGCGGCTGCATCGGCAACCGCTCTGTTGCGCTTCAACTATGACTCTTTTTTCTTGGGACAGGGTTTGCGGATCGTCTCAACGGTCGTCTCTTTGGGGCGGCGCCTGGCTTCCTCGACAGGAATGAAGCGTCCGCTCCCGGAATCTCGTGCTCGTTTGTTAGCCATATAAAAGTCCTTTTTTATAAGGTGCTGCTCGGGATTGAGCGGCAACGCCTGAAGTCTATACAGCGAAACCACATCCATGCCCGTGCCGAAACTTTCGGTGACGATACAGGAAGTGTCGGCCATGCCTGCGCGGCGAAGGTGTGCGTGGTAACCTTGCGCCCATCGCAAACACACGGCAGACAGCCCTCGGCATGAGAGGGATTACACGTCATCCGCCGTCATTTGCCTCCCCTTTCCAACGAACTTGCCTAAGCGACTGATGAATAAAGCAATTTCCGATCTTTCTTCGCACACCCCGATGATGCAGCAGTACTGGAAGCTGAAGAACCAGCATCCCGACCAACTGATGTTCTATCGCATGGGCGACTTCTATGAAATCTTCTACGAAGACGCCAAGAAGGCCGCCAAGCTGCTGGACATCACCCTGACCGCGCGCGGCCAGTCGGCTGGGCAAAGCATTCCCATGTGCGGCATTCCCTACCATGCCGCCGAAGGTTATCTGGCCAAGCTGGTCAAACTCGGCGAGTCGGTGGTGATCTGCGAACAGACCGGCGACCCGGCGACCAGCAAGGGGCCGGTCGAGCGTCAGGTCGTGCGTATCATCACGCCCGGCACCATCAGCGATGAAGCTTTCCTCGACGAGCGCCGGGACAACCTGCTCGCTGCCGTTCTGGGCGACGAGCGCCTGTTCGGCCTCGCGGTCCTGGATATCACCAGCGGCAATTTCAGCGTGCTGGAAATCAAGGGCTGGGAAAACCTGCTGGCCGAGCTGGAACGTATCAATCCTGTCGAACTGTTGATTCCCGATGACTGGCCGCAGGGCCTTCCGGCTGAAAAGCGTCGCGGCTCACGGCGTCGTGCGCCGTGGGATTTCGAGCGTGATTCGGCCCACAAGAGCCTGTGCCAGCAGTTTTCGACCCAGGACCTCAAGGGTTTTGGCTGTGAAACCCTGACCCTGGCCATTGGCGCAGCAGGCTGCCTGCTGAGCTACGCCAAGGAAACCCAGCGCACGGCATTGCCGCACCTGCGCAGCCTGCGTCACGAGCGTCTGGACGATACCGTGGTGCTGGACGCCGCCAGCCGCCGCAATCTGGAGCTGGACACCAACCTGGCGGGCGGGCGCGACAACACCCTGCAATCGGTCGTGGATCGCTGCCAGACCGCAATGGGCACGCGCCTGTTGACTCGCTGGCTCAATCGCCCTCTGCGCGACCTGACGGTGCTTCAGGCTCGCCAGACCTCGATCAGTTGCTTCCTGGAAAACTACCGCTTCGAGAACCTGCAACCGCAGCTCAAGGAAATCGGCGATATCGAGCGCATTCTCGCGCGTATCGGCCTGCGCAACGCCCGTCCACGCGATCTGGCACGCCTGCGCGATGCGCTGGGCGCCCTGCCGGCACTGCAACAGGCCATGACCAGCCTGGAAGCGCCGCACCTGCAGCAACTGGCCCGCACAACCAGCACTTACCCGGAGCTGGCCGACCTGCTGCAAAGGGCAATCATTGATAACCCACCGGCAGTGATTCGCGACGGCGGCGTGCTGAAGACCGGCTACGATGCCGAACTGGACGAGCTGCTGGCGCTGAGCGAGAACGCCGGTCAGTTCCTGATCGATCTGGAAGCCCGGGAAAAGGCACGCACCGGACTGGCCAACCTCAAGGTCGGCTACAACCGGGTTCACGGCTACTTTATCGAGCTGCCCAGCAAGCAGGCCGAACAGGCTCCCGCCGACTACATCCGGCGCCAGACCCTCAAAGGTGCCGAGCGCTTCATTACCCCGGAACTGAAAGAGTTCGAGGACAAGGCGCTATCGGCCAAGAGCCGCGCCCTGGCCCGGGAAAAAATGCTCTACGAAGCCCTGCTCGAAGACCTGATCGGTCATCTGGCGCCATTGCAGGACACCGCTGCCGCGCTGGCCGAGCTGGATGTACTGAGCAACCTGGCCGAACGAGCGCTGAACCTGGACCTCAATTGCCCGCGCTTCGTCAGCGAACCGTGCATGCGCATCGAGCAAGGCCGTCATCCGGTGGTCGAGCAAGTGCTGTCGACGCCATTCGTGGCCAATGACCTGGCTCTGGATGACAACACGCGCATGCTGGTGATCACCGGCCCGAACATGGGCGGTAAGTCGACCTACATGCGTCAGACCGCATTGATCGTATTGCTCGCCCACATCGGCAGCTTTGTCCCGGCAGCCAGTTGCGAACTGTCCCTGGTCGACCGGATCTTCACCCGTATCGGCTCCAGCGACGATCTGGCGGGCGGACGCTCGACATTCATGGTGGAAATGAGCGAAACCGCAAATATCCTGCATAACGCAACCGACAGCAGTCTGGTCCTGATGGACGAAGTCGGACGCGGCACCAGTACCTTCGACGGCCTTTCGCTGGCCTGGGCTGCGGCGGAATGTCTCGCCCAGTTGCGCGCCTACACCCTGTTTGCCACGCACTACTTCGAGCTGACGGTACTGCCCGAGAGCGAGCCGCTGGTTACCAACGTGCACCTCAACGCCACCGAGCACAACGAGCGGATCGTGTTCCTGCACCGGGTTCTGCCTGGGCCGGCAAGCCAGAGCTATGGCCTGGCAGTGGCCCAGTTGGCGGGGGTTCCGGGCAAGGTGATCACTCGCGCCAAGGAACACTTGCAGCGCCTTGAAACCACCAGCCTGCCCCATGAACAACCACGGCCCAAACCCGGAAAACCGGCAGCGCCGATGCAAAGCGACATGTTTGCGAGCCTGCCACATCCGGTGCTGGAAGAACTGTCGAAAGTAAAAGTCGACGACCTGACACCGCGCCAGGCTCTAGAGTTGCTGTATTCATTGCAAACTCGGATCTGACGTAAAGGCCTACAAGCTGTTAGAATCCCGCGCGGTTTGGGATGCTCTCAGCTTTTAGCCTGGTTGGCAGCTAGTCGAGCCGCGTGAAAACGCAGCGAACCAAGGGTCGAGCGGCAGGCAATCTGCCTAAGACCGCTCACCCCATGCACGTGTTTTCATAAGGCCGGGAAACTCCCCGAACCTGGCAACCCTGTCTGGAAGGGCCATGCCGCAGCCGCCTGAGGAGAAAATTAGAAATGACCTTCGTCGTCACCGACAACTGCATCAAGTGCAAGTACACCGACTGCGTAGAAGTCTGTCCGGTGGACTGCTTTTACGAAGGCCCGAACTTCCTGGTGATTCACCCGGATGAGTGCATCGATTGCGCTCTTTGTGAGCCTGAATGCCCTGCGCAAGCCATCTTCTCCGAAGATGAGATTCCTGCTGGCATGGAAAACTTCATCGAGCTCAATGCCGAACTCGCGGACGTCTGGCCCAACATCACCGAAAGAAAAGATGCTTTGCCCGACGCAGAAGAATGGGACGGCAAGACCGGCAAGATCGCAGATCTGGAACGCTGAATTCAGGCACTACCAGAAAAGGCCCTTCGGGGCCTTTTTCGTGGGCGGGTAAATTACAGGCAAAAAAAGGGGCGGTATGACCCGCCCACATTTTTTCCCTATTCCCTGTAATCCTTTTCATCATCCTGATGAATCGCGTCCTGCGATGTCCTTGGCAGTCTTCCTTGATTGCCTGTGCCTGTCCGTTGGCACAGTTCCGATATTAGTGATTTTCAGGACGGGGGCAACACCCGAAAATACCCCTGAATATTTCCTGCCTTGGCGCGCAGAAAATAAAACCCGTTCCAATTCAAACAATTGAAAGATGGTATACCTGAAAGAATCTTTTATCCCGCCTCCCCAGCCCCAGATAACTTACGACACGGGTAAGCAAAGGCTTACGCAGGCACGCAAACAACCTGGAGCATCACGCAGCGTTACCCGCGAGAGGGAATACCGGACAAGGCCGGCCATGTTTATAAGATGGGGATCATGTAAAAGGCCGACGCAAACATTTAATGTTTACATCGGCCTTTCGCACGCAGGGGGAGGTTTATTGGAAGAGGGACTCGCTCGAAAGACCATTCTTTTCGAGGATTTCACGAAGACGCTTCAGACCTTCGACTTGAATCTGCCGGACACGCTCACGGGTAAGGCCAATTTCCAGGCCTACATCCTCAAGCGTACTGCTTTCATGCCCGCGTAAACCGAAGCGGCGAATCACCACCTCACGCTGCTTGTCAGTCAGTTCAGACAGCCATTGATCGATGCTCTGGGAAAGATCGTCATCCTGCAGAAGCTCGCAAGGATCTGTAGGACGATCGTCAGTCAGGGTATCGAGCAGCGTCTTGTCCGAATCAGGCCCAAGAGAGACATCCACGGAGGAAACACGCTCGTTAAGCCCAAGCATGCGCTTGACCTCTCCTACGGGTTTTTCCAGTAGATTGGCGATCTCTTCCGGGGAAGGTTCATGATCGAGCTTCTGCGTCAATTCACGAGCCGCACGCAGATAGACATTCAGTTCCTTGACGACATGAATCGGCAACCGGATGGTCCGGGTCTGATTCATGATGGCACGCTCGATGGTCTGACGAATCCACCATGTCGCGTAAGTCGAGAAACGGAAACCGCGCTCCGGATCGAATTTTTCCACAGCCCGGATCAAGCCCAGGTTGCCTTCTTCGATCAGATCAAGCAATGACAACCCACGATTGACATAGCGCCTGGCAATTTTAACCACCAGCCGCAGATTGCTTTCAATCATGCGCTTGCGTCCAGCCGGATCCCCACGTTGCGACAATCTCGCAAAGTGGACCTCCTCTTCCGGGGACAACAGGGGAGAAAACCCTATTTCATTGAGATACAACTGGGTAGCATCGAGCGCCCGAGTGTAATCAATATATTTATGTTGTTTGAGCGATGAGGAGTGCTTGGCTTTCGTTCGTTCCGAGGCGGCAGTAGACGGCTGCCGCTCGTTCGAGTTGTCCTCCAGGACAATGCCGGTTTCCATGAGGAGCACTTCATCATCGATGTCAAACTCCGGCGCTTCGCTGCTAAGAGCCATTGTTATAGTCCTTTGGTGAGTTCGACCTCAAGCTCAGAGTCGCCTATATCCGTGGCAACACTTGAGCCCATTCCCTCTGCGTCAGGAACAGGCTGACAACAATCAACGACGTGGCAAAAACTGCAGTGGATCTACAGGCTTTCCTTGTCGGCGAATCTCAAAATGCAGTTTCACCCGGTCAGTTCCTGTTGACCCCATCTCGGCAATTGTCTGCCCCGCCTTGACCTGTTGCCCCTCCCGTACCAAGAGCCTGCGGTTGTGACCGTAGGCGCTGACGTAGGTATCGCTGTGTTTGATGATTATCAATTCGCCGTAGCCCCGTAATCCACTTCCGGCGTATACAACTGATCCATCAGACGCGGCCAAAACAGGCTGTCCCAAATCACCTGCGATATCAATTCCTTTATTCAAACTACCGTTTGAGGAAAATTTTCCTATCAAAATGCCACTTGCAGGCCAGGCCCAACCTGTCGGGGACTTCCCGGCAACACCGACCGGACTATCGCCAGCCGGAGGTATTACCACAGGTACAACGGCCACCGGTTTGGAAATAACCGTCGTCTTGACCGAGCCAGAGCCACTGCTCCGCGTGGATGTCGTCGCAGTGACCGGCCCCGGACGCGCCGTGGCCGGAGCCGAGACTACAGACTCGGATGTTGAATTTGAACGCCCGTCAAAGCGAATCGTCTGACCGGGTTTGATCGTGTAGGGCTCTGGAATCTGGTTGCGGGCAGCCAGTGCCTTCCAGTCCCAGCCGTAACGAAATGCAATGGAAAACAGGGTGTCGCCACGCCGCACGACATATTGGCCGGTGGTGACAGCAGGACGCGACTCTACGTTGCCGTTACGATCGACAACACGAACACCGCCCGAAGGTGAACTGGCGCAGCCGACCAAGAGGACACTGAGTGCAATGCCAATCACCAGACGCTGATAACTTGTTGAAAACTTTAGCTGCCGAATGACTGTGTGACTCACCCGCCACTCCCTTTACTGGTGACTGAATTCAAAAGATGCCTATTGTGCCGCAAGAACGGCGGGCAGCCAGTGATTAACTGTGCAAAGCCGTTGTCATGAGCAAATGATGCCATGCTGCCATATATCGCCCTGATCAGCAGGGTGAGTAGACCGATGAGGACAGCCAGAATTCACTTCCTCTTTCATTTATGCCTCAGGCCAGAGGCCCGTTGAGCAGTGGCACGAATCGCACAGCGCCCAGCACATGCCGGGAAAATCCATTTTCTTCGCGTACGATCAACATCAATTGCTGAACTTCACCGGAACCGACCGGAATCACCAGCCTTCCGCCCGGTGCCAGTTGATCGAGCAAGGCCTGCGGTACGTCGGTTGCCACGGCGGTCACGATAATGCCGTTATAAGGCGCCAGCGCGGGCCAGCCCTCCCAGCCATCGCCCCAGCGAAAGACCACGTTGCGCAGGTTAAGCTCGACCAGACGTTCCTTGGCCCGGTCCTGCAGCACCTTGATGCGCTCGACCGAGAACACCCGCTCGACCAGTTGTGCCAGCACCGCTGTCTGGTAGCCCGAGCCGGTACCGATCTCCATCACCTTGTCCAGCGGGCCAGCCGCCAGCAGCAGCTCGCTCATGCGCGCGACCATGTAAGGCTGGGAAATGGTCTGGTTGTGGCCAATCGGCAACGCCGTGTCTTCATAGGCACGGTGCGCCAGCGCTTCATCGACGAACAGGTGTCGAGGCGTCTTGCGGATCACGTCCAGCACCCGGGTATTGGACAGGCCTTCTTCATACAAGCGCTGGATCAGCCGCTCACGAGTACGTTGCGAGGTCATCCCGATCCCGCGGCGTAACAGATCATCTTGCTCGCGTGACATCAGACCAGTCCCTCCAGCCAGGTGTTCAGGCTAGTGAAACCGTCCTGATAGGTTCGATCCAGTTGCAACGGGGTAATCGAGACATAGCCCTGCATGACCGCATGAAAATCGGTACCGGCACCGCCATCTTCCGCGTCGCCGGCGGCAGCTATCCAGTAGCCGGCCCGGCCACGCGGATCGACGACTCGCACCGGAGCCGCAGCGCGGGCCCGATGGCCCAGGCGGGTCAGTTGAATACCGCGAATATTCGCAAGCGGCAGATTCGGGATATTGACGTTCAGCACTGTGCGCGGCGGCAGATCCAGTTGTTCATGGGCCTCGACCAGCAGACGCGCATAATGCGCCGCCGTGGCCAGGTTATCCGGCTGGCGTGACAGGAACGAAAAGGCAAACGAAGGACGTTGCAGAAAGCGCCCTTCGAGCGCCGCGGCAACCGTACCGGAATACAGCACGTCATCGCCGAGGTTGGCCCCCAGGTTGATTCCCGAAACCACCATGTCCGGCTCGCGCTCCAGCAGGCCATTGAGGCCCAGGTGCACGCAGTCGGTCGGCGTGCCATTGAGGCCGATGAAA
Source organism: Pseudomonas cichorii (assembly GCF_003700275.1). Lineage (GTDB taxonomy): Bacteria > Pseudomonadota > Gammaproteobacteria > Pseudomonadales > Pseudomonadaceae > Aquipseudomonas > Aquipseudomonas cichorii_B. The sequence goes on along the minus strand of NZ_RBRE01000103.1, from coordinate 108,736 downwards.
CCATTGGGCAGCGTGTGCGGGTGCAACGGACGGTCGAGCGTCAGCGAGCTGCTCGCGCCGCTTTTATCTTGATCGGGAGCGATCACCACGCACTCGGCATAATCCGCCAGCGCCGCATGCAGCGCCGCGAGACCGGGTGCAGTTACCCCATCATCGTTTGAAATCAGAATACGCATGGGCTGTCCGTCTGCCCAACCGGCACCAGATCAACGAGTTCGCGCACCAATACAGTGGCAAAGCATCCGGGCGGAAGGACGAATTCCAGTTGCAAAATGTCAGGCTCGGGATAATGCCACGTCAAACGTTCAATGGGCAGCCGCAGTATGCGACGTTCGTGCTCCATTCCCGCCTTTATCAGCCATTCGCACAGAGCAGACTCTTCAGCGGCAATACGGTTTTCCAGCTCCGCGGTCGCGCCGGCTGCCGGAGAAGCACCTGCCCCCCACTGCGGGCCGGTGGGGTGCAGGTCCAGAATGTCGAGTCGCGGATCGCTGCATTCGGCAATACCTGCCGGGAAAAAGCTGCGGCTGTCGGTAAATGCCAGCAGATCGCCGACCTGCGCACGCTCCCAACTGCCATCGGCAACACGCTCGGCCAGCACCCGGTTGAACAGATAGCTGCGGGCGGTCGAAAACAGCCGTGAGCGGACATTGCGCTGTTCCGGCAAGGCCTGGCGCCCGGCGTAATGACGGGCCTCCCCCAGATTGCCGCCCTGATAGCCAAAACGCTGGGCGCCGAAGTAGTTGGGGATTCCCTTGCGGGCAATGGATTCCAGACGCTGATTCAGCGCGTCCTGGTCAGCGTTCAATTGAGTCAGGCGCAAGGTAAAGCCGTTGGCCGCATGGGCGCCGCGCTGCAGTTTGCGCTTGTGGCGGCTGGCCTTGAGAATTTGCAGCGTCTCGTCCTGCGCTGCGGCAAGGTCAGGATCGGCCTTGCCCGGCAATTGCAGGCTGAACCACTGGCGAGTGAGTGCCTGGCGGTCCTTCAGGCCGGCATAGCTGACCGTGCGCAACGGCACACCGGCGGCACGCGCCAGGCGACGCGCCGCTTCCTCGGTGTTGAGGCCGCGTTTCTCGACCCACAGCCAGAGATGCTCGCCATCCCCGGAGAGTGGAATATCGAGCACTTCGTCGACTTGAAAATCTTCGGCCGTAGCCTTGAGAACCGCGCTCCCCAGCGCATTGCCGCTGGCCCGTGGGCCCAGGAGTTCCAGTTCGGTCATGCGCGCAGCAACAGCGCGACGGCATGCACCGCGATGCCTTCTTCACGGCCGACAAAGCCGAGCTTTTCAGTGGTGGTGGCTTTTACGTTCACTTGATCCAACTCAACCTGAAGATCCGCGGCAATCAAAGCCCGCATGGAATCGATATGCGGTGCCATCTTGGGCGCCTGTGCGACGATGGTGGCGTCTACGTTGCCGACTTTCCAGCCTTTGCCCTGTACCTGCTTGAGCACGTGGCGCAGCAACACCCGGCTGTCTGCGCCCTTGAACTGCGGGTCGGTATCGGGAAAGTGCTTGCCGATGTCGCCCAGCGCGGCAGCGCCCAGCAGCGCATCGCTCAGCGCATGCAGCAGGACGTCGCCATCGGAGTGCGCCAGAAGGCCGAAACCGTGTGCAATCCGCACGCCGCCCAAGGTAATGAAATCGCCCTCGGCGAAACGGTGCACATCATAGCCATGGCCAATACGCATAGAAAAACGCCCTGAAAAAAGTCAGGGCGTGATTCTACCTGCTTTGGCGCAAGTTAGGGCCTGTCCGAAAAACTGACAGTCATGCCTGCAGGGCCGCCGCATGATGGCGCAGATGATCCTCGATGAAGCTGGCAATGAAAAAGTAGCTGTGGTCATAGCCAGGCTGCATTCTCAGGGTCAGCGGATGCTGCGCGGCTTTGGCGGCCTGCACCAGCGCTTCGGGCTTGAGTTGATTGACCAGGAAGTCATCGCGGTCGCCCTGATCCACCAGGATCGGCAGCTTTTCGCTCGCGTCGGCAATCAACACCGTCGCATCCCACTCGCGCCAGCGTGAACGATCCTCACCCAGATAATGCGAGAAAGCCTTCTGCCCCCAGGGACAATCCATCGGATTGCTGATCGGCGAAAATGCCGAAACCGACTGGTAGCGCCCTGGATTGCGCAAGGCACACACCAGCGCGCCATGCCCACCCATCGAATGACCGCTGATCCCGCGCGCCTGAGACGCAGGAAAGTGCTCCTCGACCAGAGCTGGCAGTTCATTCACCACATAGTCGTGCATCCGATAATGCTCGGCCCAGGGTTGCGCCGTGGCATTCAGGTAAAAGCCTGCGCCAAGGCCAAAGTCCCAGGCGCCATCAGCATCATCGGGGACATCCGCGCCACGCGGGCTGGTATCGGGTGCAACCAGAATCAACCCCAGCTCGGCAGCAACCCGCTGGGCCGCCGCTTTCTGCATGAAGTTCTCGTCGTTGCAGGTCAGACCGGACAGCCAGTACAGCACCGGCAACTTGCCGCCCTGCTCAGCCTGAGGTGGCAGGTAGACCGCAAACACCATGTCGCAGCCCAGGACTGCCGAGTGATGCTTGTAACGCTTGAGCCAGCCGCCGAAGCTTTTCTGGCAGGAAAGATTTTCCAGAGGCATAGATATTAGCTCCCAGCTTCAAGCAGCAAGCTTCAAGCGGCAAGAAAGTCGTACGCTCTCTTGCCGCTTATGGCTTGCAGCTTGCTGCTATCACTCAAAAATGGATGACGGAACGAATGCTTTTGCCTTCGTGCATCAGGTCGAATGCCTTGTTGATATCTTCCAGGCCCATGGTGTGGGTGATGAAAGTATCCAGCGGGATTTCGCCGTTTTGCGACATGTCGACATAGCTCGGCAGCTCGGTACGACCGCGAACACCACCAAATGCCGAACCGCGCCAGACGCGACCGGTCACCAACTGGAATGGACGGGTAGCGATTTCCTGGCCGGCACCGGCCACGCCGATGATTACCGACTCGCCCCAGCCCTTGTGGCAGCTCTCGAGAGCGGCGCGCATCAGTTGCACATTGCCGATGCACTCGAAGGAGAAATCAACACCGCCATCGGTCATGTCGACGATCACGTCCTGGATCGGGCGATCGAAGTCTTTCGGGTTCACGCAATCGGTTGCACCCAACTGCTTGGCGATCTCGAACTTGGCCGGGTTGATGTCAATGGCGATGATCCGCGCAGCCTTGGCCTTGACAGCACCGATGACGGCCGACAGACCGATGCCGCCCAGACCGAAGATCGCTACGGTATCACCCGGTTTCACCTTGGCGGTATTCAGTACCGCGCCGATCCCGGTGGTGACACCGCAACCCAGCAGGCAGACTTTTTCCAGCGGCGCGTCTTTCTGGATCTTGGCGACCGAGATTTCTGGCAGCACGGTGTATTCGGAAAAGGTCGAAGTACCCATGTAGTGGAAAATCGGCTGACCGTTGTAGGAAAAGCGTGCAGTACCATCCGGCATCAGGCCTTTGCCCTGAGTCGCACGGATCGACTGGCAGAGGTTGGTTTTGCCCGACCGGCAGAATTTGCACTGACGGCACTCCGGCGTGTACAGCGGGATCACATGATCACCGACCGCAACCGAGGTAACGCCTTCGCCGATAGCCTCGACAATCGCCCCGCCTTCATGGCCGAGGATCGCCGGGAAGATGCCTTCCGGGTCGGCGCCGGACAGCGTGTAGGCGTCCGTGTGACAAACGCCTGAAGCCACGACGCGCAGCAGCACTTCCCCAGCCTTGGGCATGGCGACATCGATTTCGACGATTTCCAATGGCTTCTTGGCTTCAAAGGCAACAGCAGCACGCGACTTGATCATCGATCTTCTCCAGCGAGATAAAAACAAGGTCTGGAGTGTAGTACAGTGCCTTGCGACGAGTAATCCGAGCAAAAGCAAAACATTATTGCCGTACAGGGATAATCGATGTACACCAATCGCTGGGAAGGTCTGGATGAGTTCGTCGCGGTCGCCGAATGCGGGCAGTTCACGGCAGCAGCGCAACGCCTGGGCGTTTCCTCCTCGCACATCAGTCGACAGATCGTGCGCCTTGAAGAGCGCCTGCAAACCCGCTTGCTGTATCGCAGCACCCGGCGCGTAGCCCTGACCGAAGCCGGCCAGACCTTTCTGCATCATTGTCAGCGCCTGCAGGATGGCCGCGAAGAAGCGTTGCGCGCGGTGGGCGATCTGACCAGCGAACCGAAAGGCCTGTTACGCATGACCTGTGCCGTGGCCTATGGCGAGCGTTTCATCACGCCACTGGTCACGCGCTTCATGGATCTGTATCCGCACCTGCGTGTGGATATAGAACTGAGCAATCACACTCTGGATCTGGTTCACGAAGGGATGGACCTGGCAATTCGCCTGGGTCGGCTACAGGATTCACGTTTGGTCGCCACCCGGCTGGCGCCACGGCGTATGTACCTGTGTGCCTCGCCGTCCTATCTGGAGCGTTATGGCCGGCCTCATAGCCTGTCGGAATTGAGTCGCCATAATTGCCTGATCGGCGGCAGTGACACCTGGCTGCTGCGCCAGGACGGGAGAGAGATTTCCCAGCGGGTGCAGGGCAACTGGCGCTGCAACAGCGGGCAGGCCGTACTGGACGCAGCGCTGCATGGCGTTGGCCTGTGCCAGCTGCCGGACTACTACGTGCTGGAGCATCTGAAAAGCGGAGCGCTGGTTTCGCTGCTCGAAGCTCATCAACCACCCAATACCGCCGTCTGGGCGCTGTATCCGCAACAGCGCCACTTGTCACCCAAGGTGCGCAAGCTGGTCGACTATCTGAAGGACGGACTGGCGATGCGCAGCGAATACCAGACTTAGTTGCCCAACGAACGGCGCTGACGCAACCATTCAAGGTCTTCGGGGCGGGTGACCTTGATGTTGTCGGAGCGACCTTCGATCAGACGCGGCGACTGCCCTGCCCACTCGATGGCCGAGGCCTCGTCGGTAATACTGACGTTCGATACCTGACTGTCGGCCAGCGCCCGGTGCAAGGCACCCAGACGAAACATCTGCGGCGTATAGGCCTGCCAGATCAGGCTGCGATCAACTGTTTGCGCAACACGGCCGTGTTCGTCCGCACGCTTGAGGGTATCGCGGGCCGGCACCGCCAGCAGGCCGCCCACCGGATCGTCCGCCAGTTCACCCAGCAGGTTGTCCAGATCGCTGCGCGCCAGATTGGGCCGTGCAGCATCGTGGACCAGCACCCAGTCGTCATCGCTTGCGCCATGGGCATGCAGATGCAACAAGGCATTGAGTACCGAGTCCGAACGCTCCTTGCCGCCATCCACACGCTGAATGCGTGAGTCCAGGGCGCAAGGCAGGGTTGGCCAATAGGGATCGTCCACAGCCAGACTGATCACCAGGCCCTTGAGCCGGGGGTGATCGAGAAAACAGAGCAGGCTGTGTTCAAGAATGGTCAGGCCGCCCAGTTGCAGATATTGCTTGGGACGGTCCGCTGCCATGCGAGCACCAATGCCCGCTGCAGGAATCACTGCCCAGAAGGCAGGAAGGAATTCTTTCATTGCACCAACGTCATTGCGCCAACTGATAGAGGGTTTCGCCATCCTTGACCATGCCAAGCTCATGGCGGGCACGTTCTTCAACGGTTTCAAGGCCCTTTTTCAGTTCCATGACCTCAGCATCCAGAACGCGGTTTCGCTCAAGCAGGATTTCGTTTTCGGCATGCTGCTCGGCAATTTGCTCGGTCAGGCTGGCCACTTGCGCCAGGCTTCCATTACCCACCCACAGGCGATACTGAAGACCACCAAGCAGCAGGATCAGGATGAGGAACAACCAGTTAGGACTGCGCATGAAATATCAGGTACCCAGTAAAAAAGACTGCAGAGCCAACAATATGAACAATCGACTGAGGGCATTGAGCCTGACATAAGCCAGGCTCAATCACTCCTGATTACAGCGGAGCGTCCGCATCAGGGCTGCAGATATGTCGGCATGGCCGGCTTTTTCTGCAGCACCCGTTGTCTTTTACCATCTACGACTCAGCCGCGAAACTCTTCGCGACCACGGTACACGGCCTTGGCGCCCAGTTGCTCTTCGATACGCAGCAATTGGTTGTACTTGGAAACGCGGTCGGAGCGGCACAGCGAACCGGTCTTGATCTGGCCAGCCGAAGTACCCACTGCCAGGTCGGCAATGGTGGAATCTTCGGTTTCACCGGAGCGGTGCGAGATCACTGCAGTGTAACCGGCAGCCTTGGCCATCTGGATGGCTTCCAGGGTTTCGGTCAGGGTGCCGATCTGGTTGAACTTGATCAGGATCGAGTTGGCGATGTTCTTGTCGATGCCTTCTTTCAGGATCTTGGTGTTGGTCACGAACAGGTCGTCGCCAACCAGTTGCACCTTGTCGCCGATCTTGTCGGTGAGGACTTTCCAGCCAGCCCAGTCGGACTCGTCCAGACCGTCTTCGATGGAGATGATCGGGTAGCGCTGGGTCAGACCGGCCAGGTAGTCGGCAAAACCGGCCGAGTCGAAGGAATGGCCTTCACCGGACAGGTTGTATTTGCCGTCTTCGTAGAACTCGCTGGCAGCGCAGTCCAGTGCCAGAGTCACGTCGGTGCCCAGTTTGTAACCGGCATTGGCCACAGCTTCAGCGATGGCGCCCAGAGCGTCTTCGTTGGAAGCCAGGTTAGGTGCGAAACCACCTTCGTCGCCGACTGCAGTGTTCAGGCCACGGGCCTTCAGGACAGCCTTGAGGTGATGGAAAATCTCGGTGCCCATGCGCATCGCATCGGAGAAGGTCTTGGCGCCAACCGGCTGAACCATGAACTCCTGGATGTCGATGTTGTTATCGGCATGCTCGCCACCGTTGATGATGTTCATCATCGGGACCGGCATCGAGTAGACGCCCGGTGTGCCATTGAGGTTGGCGATGTGAGCGTACAGCGGCAGGTCCTGATCCTGTGCAGCGGCCTTGGCGGCAGCCAGGGACACAGCGAGGATTGCGTTGGCGCCCAGGCTTGCCTTGTTCTCGGTACCGTCCAGCTTGATCATTGCCTGATCCAGCGCTTTCTGGTCAACCGGGTCCTTGCCCAGCAGCAGATCGCGGATCGGACCATTGATGTTGGCTACTGCCTTGAGAACACCCTTGCCCAGGTAACGGCTCTTGTCGCCATCACGCAGCTCGAGCGCTTCGCGCGAGCCGGTTGAAGCACCGGACGGCGCGCATGCACTGCCGATGATGCCGTTATCGAGGAGCACATCTGCTTCCACGGTGGGATTGCCACGGGAGTCGAGAACTTCACGACCTTTGATGTCGACGATTTTTGCCATTGTTGTAAACACTCCAAGATTGACGAAAACGACGCAGCTGGGAAAAACGATTATCGCTGTCAGGCGAGAAACAGGGCAGGCCTGAACGAGACAACCCCCGACACCGGGTCGGGGGAACGGCACTTTACCGGAGAACCGGACTCAAGCGGTCTCGACAGCCGGAAAACTTTTAACAAGCTCATCCAGGGACTTGAGCTGGGCCAGGAACGGCTCCAGCTTGTCCAGACGCAAGGCGCAAGGGCCATCGCATTTGGCGTTGTCCGGATCGGGATGCGCTTCGAGGAACAGTCCGGCCAGATTCTGACTGATACCGGCCTTGGCCAGTTCCAGAACCTGGGCCCGACGTCCACCGGCGGAGTCGGCGCGGCCACCCGGCATCTGCAGGGAATGGGTCACGTCGAAGAATACCGGGTACTCGAACTGCTTCATGATGCCGAAGCCGAGCATGTCCACTACCAGGTTGTTGTAACCGAAGCTGGAACCACGCTCGCACAGGATCAATTGATCATTACCGGCCTCTTCGCACTTGTTCAGGATGTGTTTCATTTCCTGAGGCGCAAGGAACTGGGCTTTCTTGATGTTGATTACCGCACCAGTCTTCGCCATGGCAACGACAAGGTCCGTCTGGCGCGACAGGAATGCCGGCAACTGGATGATGTCGCAGACTTCGGCGACCACCGCAGCCTGCTCGGGCTCGTGCACGTCAGTGATCAGCGGGACATTGAAGGTCTTCTTGATTTCTTCAAAGATCCGCATGCCTGCTTCCAGGCCCGGCCCGCGATAGGACGTGACCGAAGAGCGGTTGGCCTTGTCGAAGCTGGCCTTGAACACATACGGGATACCGAGTTTTTCGGTAACCCGCACATATTCCTCACAGACCTGCATGGCCATGTCCCGGGATTCGAGGACGTTCATGCCGCCGAACAAGACCATTGGCTTGTCGTTGGCAATCTCGATCGAGCCTACACGGATGATTTTCTGAGCCATGTTCTGATATCCCCGTCAGGCGTTCTTCTGATGTTGAGCCAGTGCCGCCTTGACGAAGCCGCTGAACAGCGGATGGCCGTCGCGAGGCGTCGAGGTGAACTCAGGGTGGAACTGGCAAGCCACGAACCATGGATGATCCGGAGCCTCGACCACTTCGACCAGCGCGCCGTCACCGGAGCGACCGGAAATTTTCAGGCCGGCTTCGATCAGTTGCGGCAGCAACCTGTTATTCACTTCATAACGATGGCGATGACGCTCGACGATCACGTCGCTGGCGTAGCAATCGTGAACCAGGGAACCGGCTTCGAGCTGGCATTCCTGTGCACCCAGACGCATGGTGCCGCCCAGGTCGGAGCTTTCGGTACGGGTTTCAACTGCACCGGTAGCATCTTCCCACTCGGTGATCAGACCGACCACGGCATGCGCGCTGGTACGATCGAACTCGGTGGAGTTGGCGTCTTTCCAGCCCAGCACGTTACGCGCGAACTCGATGACCGCCACTTGCATGCCCAGGCAGATACCCAGGTAAGGAACCTTGTTCTCGCGAGCGAATTGCACGGCAGTGATCTTGCCTTCGACACCGCGCAGGCCGAAACCGCCAGGAACCAGGATCGCGTCGACGCCTTCGAGCAGGCTGGTGCCCTGGTTCTCGATGTCTTCGGAATCGATATAGCGCAGGTTGACCTTGGTGCGATTGGTGATACCGGCGTGGCTCATGGCTTCGATCAACGACTTGTAGGCGTCGAGCAGTTCCATGTACTTGCCGACCATCGCGATGGTGACTTCGTGCTCAGGGTTGAGCTTGGCATCGACCACCTTGTCCCATTCGGACAGGTCCGCGCCATTGCATTGCAGACCGAAACGCTCGACGACGAAATCGTCCAGGCCCTGGGCGTGAAGCATGCCCGGGATCTTGTAGATGGTGTCGGCGTCTTCCAGGGAAATCACCGCACGCTCTTCAACGTTGGTGAACAGCGCGATCTTGCGACGCGAAGACACATCGACGTGATGGTCGGAGCGGCAGATCAGCACGTCAGGCTGCAGGCCGATGGAGCGCAGTTCCTTGACCGAGTGCTGGGTAGGCTTGGTCTTGGTTTCGCCAGCGGTGGCGATGTACGGAACCAGCGTCAGGTGCATCAGCATCGCGCGCTTGGCACCGATCTCGACGCGCAACTGGCGGATGGCTTCGAGGAACGGTTGCGATTCGATGTCGCCAACCGTACCGCCGATCTCGACCAGCGCGACGTCGGCATCGCCGGCGCCCTTGATGATGCGGCGCTTGATTTCGTCGGTGATGTGCGGAATGACCTGGATGGTCGCGCCCAGATAATCACCACGGCGCTCTTTGCGCAGGACGTGTTCGTACACACGGCCAGTGGTGAAGTTGTTGTTCTGGGTCATGGTGGTGCGGATGAACCGCTCATAGTGGCCAAGGTCCAGGTCGGTTTCGGCGCCGTCGTGGGTGACGAACACTTCACCGTGCTGGAAAGGACTCATGGTCCCTGGATCCACGTTGATGTAGGGGTCCAGCTTGAGCATGGTGACCTTAAGTCCCCTCGCCTCCAGGATGGCCGCCAATGAAGCCGAGGCAATGCCTTTCCCCAATGAAGAAACAACACCGCCCGTGACGAAGATGTAGCGCGTCATGAAAAACCCTAGAAGTCTGCGTTAAAGCGGTCAGAGCCGCCGGGGAAAGCGAAGGAAGGCCGAAGCCCCCGATTACCGACAAAATTCACGGTGCACTCCCGAAACTGCTGCGTTTGAACCGACTGGCCAGAAGCCTGCCTATTTGGCGCCACATTTTAAGAATCGCCCAGTAAACACTGGTTGGTAACCGGCAACTTGCGTTGATTCAAAAGAACCAACAGAAGCTGTATCAAGAAGGGAGCGTAGTCTACCTGAAAGGGCCTTTCAGCTCAAACTTTGGTCGCTCGTCGGTGCAAGCCAGTGCAATCGCCAGTTTCCATGGCGCAAACCGTCGAGTCCCGGCAGGTTGGCGACGGCCAGCAGCTCATCGCCGCGATAGAGCAGCGGCAATCTGCCGCGCACGAACAGCGGCACACCCTGTTCATTGAGCAGACGCTTGAGGTCGCGATGACCACGACCCTGTAGCTGCATGATTTCACCGCCCTGGCGATAGCGGATCTGCAAAGGCCCGAGAGGCCTTTCGCCCTCGATGCTCAGCTGACCGTTGCCTGGCAGAGTCAATTTATCGCCTGCCTCAGGCCATGTCGGCAGCGCGCCAGGAGCCTGCAACCAGCTTCCCGACAGCCACCAGATATGCCCTTCGCCACGATGCAGTTCACCGTCGGCCAGCCGCCATACGGGCCGTGCGCCCTCGACTGCATGACACAAGCTTTCCCAGCCTGCCCAGTGATCGCTATCCGGCAAGCGGGTCAGCGCAGCCAGCCAGTGACGCAACGCATTGCGCTGGCGAGCCAGTGACAACCCGGCAAGCGGCGCGAGGGCCAGTACCGGCATGCCCAACCAGGCAAAATCGGTAGCCGGTTTCGCACTCGCCAGATCCTGCGTGGCCAGTTCACTCAGCAGTTGCTCTGCCTCGCCCATGTGTTCGGCGGTACGGGCCATGCTGGCGGACGCCTGCGGCCAACGGGACGTCAACAAGGGCATGACCTGCCGACGCAGGAAGTTGCGGGAAAACTGTTGATGGTCATTGCTGGGGTCTTCAATCCAGCTCAAGGCATGCCGCTGCGCATAGGCTTCCAGCTCGGCACGGGAAACCGATAACAACGGGCGCAGCAGTTGTCCTGCCCCAAGAGGCCGGGACGGCGCCATGCAGGCAAGGCCACGCACACCGGCACCGCGCAGCAGACGAAACAGCAAGGTTTCGGCCTGATCGTCACGATGCTGCGCAGTCAGCAACAGCTCGCCCTCCCGCAACGCTTTTGTGAAGGCGCCATAGCGCACCTCACGGGCAGCCTGCTCGAGACTGGCACCCGGCCTGACCTGCACCGCCACGACCTGCAAGGCAATGCCCAGCTTCAGACACACTTGCCGACAATGATCCGGCCAAGCATCGGCAGCGCTCTGCAGACCGTGATGGATATGAATGGCATTCAGGGGTGGCAGGCTTGCGCGCGTGGCGAGTTCGGCCAGAAGGTGCAGCAATACCGTGGAATCGAGCCCGCCGGAGAAACCGACATGCCAGACCGGCGCGTTGCGCCAGGGAGCCAGGGCCTGGAGAAGCCTGGCGGGAAGATCGTCTCTGTACACAGAGGAGCCCCGTAGGAGCGGATTCATCCGCGAAGCGAGAGCGGACTCATCCGCGAAGAGGCAGTTAAACCGTCTTCGCGAATGAATTCGCTCCCACAAAGACTCAGACGCCGTAGCTCATCAGACGCTCGTAACGACGATTCAGCAGCGCATCGTTGTCCATCTTCTTCAGCATCGCCAACTGGCTGCTCAGTTCTGCACGAATGGTGGCAGAGGCAGCAGCCGGGTCACGGTGCGCGCCGCCCAGAGGCTCGGCAATTACCTTGTCGACGATCCCCAGACCTTTCAGGCGCTCGGCGGTGATGCCCATCGCTTCTGCAGCATCCGGAGCCTTCTCGGCAGTCTTCCACAGGATCGACGCACAGCCTTCCGGAGAGATAACCGCATAAGTCGAATACTGCAGCATGTTCAACTGGTCGCAGACGCCAATCGCCAATGCACCACCGGAACCGCCTTCACCGATAACGGTAGCGATGATCGGCGTCTTCAGGCGCGCCATGACGCGCAGGTTCCAGGCGATTGCTTCGCTCTGGTTGCGCTCTTCGGCGTCGATGCCCGGATAGGCACCCGGCGTGTCGATGAAGGTCAGGATCGGCATCTTGAAACGCTCGGCCATTTCCATCAGGCGGCAAGCCTTGCGATAGCCTTCAGGACGCGGCATACCGAAGTTGCGACGAACCTTTTCACGTACTTCACGGCCTTTCTGGTGACCGATCACCATCACTGGCTGATCGTCCAGGCGGGCAATACCGCCCACAATCGCGGCATCGTCGGAGAAATGACGATCACCGTGCAGTTCATCGAACTCGGTGAAAATGTGCTCGATGTAGTCCAGGGTGTAAGGACGACGTGGGTGACGCGCCATGCGCGCGATCTGCCAGCTGGTCAGATTGCCGAAAATGCTTTCGGTGAGCGTATTGCTCTTGTCTTGCAGGCGGGAGATTTCATCGCTGATGTTCAGCGAGTTGTCATTACCGACCAAACGCAGTTCTTCGATCTTGGCTTGCAAGTCAGCGATAGGCTGTTCGAAATCAAGAAAATTCGGGTTCATAGGCATCCGTCTTGGGTCGACGGCCAAGAGGCCGGCCGGTTGATCCGTCAGCGCGCAGTCCTGAGAAAGAGCGCTTTCCGGTCGAGATTAAAAGTTCAGGCTGAGCCTAATCGTTCAGCGATACTGCAGGAAGACGTTCTCACGTCCGAACTGGTCACGCAGAGCTTGAATCAAGCTGTCTGCCGGATCGATTCGCCACGCTTCGCCAAACTGCAACAACGCCCTGGCATCAGGCCCGGTGTAGTCCAGTGTAATCGGGCACGCTCCCCGGTGACGCTTGCACAGATCACCGAGCCAGCGCAGCCGGTCGCCCTTGAGCGCATCGCAATGCACGGTCAGGCGCAGGCTTTCGGCCAGATTGGTGCGCGCATCCTCGATGCTCATGACCCGCTTGGCGCGCAAGCGCAGACCGCCGGAGAAATCGTCATTACTGATTTCCCCTTCAACCACCACCATAGCATCGGTCTGCAAAAGCGATTGTGCCGAGTGAAAGGCCTCAGCGAACAGCGAGGCTTCAATACGGGCCGAGCGGTCATCCAGGGTAATGAACCCCATCTTGTCGCCCTTCTTGTTCTTCATGACCCGCAGGGCAATGATCAGCCCCGCGACGGTCTGGGTATCGCGTGCCGGCTTGAGGTCGATGATCCGCTGCCGGGCGAAGCGGCGGATTTCCCCTTCGTATTCATCGATGGGGTGTCCGGTCAGGTACAGACCCAGAGTTTCCTTCTCGCCACGCAGCCGGTCCTTGAGGCTCAGCTCGCGGGTCTTGCGATGGTTGGCGTAGACATCGGCATCTTCTTCGACGAACAGCCCGCCAAACAGGTCCGAGTGACCGCTGTCGCGGCTGCGCGCCGTTTGCTCGGCAGCCTGAATCGCCTCTTCGAGAGCGGCCAGCAATACCGAGCGGTTACGGTCGATATTGGCCTGGTAGGCCTTGGGCTCCAGCTCGAAGTAAGGCCCCAGGCGATCCAGTGCGCCGCTGCGAATCAGGCCGTCCAGGGTCCGCTTGTTGACCCGCTTGAGATCGACACGGGCACAGAAGTCGAACAGATCCTTGAAAGGACCGGACGCACGCGCCTCGGTGATGGCCTCCACCGGCCCCTCGCCCACGCCCTTGATCGCGCCCAGACCATAGAGAATCCGGCCATCGTCGCTGACCGTGAACTTGAACTCCGAGATGTTCACGTCCGGCGCATCGAGGCGCAGCTTCATGGTCCGCACTTCCTCGATCAAGGTCACGACCTTGTCGGTGTTGTGCATATCCGCAGACAACACGGCGGCCATGAACGGCGCCGGGTAGTGGGTTTTCAGCCAGGCGGTCTGGTACGACACCAGACCGTATGCCGCCGAGTGAGACTTGTTGAAGCCGTAACCGGCGAATTTCTCCACCAGGTCGAAAATGTTACCCGCCAGATCCGGGTCGATATTGTTGGTCTTGCAACCTTCGATGAAACCGCCGCGTTGCTTGGCCATTTCCTCGGGCTTTTTCTTACCCATTGCGCGGCGCAGCATGTCGGCGCCGCCAAGGGTATAACCGGCCATGACCTGGGCAATCTGCATCACCTGTTCCTGATACAGGATGATGCCGTAGGTTGGCGCCAGTACCGGCTTGAGGCCTTCATACTGGTAGTCGACGTGCGGGTAGGACAGCTCGGCGCGACCATGCTTGCGGTTGATGAAGTCGTCCACCATCCCGGACTGCAGCGGCCCGGGACGGAACAGCGCCACCAGTGCGATCAAGTCTTCCAGGCAGTCGGGCTTGAGCTTCTTGATCAGCTCCTTCATGCCCCGGGATTCAAGCTGGAATACCGCGGTAGTTTCGGCCCGTTGCAACAACTGGTAGGTCGGCATGTCATCGAGCGGGATGAAAGCGATGTCCAGCGGCTCTTCATCGACCTTGGCGCGGTCGCGGTTGATGGTCTTCAGTGCCCAGTCGATGATGGTCAGAGTCCGCAGCCCGAGGAAGTCGAACTTCACCAGACCCGCAGCCTCGACATCATCCTTGTCGAACTGGGTTACCAGGCCATCACCGGCCTCGTCACAATAGATCGGCGAGAAGTCGGTCAGCTTGGTCGGCGCAATGACCACGCCCCCGGCGTGCTTGCCGACGTTACGCACAACGCCTTCGAGCTTGAGGGCCATTTCCCAGATTTCGGCCGCTTCTTCATCGACTTTGAGGAAGTCGCGCAGGATCTCTTCCTGCTCGTAGGCTTTCTCAAGAGTCATGCCGACTTCAAACGGGATCATCTTCGACAGGCGGTCAGCCAGACCGTAGGACTTGCCCTGAACCCGCGCCACGTCGCGGACCACCGCCTTGGCGGCCATGGAACCGAAGGTAATGATCTGGCTTACCGCGTTGCGGCCATATTTCTCGGCCACATAATCGATCACCCGGTCGCGACCATCCATGCAGAAGTCGACGTCGAAGTCGGGCATCGATACCCGTTCCGGGTTGAGGAAGCGCTCGAACAGCAGGTCGTATTCCAGCGGGTCAAGGTCGGTGATCTTCTGCACATAGGCCACCAGCGACCCGGCACCCGATCCACGACCGGGACCTACCGGCACGCCGTTGCTCTTGGCCCACTGGATAAAGTCCATAACGATCAGGAAGTAACCGGGGAATCCCATCTGGATGATGATATCCAGCTCGAAATTCAGCCGGTCGACGTAGACCTGGCGCCTGGCCTCGTAATCTTCAGTGGTGTCCCTGGGCAACAGGACCTCAAGGCGCTCCTCAAGCCCGTCGAACGAAACCTTGCGGAAATATTCATCGATGGTCATGCCATCGGGAATCGGGAAGTTGGGCAGGAAGTGGGTGCCCAGCTTGACGTCGATATTGCAGCGCTTGGCGATCTCGACCGTGTTGGCCAGCGCCTCGGGCAGGTCGCTGAACAGCTCGGCCATTTCCTCGGAGCTCTTGAGGTACTGCTGATCGCTGTAATTATGCGAACGGCGCGGATCGTCCAGCGCCCGCCCTTCACCGATGCACACCCGCGTCTCGTGGGCCTCGAAGTCGGTCTGTTTGATGAAGCGCACATCGTTGGTCGCCACCAGCGGCGCGCCATGCCGATCGGCCAGGGCAACCGCAGCATGCAGGTGCTCTTCATCGTTGGTGCGGTTGGTGCGCTGCAATTCGATATAGAAGCGATCAGGAAAGATCGCCATCCATTCACGCAACAGAACGTCAGCCTCGCCAGGATTGCCGCCGAGCAGGGCCATGCCGATCTCGCCCTCCTTGGCCGCCGACAGGGCAATCAATCCCTCATTGGCTTGCGCGACCCATTCACGCTCGACAATGATCTGTCCGTTGCGCTGGCCCTCGATGAAGCCACGGGAAATCAGCTCGGTCAGGTTGCGATAGCCCTGGGGATTCATCACCAGCAGGCTGATACGGCTGAGCGGAGCATCCTCGTCCCTGCCCGACAACCACAGGTCTGCGCCACAGATCGGCTTGATACCTGCGCCCTGTGCCGCCTTATAGAACTTGACCAGCGAACACATGTTGTTCTGATCGGTCACCGCCACAGCAGGCATGTTCATGCCGGCCAGGGCCTTGATCAGTGGCTTGACCCGGACCAGACCATCGACCAGTGAGTATTCGGTGTGCAGGCGTAGATGAACGAAAGAAGCCGGCATGGTGATCCTATAGCGCGAAAACACAAAAAACGAAGGTCGGGATTGTAGCGATCCCGGGCCGAAACGTCAGTCCTGCAACAATCCGAAACCGACCGGAATGGAGGACGCGACATTCGACATCGACTCACGGACTTCCCAGGCCGCACGTACCGGCGCGAAGGAGCGCCGATGAATCGGCGTCGGCCCGAGGCGGGCCAGGGCTTCCAGATGAACGGGCGTCGGATAACCCTTGTGCCCGCCCATGCCGTAGCCGGGGTACATCAGCTCGAAAGCGGCCATTTCCCGGTCACGAGTGACCTTGGCCAGAATCGATGCCGCGGCTATCGCCGGGACCTTTGCATCGCCCTGCACCACCGGCGCGCAGGGCACCGACAGTTGCGGACAACGATTGCCATCGATCAACGCCAGCCTGGGCGTAATGCTCAAGCCCTCGACGGCGCGCTTCATGGCCAGCATCGTGGCATGCAGAATATTCAGTTCGTCGATTTCATGGACTTCTGCACGGGCGACAAACCAGCACAGGGCCTTTTCGCGAATTTCGTCGAAAAGCTTCTCGCGACGGGCCTCGGTCAGCTTCTTGGAGTCATTGAGGCCCAGGATAGGCCTCGCCGGATCGAGAATAACCGCCGCGGTCACCACGTCGCCGCACAGCGGACCACGACCGACTTCATCGACACCAGCGACCAGATCCTCGACCAGATTGAAATCCAAACCTATTTGCATTGATCGAGCACTCACAGTGAAGACGAATGGCCAAGCAGGCTCAACACCGCATCGGCAGCCTGATTGGAGGCATCCCGGCGCAGGGTGCGGTGAATCTCGTCAAAGCCCGCGGTCTGCACCTGCCCATCGTCGAGCAACGGCAGCAGCGTACTGGCCAGCGCTTCGGGAGTTGCCGCATCCTGCAGCAGCTCAGGCACCAGCAGACGCCGTGCCAGGAGGTTCGGCAGGGAAACGTAGGGGCTCTTGACCAGCCGCTTGAGTATCCAGAAAGTCAGCGGCGCCAGACGGTAGGCAACCACCATCGGCCGCTTGTACAGCAAGGCTTCCAGAGTCGCCGTCCCGGATGCGATCAACACTGCGTCGCAGGCTGCCAGCGCCACATGAGAACGCCCGTCGAGCAGCGTGATCGGCAGGTCACGGCCTTGCAGCAATTGCTCGACCTGTGCACGCCGTTGCGGGCTGGCGCAAGGCAGAACGAAGCGCAGGCCCGGACGCTGGGCCAGAAGACGTTCGGCAGTATCGAAGAACAGGCTTCCCAGACGACCGACTTCACCGCCACGACTGCCGGGCATCAGCGCAATCACCGGGCCATCAGCAAGGCCGAGTTCGGCGCGGGCTGCGGGACGATCAGACTCCAGAGGAATGGTATCGGCCAACGGGTGCCCGACGAAACGCACCGGCACGCCCTTTTCTTCATAGAAACGGGCTTCAAAAGGCAACAGAGTCAACATCAGATCGCAGCCTTCACGGATCTTCAGGACCCGCTTCTGCCGCCACGCCCATACCGAAGGGCTGACGTAATGCACGGTCTTGATCCCGGCACGACGGAGCTGGAGTTCGATATTGAGGGTGAAATCAGGTGCATCGATACCGATGAAGACATCGGGCTTTTCGGCGATGAGCGTCTGGACCAGCAGCTTGCGCCGGGCCAGCAGCTCGCGCAGGCGACCCAGCACCTCTACCAGCCCCATGACCGACAGACGCTCCATCGGGAAGCTGGAAGTCATGCCCTCGGCTTCCATCAATGGACCACCGACGCCAATGAATTCGACATTCGGATGGCGCGCCTTGATGGCACGCATCAAGCCCGAGCCGAGAATATCGCCGGATGCCTCTCCAGCGACCAGAGCGACGCGCAGTAAGCCGCCCATGATCAGCGGGTAATGCCGCGGGTCGAAGTCTGGATGGACTGGAGGAAGATCGCGACCTCCGGGAACCGGGCAGCAGGCTCGGCCAGCTCGGCAATCGCCTGATCCACGGTCAGTCCCTGACGATAGACGGTCTTGTACGCCTTGCGCAGAGCATGAATGGCTTCCTCGGAAAAGCCGCGACGACGCATGCCCTCGAAGTTCATGCTGCGCGCTTCGGCAGGGTTGCCAAACACGGTGACAAAAGCCGGAACATCCTTGCCAATGGCAGTACCCATGCCTGAAAAGCTGTGGGCACCGATATGGCAGAACTGGTGGACCAGGGTGAATCCGGAAAGGATCGCCCAGTCATCCACATGCACGTGTCCGGCAAGCGCCGTGTTGTTGACCAGAATGCAGTGATTGCCGATGACGCTGTCATGCCCGATATGGGCATAGGCCATGATCAGGTTATGGTCACCCAGCGTGGTTTCGGCGCGGTCCTGAATGGTCCCGCGATGAATCGTCACGCCTTCGCGAATCACGTTGTGGTCGCCGATCACCAGACGAGTGTCTTCGCCCTTGTACTTGAGATCGGGCGTGTCCTCACCTACCGAGGAGAACTGGTAGATGCGGTTGTGCTTACCGATTCGTGTCGGCCCCTTGAGGATGACATGAGGACCGATAACCGTACCCTCGCCAATTTCCACACCGGCTCCGACGATCGACCAGGGGCCGACCTCAACATCATCGGCCAGGATGGCCGTCGGATCGATGATTGCGCGAGGGTCAATCAAACTCATAGCTTGCGTTCCGCACAAATGATTTCTGCGGAGCATACAGGTTTACCGTCGACCGAGGCCTGACATTCAAACTTCCAGATCTGGCGCTTGCTGCTCAGGAACTTCGCCTCGAGGACCAGTTTATCGCCCGGCAGCACTGGCTGGCGGAAGCGCAACTTGTCCGAACCCACGAAATAGTAAAGAGTGCCGTCGGCCGGTTTCGAGTCGAGCAGTTTGAAGGCAAGAATGCCGGCAGCCTGGGCCATTGCTTCGATGATCAGGACACCCGGCATGATGGGATGATCAGGAAAGTGACCATTGAAAAAAGGCTCGTTGACGCTGACATTCTTGTAGGCGCGAATGCTTTTGCTCTCGATATCCAGCTCTGTCACACGGTCCACCAGCAGGAACGGGTAACGATGAGGCAGGTATTCGCGAATTTCTTTAATGTCCATCATTTCGAGGGGAAGCCTGTAGTAAAGATTGGGAGTGCGTCGCTACTTCGCAGCACTCCTCTGCATCAAGGATGGCAGTTTATCGACTGTGCATGCTTGATATGAAAAAGGTATCAGCCATCAGATGAAACATTACCGTTACAGGTCACTGTCTCTACGATCTTTTCCAGCTTCTGCAGTCGCCGCGCCATGTCATCAAGCTTGCGAATGCGGGCGGCGCTCTTGCGCCACTCGGCAGCCGGTTGCATCGCCGTACCGGAAGAATAAGAGCCGGGTTCGGTAATCGAATGCGTGACCATGGTCATGCCGGTGATGAATACGCCATCACAGATCTCGATATGCCCGACCAGCCCGACGCCACCAGCGAGCATGCAATGCTTGCCGATTTTCGTGCTGCCGGAAATGCCGACACAGGCGGCCATGGCAGTGTGATCACCGATCTGCACGTTGTGGGCAATCTGGATCTGGTTGTCGAGCTTCACGCCATTGCCGATCCGGGTATCCGCCAGGGCACCGCGGTCAATCGCAGTATTGACGCCGATTTCCACGTCATCACCCAGGGTGACACCGCCGATCTGGGCAATCTTTTGCCAGACACCCTTCTCATTGGCAAAGCCGAAACCTTCACCGCCGAGCACGGCACCCGACTGGATGACCACCCGTTTGCCGATGCGAACATCGTGATAGAGCGTCACACGCGGCGCCAGCCAGCCACCTTCGCCAATCTCGCAACGGGCACCGATGAAGCAATGGGCACCGATGGTCACGCCTGCACCAATCCGCGCACCGCTCTCGATCACCGCGAAAGCACCGATACTCGCTGCCGGATCGACCTGGGCATCATCGGCGATGACCGCCGTCGCATGCACGCCGGCAGGTGCCTTGGGCTTGGGATCGAACAAGTGCGAGATTCGCGCATAGGCCAGATAAGGATCCGGCACCAGCAAGGCATCGCCCGCGTAGCCTTCGGCATCTGCAGGCTTCAACAGCACGGCAGCAGCCCGGGCATCCACCAGGAACTTGCGATACTGTGGATTTGCCAGGAAGCTGAGCTGATCAGGGCCGGCCTCTTGTAAAGTGGCCAGCCCCGTAATGTTCTTGTCCTGGTCGCCACGTAGCGTGGCGCCAAGGAACTCGGCCAACTGGCCGAGCTTGATAATTGTGCTCATGGATTATTTCAGCTGATTCATGCGCTCGATGACCTGGCGAGTGACGTCATACTGAGGTTTGACATCAATCACTGCACCGCGCTCGAACACCAGGTCAAAGGCACCTTTCTTGATGACTTCTTCCACAGCCTGATCCAGCTTTGGCTTGAGCTGCTTGAGCATTTCACGGTCAGCAACAGCCTTGGCTTCGTTCAGTTCCTTGGACTGGAACTGGAAGTCACGGGCCTTTTGCTTGAATTCAAGCTCCAGACGCTCGCGCTCAGGCTGAGCCATTTTGTCGCCACCACTTACCAGACGGTCCTGGATGCCCTTGGCGCTGCTTTCCAGAGTTTTCAGCTTGGTCAGTTGCGGACCGAACTTCTTCTCGGCATCAACGGCGTATTTCTTCGCGGCATCGGATTCCAGCAGCGCCATCTGATAGTTCAGCACGGCAATTTTCATGTCTGCAAATGCAGGACCGGCTACAAGGACAGTTGCCAGCATTACCAATTGAGTCAACTTACGCACAATACACTCCTACAGAATTCGTTTCGTTATCAAGGATCAGACGCTTAGAACGTCTGGCCCAGGGAGAATTGGAAAACCTGCGTTTCTGCATCGTTGTCAGGCTTCTTGACCGGCATCGCCAGGGCGAAGCTCAGAGGACCGAGAGCAGTGATCCAGGTAACACCGACACCTACAGAGCTCGCCATGCCGGAGAAGTCGATGTTGTTACATTCGACTCTCTGACCATTGAGCGTCCTGTTGGAATCGCAATTTGTGTCAAATACGTTACCCACGTCCCAGAACAGGGAGGTACGCAGGGAACGCTGATCCTTGATGAACGGCAGCGGGAACATGACTTCTACGCCACCTTGCACCAGAACGTTACCACCGAACGGCAGCGGATCCTGATCCGGGTCTGCAGCAGTGCCCGGGTTTCTGCCGCTACTTGGCGTACTGCGCGGACCCAGGGTGCTGTCCTTGAAGCCACGTACCGAGTTGAAGCCACCGGCGTAGTAGTTTTCATAGAACGGCAGACCGGAGGTCGAGCCGTATCCGTCACCGTAACCCAGTTCAGTGTGCAGGCGCAGCGTGTAGTTATCCGTGATCGGATGGAAATACTGTGCGCGGTAGTCCAGCTTGTAGAACGACAGGTCACTGCCCGGCAGAGTGGTTTCAAACACGAGGCTCTGCGAATGACCACGGGTGGCCAGAACACCTTTGTTCAAGGTCGACTCGGACCAGCCTACGGAGCCCTTGAAGTTCAGGAAACTGTCGCCTTCCTGGTTGATGAAGTCGAAAATCTCGTCAACGGTATAGGTACCGGTCTTGATCTTGTCCTGTTGCATGGTCAGACCATAGGTCAGACGCGAAGTCTCGCTGATCGGGTAACCCAGGTTGATACCGGCACCCAGGCTGTCGACCGCGTAGCTGGCAACATCGACATCGAGCTCGTCATAGTTGGTCGTACGGTAGAAAGCGTTGTAACCCAGGCTCACACCGTCGGCAGTCCAGTACGGATCGACATAGCTGAAGTTGTAACGGCTCTGGTATTCGCTACGGGTCAGGCCGATGCTTACGCGGTTACCGGTACCCAGGAAGTTGTTCTGGCTGATCGAGCCACCGAGGATCAGGCCGGCACTCTGTGCAAAACCGACGCTGGCAGTGATCGAACCGGAAGCCTGCTCTTCAACCGCGTAGTTGACGTCTACCTGGTCGTCGGTGCCTGGAACTGCTGGCGTTTCGACGTTCACTTCCTTGAAGAAGCCCAGGCGATCCAGACGGGTTTTCGACTGGTCGATCAGGTAGGTCGAAGCCCAGCCGCCTTCCATCTGGCGCATTTCGCGACGCAGTACTTCGTCCGCAGACTTGGTGTTGCCACGGAAATTGATACGGTTGACGTAGGCACGCTTGCCCGGATCTACCACGAAGGTGATATCGACGGTGTGGTCTTCGTCGTTCGGTGTCGGTACGCCGTTGACGTTGGCGAAGGTATAGCCTTCGTTACCCAGGCGACGGGTGATCAGTTCGGAAGTGGTGGTCATGACCTTGCGCGAGAACACCTGGCCCGGCTGCACAAGCAGCAGGGACTTGACCTGGTCTTCAGGCACTTTCAGGTCACCGCTGAGCTTGACCGACTTGACGCTGTATTTCTCGCCTTCGTTGACGTTGACCGTGATGTACACGTTCTTCTTGTCAGGCGTGATCGAAACCTGGGTCGAGGCGATATCCATGTTGATATAGCCGCGGTCCAGGTAGTAGGAACGCAGACGCTCCAGGTCGCCGGAAAGCTTTTCACGGGCGTACTTGTCGTCGTTCTTGAAGAAGGAAAGCCAGTTGGTGGTCTTGAGCTCGAACAGGTCGATCAGGTCTTCATCGGGGAAAACCGTGTTGCCCACCACGTTGATGTGCTGAATGGCAGCAACGGTGCCTTCATTGATGTTGATCTTCAGGCCGACACGGTTGCGCGGCTGAGGAACGACCTCGGCAGCAACCTCGGCAGAGTAACGGCCCTGGGCAACGTACTGGCGTTGCAGCTCGTTACGCACACCTTCGAGGGTCGCACGCTGGAAGATCTCACCTTCGGCCAGGCCGGACTGCTTCAGCCCTTTCATCAGGTCTTCAGTGGAAATCGCCTTGTTGCCTTCGATTTCGATGCTGGCAACGGAAGGACGCTCAACCACCGTAATGACAAGAACATTGCCATCACGTCCCAGCTGGATATCTTGAAAGAAACCGGTTTTGAACAACGCACGAGTAGCGTCAACCAGACGACCATCATCCGCCTGCTCGCCCACGTTGAGCGGCAACGCACCAAAGACGCTGCCGGCGGATACCCGCTGCAGGCCGTTGACACGGATATCGGAGATGGTGAAGGACTCGGCGTGAACTTCGGCGATCATCAGTACGGCAAGAACCGCAGTTAGCAGCAGACGTTTCATGAAGTCCTTTCTTATTCCAACTGGCAATAAACAAACTGCCGCAAAATGCGGCAGATTTCGCAATACAGCAAGGGCTTACAGTCGTCCCAGATCGTTGACCAGCGCGAGCAACATGACGCCCACCACCAGACTGATACCGATCTGAACTCCCCAACCTTGTACCTTTTCCGAAAGAGGGCGACCACGTGCCCATTCGATCAGATAAAACAGCAAATGCCCGCCATCCAGCACCGGGATCGGCAATAGATTCAGAACCCCCAGGCTTATGCTCAGATAGGCCAGGAAGTTCAGGAAATCACCAATGCCCGACTGGGCTGAAGCGCCCGCCACTTTAGCAATGGTTATCGGTCCACTCAAGTTTTTTACCGAGAGCTCGCCGAACAACATTTTCCTGAGTGAATCCAGTGTCAGCACGCTCATGTTCCAGGTGCGCTTCGCGCCCTCGGCCACAGCGGCCAGAGGACCATAACTGACTTCACGCAACATCTCTGGCGGCCAATCGACACCTTTGACGCCAGCGCCCAGATAACCGGTCGCTGCCTTACCCTCTCCGCGCACCGCCAGAGTCAGCGGTACATCGAGTTGTGCGCCATCACGTTCGATGCGCAACTGGACTCGCGCATCCGGACGCTCGCGAACCCAGTCGACAACCTGCTGCCACTCGTTGAGCGGCTTGCCATCGATTGCCAGCAACAGATCACCGGTTTTAAGGCCAGCGGCCTGTGCCGGGCCTTTCGGATCAAGCTCTGCCAATACCGGAGCCAGGGCCGGACGCCATGGGCGAATCCCCAGGGAGCGAATCGGATCGGGCTCTTCGGCACCCTTGAGCCAGTTATCCAGAGCCAGGCTATGCGCCGTATCGACGCTCGAACCCTGATCGCGCACCTTCAGCGCAATCGTGCCGCTCTCGCCGAGACGACGAACCAGTTGCAGATTGACGGCAGACCAACCCGATGTCGCCTCGCCGTCGACCGAAACGATTTCCTGACCGGCGCTCAGGCCGGCCTGCTGGGCAATGCTGCCCGCCTCCACTGCGCCGATGACCGGGCGAACCTGCTGGCTGCCGAGCATGGCCAGCGCCCAGAAGAAGACGATCGCCAGCAGAAAGTTGGCCGCAGGACCGGCAATGACGATGGCGATGCGCTGGTACACGGTCTTGCGGTTGAAGGACTGGTCGGCCAGATGCTCAGGTACATCGCCTTCGCGCTCGTCGAGCATCTTGACGTAGCCGCCCAGAGGAATCGCCGCAACGACGAACTCGGTGCCCTGGCGGTCATGCCAGCGAATCAGCGGCGTACCGAAGCCCACCGAAAAGCGCAGGACCTTGACACCACAGCGCCGGGCAACCCAGAAGTGACCAAATTCGTGAAAGGTAACCAGTACACCCAGGGCAACCAGGGTGCCAATGATCATATATAGCGCGCTCATCAACCTTCTCCGGGTGCCGGCATGCCGGCAACTGTGTTTATCATCGCAGCGCCAGAAGCCTGCTCGCGATACATCACATCAACCCTATCATCCATGTTCAATCATCGTCCGTTTCGTTCCAGCCAAAGCCCTGCCAGAACGCGCGCCCTTGCATCTGCTGCAAATACCGCACCGAGCTCTTCGACCGCAACGGCGGGCTCAAGATTCAGCACGTCCTCGATCATACCCGCGATTTCCAGATAACCAATGCGTCGGTCAAGAAATGCTGCCACAGCCACTTCATTGGCAGCATTGAGCATGGCCGGTGCACTGCCTCCGGCTTCCGCTGCCTGACGGGCCAGACGCAGGCACGGGAAACGTTCCTCGTCAGGCTCTTCAAAGTCCAGCTGGCCGATACGGAACAGATCCAGCGGCGAGACGCCAGAGTCCATGCGTGCAGGCCAGGCCAGCGCATTGGCGATCGGTGTGCGCATGTCGGGATTGCCAAGCTGGGCCAATACCGAACCATCCACATAATCCACCATGGAGTGGATCACGCTCTGCGGATGAATCACCACTTCGACCTGGGCCGGACGGGCATCGAACAGCCAACAGGCCTCGATCAGCTCCAGCCCCTTGTTCATCATGGTCGCCGAATCCACGGAAATCTTGCGCCCCATCGACCAGACGGGATGGGCACAGGCCTGCTCCGGCGTAACGTCGTGCAGTTGCGCCAGCGGCGTCCGACGAAACGGTCCGCCCGAAGCAGTCAACAGAATACGCCGGACACCCACGGCACTCAGGCCACGAGAGAAGTCGCCCGGCAGGCACTGAAAGATTGCATTGTGCTCACTGTCGATGGGCAGCAGCACGGCACCGCTCTGACGCACCGCCTGCATGAACAAGGCGCCGGACATGACCAGGGCTTCCTTGTTGGCCAGCAGGACCTTCTTGCCCGCCTCGACCGCCGCCAGGGTCGGCCGCAGACCGGCAGCCCCGACAATCGCAGCCATGACCGCATCGACCTGGGGATGTGCAGCCACTTCACACAGGCCACCCTCCCCTACCAGCACACGGGTATCGAGCCCGGCAGCGGCAAGGTCATCCTGCAACTTGCGTGCGACATCCTGGGTGGGTACCACGGCGAAACGCGGCGTATGCCGGACGCACAACGCCAGCAATTCCTTCAGGCGACTGAAGCCGGTCAGGGCAAAGACCTGATAAAGAGCCGGATGACGAGCGATGACATCCAGCGTACTGAGGCCAATCGATCCGGTGGCCCCAAGGATGGTTATCTGTTGCGGTTTCACAGCACACCCCAGTCAGCAGCCCAGAGCAGCACGGCGAACACGGGAATCGCGGCCGTCAGGCTATCGATACGGTCCAGAACACCACCATGACCGGGCAACAGGTTACTGCTGTCCTTGATACCGGCCTGACGCTTGAACATGCTTTCGGTCAAGTCACCCACCACCGAAATCAGCACGATGGCGGCAGCGCCCAACAGACCGACGATCAGTTGTGACACCGACCAGTCACGGGAAACACCTACGGCAGCGGTGATCCCCAGACTGACTACCAGGCCACCATAAACGCCTTCCCAACTTTTGCCCGGACTGACCTTGGGCGCCAGCTTGCGCTTGCCGAATGCCTTGCCGGAGAAATAGGCACCGATATCGGCAGCCCATACCAGCACCATCACCGACAGGATCAGCCAGTTACCCAGCGGCCACTGCTTGATAAGCACGAGACCTTGCCAGGCTGGCAGCAGAATCAAAAGGCCGATGACCAGCTTGCAGGCAGCGCTCGCCCAGTATTCGCTGGAAGCGGGGAAAGTAAGCACCAGAAAGGTCGCTACCCCCCACCAGAGAACCGCCGCGACCAGAATCCAGGGCGCCAGCCCCGGCAGTAGATACATCAGGAACAGCAGAACGCCGACCGCAACGGCATAAGCCACGCGCATGACCTGAGACACAAGCCCTGCCAGTCTCGCCCATTCCCAGGCACCCAGCACTACGACCAGTCCGATGAACAGGGCGAATTCGGCGCCCTTGAGCAGGAAGAACCCACAAAGAGCGACCGGCAACAAGATGAGTGCAGTGATGATCCGTTGTTTCAGCATTAAACCCGGGCTCCAGCTTCGACCTGTTCGCTGGTTTTACCGAAGCGACGTTGGCGCGAAGCGAAATCGGCCAGCGCAACGCGCATGGCATCGTGTTTGAAGTCCGGCCAGAACAGGTCGGAAAAATACAGCTCGGCATAAGCCAGCTGCCAAAGCAGAAAGTTACTGATGCGATGCTCGCCACCCGTCCGGATGCACAGATCCGGCAACGGCAGATCGCCAGTTGCCAGACAGGTCTGCAACAGTTCGGGCGTGATGTCTTCAGGCTGCAGATGTCCGGCCTGAACCTCGCGAGACAAGCGCTGGGCAGCCTGGGCGATATCCCATTGCCCACCGTAGTTGGCCGCGATCTGCAGAACGAAGCGGCTGTTGCCAGCCGTCTGCATTTCCGCTTCGCGCATGGCCGCCTGCAGTTCGGGATGGAAGCGCGAGCGATCACCAATGATGCGCAGGCTGATGCCATTCTCGTTCAGGCGACGGGTTTCGCGCCGCAGGGCCGTGAAGAACAGCTCCATCAGAGCCCCGACCTCTTCGGCCGGGCGCTGCCAGTTTTCACTGGAGAATGCGAACAGCGTCAGCACCTCGACCTTGGCTTCGGCGCACACCTCAATGACTGCACGCACGGCATCCACGCCTGCCTTGTGACCTGCAACGCCTGGCAACAGGCGTTTCTTGGCCCAACGATTATTACCGTCCATGATAATCGCGACATGGCGTGGCACCGAAGACAGTGCGGCCGGTTTTATCTTTTCCATGAAAGCGCCCCGAACCTTATACGGCCATCAGGTCTGCTTCTTTCTGCTTCACAGCCACTTCGATGTCAGCCACGAACTTGTCGGTCAGCTTCTGGATCTCGTCAGCAGCGCGACGCTCTTCGTCTTCGCTGATTTCCTTTTCCTTGACCAGATCCTTGTACTGGCCCAATGCATCGCGACGGATGTTGCGTACAGCAACACGGGCGTCTTCAGCCGCATCACGCGCCTGCTTGGTGAAGCCCTTGCGGGTTTCCTCGGTCAGGGCCGGCATGCTGATCAGCAGCAGTTCGCCAAGGTTGGTCGGGTTGAAGCCCAGGCCGGAACTCTGGATAGCCTTGTCGACCGCAGCCAGCATGTTGCGCTCGAATGCCACGACCTGCAGGGTGCGTGCATCCTTGACGGTCACGTTGGCGACCTGGTTCAGCGGGGTATCGGCACCGTAGTAAGGCACCATCACGCCACCCAGGATACTCGGGTGAGCCTGACCGGTACGAATGCGGCTGAAGGCGTGCGCCAGGGACTCGAGGCTTTTCTGCATGCGTGCCTGAGCGTCTTTCTTGATTTCGTTGATCATTGTTGAACTTCCTCGATCAGGGTTCCTTCAGCGCCGCCATGTACGATATTCAGCAGGGCGCCGGGCTTGTTCATGTTGAAGACGCGCAACGGCATCTTGTGGTCGCGACACAGGCAGATAGCCGTCAGATCCATTACACCCAGCTTGCGATCCAGTACTTCATCGTAAGACAGATGATCGAACTTCTCGGCATTCGGGTCCTTGAACGGATCTGCGGTGTAGACGCCATCGACCTTGGTCGCCTTGAGGACGACATCGGCATCGATTTCGATCGCGCGCAGGCACGCAGCCGAATCGGTAGTGAAAAACGGATTACCGGTGCCGGCTGCAAAGATGACCACTTCCTTGGAGCTGAGGTGACGCATGGCCTTGCGACGATCGTAATGATCGGTCACGCCCATCATCGAAATGGCGGACATCACTATTGCCGAAATATTAGCTCGCTCCAGCGCATCACGCATTGCCAGGGCATTCATCACAGTGGCCAGCATGCCCATGTGATCGCCCGTCACCCGATCCATGCCCGCAGCACTCAAGGCCGCGCCACGGAACAGGTTGCCACCACCGATAACCAGCCCGACCTGAACGCCGATACCAATCAACTGGCCGACTTCCAGCGCCATGCGATCCAGTACCTTGGGATCGATACCGAACTCTTCCGAGCCCATCAGGGCCTCGCCGCTAAGCTTGAGTAGAATGCGTTTATAGCGAGCCTGATAACCACTGCCCTGCTGAGCCATTGCGAATCTCTCCTGCGGCGTTTTCTGAAAAAAATCTGTGCGGGCCATCTCAGGCCTGCGCTTACTCTAGCTTGACGCTAAAAGAGCGTCTGGAGAATGCAGCCTTATGGGCCAATTCTCAAAGGGAAATTCCCTTTCTTTTTTGACAAAGAGGCCGCGCGCGTGAGCGGGCAGCCTCTTTGGGGCGACAGTTGAGAAACCGTCTTACTTCTTGCTTGCAGCTACCTGGGCAGCTACTTCTTCAGCGAAGTTGTCGACTGGCTTCTCGATACCTTCGCCTACCTTGAAGTAGGTGAACGATACGATTTCAGCGCCAGCTTTCTTCGCCAGAGCACCCACGGTGATTTCCGGGTTCTTGACGAAAGCTTGCTCGACCAGGCTGGCTTCGGCCAGGAACTTGGTGATACGACCGCTCACCATTTTCTCGACGATTTCAGCAGGCTTGCCTTTGATCTTGTCTTCGTTCAGTTGCAGGAAGACGCCCTTCTCGCGCTCGATCGCTTCGGCAGAAACTTCCGAAGGCAGCAGGAATTCAGGGTTGCTTGCAGCAGCGTGCATGGCGATGTCTTTGGCCAGCTCGGCGTCACCGCCTTTCAGAGCCACGACTACACCGATCTTGTTGCCGTGCAGGTAAGCGTTTACAACGTCGCCTTCGATGCGGGTCAGGCGACGAATGTTGACGTTCTCGCCGACTTTGGCAACCAGAGCAGTACGCTCGACTTCCTGAGCTTCGATCAGCGGAGCTGCGTCGGTCAGTTTGTCGGCGAATGCCTTTTCGATGCTGCTGTTGACGAAGTTCTTGAAGTCGTCCTGCAGAGCCAGGAAGTCGGTCTGCGAGTTGACTTCGATGATGACAGCCGATTTGCCGTCTTCAGCAACCTTGACGCCGATAGCGCCTTCAGCAGCAACGTTGCCTGCTTTCTTGGCAGCCTTGATGGCGCCGGAAGCACGCATGTCGTCGATGGCTTTTTCGATGTCGCCGCCAGCCTTGGTCAAGGCCTTTTTGCAATCCATCATGCCTTCGCCGGTACGCTCGCGCAGTTCTTTGACCAACGCTGCAGTAATCTCTGCCATTTCAAAATCCTCTTGGATAGGTTTTCAACCATTCCACCCGGGGTAAACGGGCGTTCAAATTCTTGAAAAATCAGGGTGGCAGCAACACATGACAACCAGGCCACGGTAACGCCAACAGATCATTCTCGAGGTGGCAAAAAGGGGGCCAAGCCCCCTTTTCGCGTACTGAGTAAACGCTAAGCGTTTGTTACTCAGCCTTCTACAGCTGCTGCAGCTGGAGCTTCTTCGACGTAAACGTCGGTGCCGCCAGCAACATTGTTGCGACCACGGATAACAGCGTCAGCCATCGAACCCATGTACAGCTGGATAGCGCGGATTGCGTCATCGTTGCCTGGGATGATGTAGTCAACGCCTTCCGGGCTGCTGTTGGTATCGACTACGCCGATAACCGGGATGCCCAGCTTGTTGGCTTCGGTGATCGCGATGCGCTCGTGATCAACGTCGATAACGAACAGTGCGTCTGGCAGACCGCCCATGTCCTTGATACCACCCAGGCTGCGATCCAGTTTTTCCAGATCACGGGTGCGCATCAGCGCTTCTTTCTTGGTCAGCTTGGCGAAAGTACCGTCTTCTGCCTGTACTTCCAGCTCGCGCAGACGCTTGATCGACTGACGAATGGTCTTGAAGTTGGTCAGCATGCCGCCCAACCAGCGGTGATCGACGTACGGGGAACCGCAACGTGCTGCTTCTTCAGCAACGATCTTGCCAGCGGAACGCTTGGTGCCGACGAACAGAATCTTGTTTTTGCCCGAAGCCAGGCGCTCAACGAAAGTCAGAGCTTCGTTGAACATTGGCAGGGTTTTTTCAAGGTTGATGATGTGAATCTTGTTACGCGCGCCGAAAATGTACTTACCCATTTTCGGATTCCAGTAACGGGTTTGGTGACCGAAGTGCACACCGGCCTTCAGCATATCGCGCATATTGACTTGGGACATGATAGTTCCTTGATAAGTCGGGTTAGGCCTCCACGTATCCCAATGACCAACCAGAGGCTTGTCGCCAAAGGCACCCAGGTCATCGTGTCGACACGTGTGTGGGTTTAGGCTTCCAGGACGGACCTTGGAAAGCGGCGCATTTTATATCACAAAAGGAAAGCCAGCGAAACCCGAATTACGCGCTTGTTTCTCCATCCTTTTGAAAACAGACAGATTCCCTCATGTTTCCTTTATGGAAGGAAGCGCTAGTCATCAGCCCGGGTCTGATAGAATCGTGCCTTTCCGTATTTGGCCGCGTGCAACCACGCAGAGAGATATTGCATGACCGTTACCCTCAAAACTCCCGAAGACATCGAAAAGATGCGTATCGCCGGTCGCCTGGCCGCCGAAGTCCTGGAAATGATCACGCCGCACGTCAAGGCCGGTGTCACCACCGAAGAACTGGACCGCATCTGCCACGACTACATCGTCAACGAGCAGCAAGCGATTCCGGCGCCTCTCAACTATAAAGGCTTCCCCAAGTCGATCTGCACCTCGATCAACCACGTGGTCTGCCACGGCATTCCAGGCGAGAAGCAGCTCAAGAATGGCGACACCCTGAATATCGACATCACCGTCATCAAGGACGGCTATCACGGCGACACCAGCAAGATGTTCCATGTCGGCAAGGTGCCGGAGTGGGCCGAACGCCTGTCGAAAATCACCCAGGAATGCCTGTACAAGGCCATCGAGATCGTGCGTCCGGGCACCCGCCTCGGGGATATCGGCGCAGTGATCCAGAAGCACGCCGAAAAGAACGGTTTTTCCGTCGTTCGTGAATTCTGCGGCCACGGCATCGGCAAGGTCTTTCACGAAGAGCCGCAGGTGCTGCATTATGGCGAGGCTGGCACCGGTATCGAACTGCTTGAAGGCATGACCTTCACCATCGAACCGATGATCAATCAGGGTCGCGCCGACACCAAGATTCTCGGCGACGGCTGGACCGCCATTACCAAGGATCGCAAGCTCTCGGCACAGTGGGAGCACACGATTCTGGTGACTGCCGACGGCTACGAGATTTTCACCCTGCGCAGCGACGACACTATCGCGCGTACATCGGCCTGACCCGGCCTGTTCGCCCGACACCAAGACCGCACCGTTCGATATAAAGGAAAGCTGTTCCATGCCGCAGGTGGATCCCGATTTGTTCGACCGCGGCCAGTTCCAGGCTGAACTGGCCTTGAAGGCAAGCCCCATCGCCGCTTTCAAGAAAGCCATCCGCAATGCCCGTGACGTGCTCGACGCGCGTTTTTGCGAAGGCCGTAACATACGTCGCCTGATCGAGGATCGAGCCTGGTTCGTGGATAACATCCTGCAACAGGCCTGGGGTCAGTTCGACTGGAACGAGGACGCCGACATAGCCTTGCTGGCGGTTGGCGGCTATGGTCGTGGCGAACTGCACCCTTATTCGGATATCGACCTGCTGATCCTGCTGGACAGCGCCGATCACGAAGTCTTTCGCGAATCCATAGAGCGTTTTCTGACCCTGCTGTGGGATATCGGCCTGGAAGTCGGGCAAAGCGTGCGCTCGGTGGACGAATGCGTACAGGAAGGCCTGGCCGACCTGACCGTGATCACCAACCTGATGGAAAGCCGCACCATCGCCGGACCGGAGCGTCTGCGCCAGCGCATGCTGGAAGTTACCAGCACGCAACACATGTGGCCGAGCAAGGACTTCTTCCTGGCCAAGCGCGCCGAACAGAAGACCCGGCACCACAAGTACAATGACACCGAATACAACCTTGAACCCAACGTCAAGGGCTCGCCCGGTGGCCTGCGCGACATCCAGACCATCCTCTGGGTCGCCCGTCGCCAGTATGGCACCCTGAACCTGCGCGCCCTGGCCGGCGAAGGTTTCCTGCTGGAAAGCGAGAACAACCTGCTGGCCTCCTCCCAGGAATTCCTCTGGAAGGTGCGTTATGCCCTGCACATGCTGGCAGGACGCTCCGAAGACCGGCTGCTGTTCGATTACCAGATCAGGATCGCAAGCCTGCTGGGCTATCAGGACAGCGATGCCAAGCTGGCCATCGAACGCTTCATGCAGAAGTACTATCGCGTGGTCATGAGCATCGCCGAACTGAGCGACCTGATCATCCAGCACTTTGAAGAAGTCATTCTCGCCAAGGATGACGGCAGCAGCACGCAGCCGATCAACTCGCGCTTCCAGTTGCATGACGGCTATATAGAAGCAACCAACCCGCACGTATTCAAGCGCACGCCGTTCGCCATGCTCGAGATTTTCGTGCTGATGGCCCAGCATCCGGAGATCAAGGGCGTTCGTGCCGATACCATTCGCCTGTTGCGCGAGCATCGGCACCTGATCAACGACGAATTCCGCAACGATATCCGTAATACCAGCCTGTTCATCGAGCTGTTCAAGTGCGAACTCGGCATCCACCGCAACCTGCGCAGGATGAACCGCTACGGAATCCTTGGCCTGTACCTGCCCGAGTTCGGGCATATCGTCGGGCAAATGCAGCATGACCTTTTCCACATTTATACCGTGGATGCGCATACGCTGAACCTGATCAAGCACATGCGCAGGCTGCAATATGCCGACGTGGCCGAGAAATTCCCGCTGGCCAGCAAGATCATGGCGCGCATTCCCAAGCCGGAACTGATCTATCTGGCCGGCCTGTATCACGACATCGGCAAAGGCCGCGGCGGCGATCATTCGGAACTGGGCGCCGTGGATGCCCAGGCCTTCGGCGTGCGCCACCACCTGCCAGCCTGGGACACCCGCCTGATCGTATGGCTGGTCAGCCATCACCTGGTAATGTCGACCACCGCGCAGCGCAAGGACTTGTCCGACCCTCAGGTCATCCATGACTTCGCGCAGTTCGTCGGCGATGAAGTGCATCTGGATTACCTGTATGTGCTGACTGTCGCGGACATCAATGCCACCAATCCGACGCTCTGGAACTCGTGGCGGGCCAGCCTGCTGCGCCAGCTGTATACCGAAACCAAGCGGGCCTTGCGCCGCGGCCTGGAGAATCCGGTCGATCGCGAAGAGCAGATTCGCCGCACACAGATTGCCGCGCTGGACATTCTGGTACGCAACGGCATCGACCCGGACGACGTGGAACAGCTCTGGTCTGCATTGGGGGATGATTACTTCCTGCGCCATACCGCCGGTGACGTGGCCTGGCACAGCGATGCCATCCTGCAGCAACCTGCCGATGGCGGTCCGCTGGTCCTGATCAAGGAAACCACTCAGCGCGAGTTCGAGGGTGGCACCCAGATCTTCATCTATGCCCCGGACCAGCACGACTTCTTCGCCGTGACCGTGGCGGCGATGGACCAGTTGAACCTGAACATTCACGACGCACGCATCATCACTTCCAGCAGCAAGTTCACCCTCGATACCTATATCGTGCTGGACAACGATGGCGGCGCAATCGGCGACGATCCCGAGCGCACCCGGCAGATTCGTGACGGCCTCACCGAAGCACTGCGCAACCCGGACAACTACCCGACCATCATCAAGCGTCGTGTGCCGCGACAGCTCAAGCACTTTGCCTTTGCGCCGCAGGTCACCATTCACAACGACGCGCAACGCCCGGTGACGGTGCTGGAGCTGCTGGCGCCAGACCGTCCGGGACTGCTGGCACGGATCGGCAAGATTTTCCTGGAGTTCGACCTGTCCTTGCAGAACGCCAAGATCGCGACCCTGGGCGAGCGCGTGGAAGACGTGTTCTTCATTACCGATGCCAACAATCAACCGCTATCCGACCCCCAGCTATGCAGTCGCTTGCAGGAAGCCATCACCAGGCAACTGAGCGTCAACTCAGAGCCGGACGGCAACCTGCGGATCAGCATTTGACGAATCGACTCAACGGCGCCTTCGCAGGCGCCCAGCTCATTGAGAACCCGCCCCATGAATAACGCCATGCAACAGCTTCAGCCTTACCCGTTCGAGAAGCTCCGCGCCCTACTCGGCAGCGTGACGCCCAACCCGGACAAACACCCGGTCGCGCTGTCCATCGGCGAGCCGAAGCATCGTTCACCCGAGTTCGTCGCCAAGGCCCTGGCCGACAACCTCGACCAAATGGCGGTATA
The DNA here is from genome assembly GCF_003700275.1 of Pseudomonas cichorii. GTDB lineage: Bacteria > Pseudomonadota > Gammaproteobacteria > Pseudomonadales > Pseudomonadaceae > Aquipseudomonas > Aquipseudomonas cichorii_B. The sequence goes on along the minus strand of NZ_RBRE01000103.1, from coordinate 73,646 downwards.
TCCCACGACCCTGGGTATCCCCGCCCTGCGCGAAGCGATTGCCGGTTGGTGCAACCGCCGTTTCAGCGTACCCGAAGGCTGGATAGACCCGGCGCGCAATGTATTGCCGGTCAATGGCACCCGCGAAGCACTGTTTGCCTTCACTCAGACCGTGGTCAATCGCAGCGATGATGGCCTGGTAGTCAGCCCCAACCCGTTCTATCAGATCTATGAAGGCGCAGCGTTTCTCGCCGGTGCCCAGCCGCATTACCTGCCGTGCCTGAGCGAAAACGGTTTCAACCCGGATTTCGACGCGGTCACGCCAGATATCTGGAAACGTTGCCAGATCCTGTTCCTGTGCTCGCCCGGCAACCCGACTGGCGCACTGATTCCACTGCCGACCCTGAAGAAACTGATTGCCCTGGCCGACGAGTACGATTTCGTGATCGCCGCGGACGAGTGTTACAGCGAGCTGTATTTCGACGAGCAGACACCGCCACCGGGCCTGCTCAGCGCCTGCGCCGAACTGGGCCGCAAGGACTTCAAGCGTTGCGTGGTCTTCCACAGCCTGTCCAAGCGCTCCAACCTGCCGGGCCTGCGCTCAGGCTTTGTCGCCGGTGACGCCGACATCCTCAAGGCCTTTCTGCTATATCGCACCTACCACGGTTGCGCCATGCCGGTTCAGACTCAACTGGCCAGTATCGCGGCCTGGAATAACGAAGAACACGTACGCGCCAACCGCGCGCTGTATCGCGAGAAATTCGACGCAGTACTGGAAATTCTGGCTCCGGTGCTGGATGTTCAGCGCCCGGACGGCGGCTTCTACCTGTGGCCGAACGTGGGCAAGGACGACGCCGAATTCTGCCGCGACCTGTTCGTCGAGCAGCATGTCACAGTCGTGCCGGGCTCCTACCTGTCGCGTGAAGTAAACGGCCTCAACCCGGGCGCTGGCCGGGTACGCATGGCGCTGGTCGCGCCGCTGGCCGAATGCATCGAGGCTGCCGAGCGGATTCGCGCGTTCATTACTCGTTAAGCCCCGCACTCATTATAGAAACAGGCTACAGAGTCGATACAGTTCGCATACTCATGTCATGGAAGAGCATATGAACCTCGTATCGACCCTGTCGAACACGGCCATTGCCACTTATAGCGGCCTCGATAGCACAAGCACTGCAACCGCCAGAAGCGCTCAGCCCACAAACCCGGCGGCTACAGCCACTTCGACAAATGCAGATCAGACCACATTTTCCAGCGTTGCCCTGCAACTCAGCCAGACAACCTCTTCTGCCAGCTCATTGTTTCCTGCCCGTCCCGGCATGAGCACCACCGCCTTGATAATGGCCCCGGCCAATCCAGGGCTGGCCACCAGTTCCAGAAACCTGACATTTTCCGAAGTCGCCACCGACGCCCGGGCGCGCATGGATGCCAAATATGCGCAGATGAAGGCCAGCGGCACGCCTTATGACCACAGCAGTTATGAAGGCCGCGATACCAACTCCCTGATCGGCGATCTCGACCGCCGATCACTGTATGCCGTCAGCAGCAACAAGGACGGACTGTTCAGCAAGGCAGAGCAACAGTCCGCCACCGACGCCATGAACCGGCAACAAGGCATTGCCATGGGCCTTTACGACAGCCATGCCGCCAGCACCTTTACTGCCAATCCAGTCAGATCCTATGAGGCGGGCCTGGCCTTTCTGAATAGCGTCAGCCCCGAAGAAAAAGGCTCGGTCGCATGGCTGCAACAGCACATGAACCTCGAAGCAGGCATCGCAGCCCTCAGGAAAGAAGAAAAACCCGAAATCCCCAAGACCCTGTTCGAGATGCTGGCCGAGATAAATAGCGAACAGCTCCGGGAAGAGGAAGAAGAGCAGCAAGCCCCTGGAGCCAAACCCGCCAGCAACCCATCCAGCGCCAACGCTTCGGACACTGCAACGCCAGCCAGCACGGCCTCCTGATAGCCTGTTTGTAACCGTCGCCGATGTATAGACACTGCACTACCCTTTCACTGCGCCCGGATTGTCCGACAGATATCGCGACAGGCCGGGCACAGGACGCTTGGGCGTGGCATAATCACCGGCTGTTTTTTCGGTATGCATGAGGCACTTTGGCAATGGGAAACTCCGCCGATGGCAGCAAAGGCATTTGTCTATATGGCATCAAAGCCTGCGACACGATGAAAAAAGCTCGTACCTGGCTCGATGAGCATGCCGTGAGTTACGAGTTTCATGATTACAAGACACTTGGTATCGACCGTGAGCACCTGACGCAGTGGTGCGATGAACACGGCTGGCAAGTGGTGCTGAACCGCGCGGGAACCACCTTTCGCAAGCTCGATGACGGACAGAAGACCGATCTCGACCAGGCCAAGGCAATCGAGCTGATGCTCGCGCAGCCGTCGATGATCAAGCGCCCGGTGCTCGATCTTGGCGACAAGACCCTGATTGGTTTCAAACCCGACCTGTATGCAGCGGCCATCGCCTGATTGAGATGGCCCTTTAATTCGCAAGAGGAAATTGCATGTCCACTACTCTGTTCAGCCTGGCCTTCGGTGTCGGCACTCAAAACCGTCAAGGCGCATGGCTGGAAGTCTTTTACGCCCAGCCGCTGATCAACCCGTCGGCCGAGCTGGTTGCCGCAATCGCTCCAGTTCTGGGCTACACCAGTGGCAACCAGGCCATTGCGTTCAGCACCGACCTGGCCTCGAAACTGGCCGATGCAGTCAAGCCTGTCGACGCAGCCCAGGCAGCCCTGCTGACCCGTCTGGCTGAAAGCCACAAGCCGCTGGTCGCCACGCTGCTGGCCGAAGATGCGCCACTGACCTCCACGCCAGAGGCGTACCTGAAGCTGCACCTGCTGTCCCATCGCCTGGCCAAGCCACACGGTCTGAACCTGACCGGTATCTTCCCGCTGCTGCCAAACGTGGCATGGACCAGCCACGGCGCTGTCGACCTGGCCGAGCTGGGCGAGCGTCAACTCGAAGCACGCCTCAAAGGCGAACTGCTGGAAGTCTTCTCGGTAGACAAATTCCCGAAAATGACCGACTACGTAGTGCCGAGCGGCGTGCGTATCGCTGACAGCGCACGTGTTCGCCTGGGCGCCTACGTGGGCGAAGGCACCACCGTAATGCATGAAGGTTTCGTCAACTTCAACGGCGGCACCGAAGGTCCAGGCATGATCGAAGGCCGTGTCTCGGCTGGCGTCTTCGTCGGCAAGGGCTCGGACCTGGGCGGCGGTTGCTCGACCATGGGCACCCTGTCCGGTGGCGGCAACATCGTCATCAAGGTTGGCGAAGGCTGCCTGATCGGCGCCAACGCCGGCATCGGCATCCCGCTGGGCGATCGCAATACCGTCGAAGCCGGCCTGTACATCACTGCTGGCACCAAGGTCGCCCTGCTCGATGAAAACAACGAGCTGGTCAAAGTCGTCAAGGCACGCGATCTGGCAGGCCAGACCGACCTGCTGTTCCGTCGCAACTCGCAGACCGGCGCGGTGGAATGCAAGACTCACAAGTCGGCCATCGAGCTGAACGAAGCACTGCACGCGCATAACTGATGCCGTGTCCGGGTACAGGACTCCCGTCCTGTACCCGATTCCACCGAGCAGGATGACCAATGCCCCTCATTTCGCCCTGGCGCGCTGACTTTCCTGCCATCGACGCCCTTCAGCGGCAAGGCCAGACCTATCTGGACAGCGCCGCAACCACGCAAAAACCTCAGGCATTGATCGATGCCCTGACCCATTACTATGCAAACGGTGCCGCCAATGTGCATCGTGCGCAGCATTTGCCCGGCGCCCATGCCACCCAGGCGTTCGAGGACAGCCGCCACAAGATCGCCCACTGGCTCAATGGCCATGAGTCCGGGCAGATCATTTTCACCCACGGCGCAACCTCGGCGCTCAATCTGCTGGCTTACGGGCTGGAGCATGAGTTTGCCGACGACGACGAGATCGTCATCAGCGCGCTGGAACACCACGCCAACCTGTTGCCCTGGCAACAACTGGCCCGGCGCCGCAACCTGAAACTGGTGATCCTGCCGCTCGACAGCCACGGCCTGATCGACCTGCAGGCTGCCACCGCCCTGATCGGTCCGCGCACCCGTCTGCTAGCGGTCAGCCAGCTCTCCAACGTACTGGGAGCCTGGCAACCCTTGCCGCGCCTGTTCGAGCTGGCCAGGGCGCACGGTGCATTGACGGTGGTGGATGGCGCCCAGGGCGTGGTCCATGGCCGCCATGATGTGCAAGCCCTGGGCTGCGATTTCTATGTATTTTCCAGCCACAAGCTCTACGGCCCCGACGGGCTCGGCGTGCTGTATGCCCGCAACGAGGCCTTGTCCTGCCTGAAACATTGGCAATACGGCGGCGAAATGGTGCTCGATGCCGATTATCAGCAGGCCAGTTTCCGTCCGGCGCCGCTGGGTTTCGAGGCCGGCACCCCGGCGATTGCCAGCGTGATCGGTCTGGGCGCGACTCTCGGCTATCTGCAAAGCCTGAATCATCAGGCAGTAGCCGAGCACGAGGCACGGCTGCATCAGCGCTTGCTGGAAGGCCTGCAACAACGCGACGGCATTCGGGTACTGGGCTCGCCGGAGCTGGCACTGGTCAGTTTCGTGGTCGAAGGTGTGCATAACGCCGATCTGGCGCATCTGTTGACCGAACAGGGGATTGCCGTACGCGCCGGCCATCATTGCGCGATGCCGCTGCTCAAGAGCCTGGGATTGTCGGGCGCCATTCGCGTCTCCCTCGGCCTGTACAACGATTCGGATGATCTACTGCGCTTTTTCAGTGCCCTGGATCAGGCGTTGGAGCTGCTGCGATGAGTCTGTCACCAAACGCGCAAACGGCACTGCAAAGCTTCAGCCAGCTTCAAGGCTGGGAACAGCGCGCACGTCTGCTGATGCAATGGGGCGAGCGACTGCCGGCCTTGAGCGACGAGGAGAAATCCGAAGAGCATCGAGTGCATGGCTGCGAAAGCAAAGTCTGGCTGCTGGGCACGGTCAGCGATGGCCACTGGCAGTTTCGCGCAGCCAGCGATGCACGGTTGATTCGCGGCTTGGTAGCGCTGCTGCTGGAGCGGGTCAACGGTCTGTCGGAGCAGGAGTTGCTGGAAGTGGACCTGCCCGACTGGTTCAACCAGTTGGGCCTGAGTCGCCAACTGTCACCCTCACGCAGCAACGGCCTGAATGCCGTGCTGCAAAGAATGCGGCAACTGGCTCACGCCTGAGCGGGCGGAACCGAAACCGGTCTGGCGCGCTCCGAAGGGCGGCGCGTTCCCGCGACCAGCTTGTCGATCGCCCGGGTAGCCGCGACCATGCCGAAGGTCGCCGTAACCATCATCACCGCGCCAAAACCTCCGGCGCAGTCGAGCTTGACGCCATCCCCGACAAAACTTTTCTGCAGGCAGATGCCGCCATCGGGCTTGGGATAGCGCAACTGCTCGCTGGAAAACACGCAAGGCACGCTGTAATGGCGGTTTGGGGTACGGGAGAAACCGTATTCGCGACGCAGGGTCGAGCGAACCTTGGAAGCCAGCGGATCGTTGAAGGTACGGTTCAAATCGCAGACCTGGATCTGGGTCGGATCGATCTGCCCGCCCGCGCCGCCGGTGGTCACGATCTGGATCTTGCGGCGCTTGCACCAGGAAATCAGCGCCGCCTTGGCGTTGACGCTGTCGATGCAGTCGAGGACGAAATCCAGGTCCGGGGTGATGTAGTCCGCCATGGTCTCGCGAGTCACAAAGTCGCTTACCGCATGCACGGTGCACGCCGGGTTGATCGCCTTGATGCGCTCAGCCATGACCTCGACCTTGGGACGTCCCACCGTGCTGTCCAGGGCATGCAACTGGCGATTGCTGTTGCTGACACAGACATCGTCCATATCGAACAGGGAAATCTCACCCACTCCACAACGAGCCATGGCCTCGGCCGCCCACGAACCCACGCCGCCGATACCGACCACTGCCACGTGGGCTGCACGCAGGCGTGCCAGGCCCTCGATGCCATACAAACGGGCGATGCCTGCGAAACGTGGATCTTCTGTGCTCATGTCTGTTACCCCGAAAACCGGCGCGCATTATAGAGGTTTGCCAGAGGCGCGACACCCCTCTTGTTCCACCCAGCCAGCCCATGCAACTCGATTGCCGGCCATCGCCCTGAACACACAGGAAAACAGGTATAAACATCCGGACGTCCTGTCACTAACGGCCGACCTTTAATTAACAACTAAAAAGCAGCCCGTACATACATAAAAAATGGGCACATAAACAGCGAGGTGCTTAAAACCCTCTAAAATAAATACATCGAACATCCGTTTGACTATAAAACTCAATGCCCAGATTATTATCCCGATTATTCCCTGCACAGACCGGCCCGCCACTGTCCGGCTATTTTCGTCGAAAGCCTCTACTTGACATACCCGACTGGCCAGCCAATGTCTCGGGCTTTTCTTATTCGCCTTTTCGCCCCGATCAGACCCCGCTCAAGAAAACTTATCCCACTCGTGAGCAAATTCGCGAAGACCTTCTGCTCATCAGACCGTTCAGCATGAATATCAGGACCTACTCGGTCGAGGGAACCCTGGCTTATATTCCGGAAATTGCTGAAGAACTGGGCATGCAGGTCGCCCTGGGCATATGGATCAGCGACGATGGCGAGAAAAACCGTGAGGAAATGGCAATCGCCATAGAACTTGCCAACCGGCTGCCCTGTGTGACTCACTTGATCGTTGGCAACGAAGTACTGTTTCGTGGAGATGTTTCTGTCGGGCAACTTATCGCTTACATTCACCATGTGCGCCAACGGGTGAAAGTACCGGTAGCCGCCTCCGAAATATGGGGACAATGGCTGGAGACGCCGGAACTGGCAAATCACTCGGATTTTATAGCTGCTCATATATTACCTTTCTGGGAAGGTCTGTCCGTTCGAGAGGGAAGTTCGTTTGTACTGGAACGGGCAAAAGAGTTACAACAACGTTTTCCTGATAAACCCCTGATACTTTCTGAAATTGGCTGGCCCAGCAAAGGCAATAGATCAAGAGGCCTGGGAATATCCCCTCAAGAGCAATCCATTTATCTGCGCACGCAACTCTCTCATCTCAATCAATGTGGCTATCGCTACTTTGTCATAGAGGCATTCGACCAGCCATGGAAGGTCGATGAGGGTATTGCGGGACCTCATTGGGGTTTCTTCGATGCACAACGGCAGATAAAACTACAGCTTTACGGCCCGTTGAAAAGGCCGGTCAACTGGCGATCCGGACTGCGGAAAATCATTGCCGCCATGCGGCCTGAATCGCTGTTTACGGCGATTGCGCTACCTGCTGGCGCATATTGCCTGCTGGTATGGGCAGGAATGCATTACGCCCAGTCACTTCCCTGGTGGGTGGCACTGATATTGAGCCTGTTCTGGGCCGCCTACGTGTTGATCGGTCTCGCAGTGGAAAGCCACGAATTCTTCGAGGCTTGCTGGGGAGCCGAGAATACCCGCCCGTTCCATCCCTTGCGCAAAGGCATGGAACATCCACCCAAGGTCAGTGTGCAGATCGCGTGCTACAACGAACCGGCAGACATGCTGAAAAAGACCCTCGATGCGCTGCGGGGTCTGGATTACCCGGATTTTGAAGTACTGATCATCGACAATAACACCCGGGACAAAACGCTATGGCAACCGATTGCACAGTACTGCCGACTACTGGGGTCACACTTCAGGTTCTTTCATGTTGATGTGCTGCCGGGCTTCAAGGCGGGCGCACTGAATTACCTCCTGGACCACATGGCGCCGGACGTTGAAATAGTGGCAGTCATAGACGCCGATTACTGCGTCAATCGTCATTGGCTCAAACATATGGTCCCTCATTTCTGTAACCCGGCAATCGCTGTCATTCAGGTCCCGCAGGATTATCGTGATGCTCATCAGAGCCTGTTCAAACGTTGCTGCCAGGCCGAGTACCGGGGGTTCTTCAACATTGGCATGGTCCTTCGCAACGAACATGATGCGATCATTCAGCATGGCACCATGACTCTGATCCGCCGCTCTGCGCTGGAGTCTCTGCGCTGGGCGCAATGGTGTATCTGCGAAGATGCAGAATTGGGTCTGCGAATGCTGGAGAGCGGCTTCTCCACGGGCTACGCACCGGTCAGCTACGGCCAGGGTCTGACTCCCGATAGCTTCACGGACTTCAAGAAGCAACGCCATCGCTGGGTATACGGCGCCATCCAGATCATCAAGAAGCATGCTGCCAGTCTGTTTACAGGCAGTTCCACATCCCTGAGCAGGATGCAGCGGTATCACTTTCTGGCAGGCTGGACTCCCTGGCTCGCAGAAGGTGTGAATTATCTACTGACACTTGCGACACTACTGTGGTCCATGGCGATGATCCTGACGCCTGAAGGTTTCGCCCCTTTGCCGTGGATCTTTTCAACTTCATTGCTCCTGATGTTCACCTTGAGAACGCTCAAGACCCTTTCGCTCTATGGAAAACTGGTCAACACAGATATCCGGGAAGCCCTGGCCGCAACACTGGCAGGCATCGCGCTATATCCCACTATCGGCAAGGCGGTACTGACTGGCATATTCACGTCAAGACTGCCCTTTTTCCGCACGCCAAAACACACCCACGACAATCGTTACCGACCACTCCTGCTCGAAGCCCGGGAGGAGCTGTGCCTTCTGCTACTTTCGTGGCTGGCAATCCTGGGCCTGCTGATGACCCGAGAGCCAGACATCGACCTCGGATTCTGGATTGCGATGCTGTTCGCCCACTCGCTGCCCTTTCTGGCAGCCACGATCATGGCGTTTCTCTCGGCACACAGTGCTCGCGCCATGCAGTAACAACATCAGTGCGGCGTTTACAAATTTCTGAAACAGGTGTCAGAGAAGCAACTTCCTGGCAAACCAAAGAAAAACTACAGCCATATCAAGACACATCCTACAACCGCCAATCTTGCTTACAAATCACAATCGACAATAAGAATTCGAGCAAAACCTGCTCCATCTCGACCTATTCAAACCTGTTCACCAGAAAACCTTGAAAACGGATATTTCTTAATGAGTCATTGCAACACTCAATCAACGGACGTCACCCTGAAAGAAGATTCCTTCCAGAGAAAACGCTGGCAAGCGCTGACTGTTATCTGTCTGGCCACATTGATGATTGTGCTGGATACGACAATTGTGAATGTCGCTCTTCCCTCGATCAAACTGGACCTGGGGTTCGATGAAGTTTCCCTGGCCTGGGTCATCAATGTGTATCTACTGACCTTTGGCGGGTTCCTGCTGCTCGGCGGTCGTCTCGGCGATCTATACGGGCAGCGGGCGGTTTTCATCTGGGGCACCAGCCTGTTTACCCTTGCATCGCTGGCCTGCGGCATTGCCCAGACACAAGGAACACTGATCGCAGCCCGTGCATTCCAGGGGTTTGGCGGCGCGTTGCTAACCGCCACGGCACTGTCGCTGATCATCCGCCTGTTCAGCGATCCGAAGGAGCGGGCAAAAGCCATTGGCGCCTATAGCTTCGTGTGTACCGGTGGCGGCAGTATCGGGGTACTGCTGGGCGGCATCCTGACCGACCTGTATGAATGGTATGCGATTTTCCTGATCAACCTGCCGATAGGCATCCTTGTTCTCGTCTTGACGCTGCGGCTGCTGCCTGCCGCCCAAGTATCCAGAACAGGTACTCTCGATATGGCAGGCGCTATCAGCGTAATGTCAGCCTTGATGCTGGCCGTTTATGCAGTCATGAATGGCAACCATATTGGCTGGAGCTCTGCGACTACCACTGGCTTGCTGGCTTTGGCTGTTGGCCTGTTCATATTATTCATAGGCATAGAAGTTCGCACGAAAGAGCCGTTGATTCCTCTACGGCTATTGCGCCTGAGAAATCTGGCCACTGCAAATCTGATTGCAGTACTTTGGGCAACCTCCATGTTTGCCTGGTTCTTTCTTTGCGCGCTCTACCTGCAACAGGTGCTGGCCTATTCACCCCTGGAAGTCGGCCTGGCCTTTCTGCCGGCCAATCTGGTAATGGCCATCTGTTCGCTGATCCTGTCTTCCCGACTCATTATCCGCCATGGCGTAAAACTGCCGCTGGTGCTGGGGCTTGCAATCGCCGCCACGGGCCTTTTCCTGCTCGGCAGGATACCCGTCAACGGCAGTTTTCTTCTCGATATCCTGCCCGGCATGCTGCTGATCGGGCTGGGGGCCGGAATGGGCTTCAACCCCATACTGGTTGCCGCCATGGACGATGTGCAGCCCGGCGAGGAAGGCATCGCCTCGGGCATCGTCAACACTTCATTCATGATGGGCGGAGCGCTGGGTCTGGCGATCATCAGCAGCCTGGCTGCACATTACAGCGAACGACTGGTAGCCGCCGGGTCCCCGGCACTTGCAGCCTTGGGTGACGGTTATGGCGTGGCCTTCCTGCTCGCAGGCACGCTGTCTCTTGTAGCTGCGCTGGCAGGCGCAGTCTGCATGCGCAAATGAGCCAGGAAAGAGCGTGGCACCAAGGTCTGTGGAAAGTCCGGGTAACGAACGGCGGTCATGACCGCCGTTGCACTTCGTTTTGCTTTAAGATATCCGCCTTTTCGCGCCCCAAGCCTTGCTACCGGAGTTCTGTTCATGACGGCCCCAGCCGACCTTTCGCCCACGCTTCAACTCGCCTGCGACCTGATCCGCCGTCCTTCGGTGACGCCGGTCGATGCCGATTGCCAGACCGTGATGATGCAGCGCCTGGGCGATGCCGGCTTCAGGCTGGAGCCCATGCGCATCGAAGATGTCGACAACTTCTGGGCCACCCATGGCACCGGCGACGGTCCGGTCCTGTGTTTCGCCGGTCATACCGATGTGGTCCCGACCGGCCCGGTGCAGGCCTGGCAGAACGATCCGTTCGATGCGCTGATCGATGAACACGGCATGCTCTGCGGTCGCGGTGCGGCCGACATGAAAGGCAGCCTGGCAGCGATGCTGGTGGCGTCCGAGCGCTTCGTCAGCGACTACCCGAATCACAAGGGGTCGGTAGCGTTCCTGATCACCAGCGACGAAGAAGGTCCGGCACACCATGGCACCAAGGCAGTAGTGGAACGTCTGGCCGCCCGCAAGGAGCGTCTGGACTGGTGCATCGTCGGTGAGCCATCGAGCACCACGCTGGTGGGCGACGTGGTCAAGAACGGTCGTCGCGGCTCGCTGGGCGCCAAACTGACCGTGCGCGGCATCCAGGGCCATGTGGCCTATCCGCATCTGGCGAAAAACCCGATTCACCTCGCCGCTCCGGCACTGGCCGAACTGGCCGCCGAACACTGGGACGACGGCAATACCTTCTTCCCGCCAACCAGCTTCCAGATTTCCAACCTCAACTCGGGTACGGGCGCGACCAACGTGATTCCCGGCGATCTGGTCGCCGTGTTCAACTTCCGCTTCTCTACCGAATCGACCGTTGAGGGCCTGCAGCAGCGTGTCGCGGCAATTCTCGACAAGCATGGCCTGGACTGGCATGTGGACTGGGCACTGTCGGGCCTGCCTTTCCTCACCGAACCCGGCGCACTGCTGGATGCGGTTTCGGCCAGCATCAAGCAAGTTACCGGGCGTGAAACCAAGGCATCCACCAGTGGCGGCACCTCGGACGGGCGCTTCATCGCGACCCTTGGCACTCAGGTCGTCGAGCTGGGTCCGGTCAACGCGACCATCCACCAGGTCAACGAACGTATCCTGGCCAGCGATCTCGATGTTCTGACCGAGATCTACTACCAGACCATGGTCAAGTTGCTCGCCTGATGCTGACCTGCCCAATCTGTGCGGCGCCGCTGAGCGCCGCCGACAATGGCGTGGTCTGCCCCGCCAATCATCGCTTCGACCGTGCGCGCCAGGGTTATCTGAACCTGCTGCCCGTGCAGCACAAGAACAGCCGCGACCCCGGTGATAATCAGGCGATGGTCGAAGCCCGCCGTGACTTCCTCAATGCCGGGCATTACGCACCGGTGGCGCAACGTCTTGCCGAACTGGCTGCCGAACGTGCCCCGGCGCACTGGCTGGACATCGGTTGCGGCGAAGGCTATTACACCGCTCAGATCGCCGAGGCCTTGCCCCACGCCGACGGCTACGCGCTGGATATTTCCCGCGAAGCGGTCAAGCGCGCCTGCCGCCGCAACCCGAAACTGACCTGGATGGTCGCCAGCATGGCCCGCGTGCCGTTGCCGGATGCCAGCTGTCAGTTTCTGGCCAGCGTCTTCAGCCCGCTGGACTGGAAGGAGGCCAAGCGCCTGCTGACGCCCGGTGGCGGCCTGATGCGTGTCGGACCGACCAGCGAACACCTGATGGAACTGCGCCAGCGGCTTTACGATGAAGTTCGCGACTACGCCGACGACAAGCATCTGGCCCTGGTGCCGGAAGGCATGCAGTTGCAACACAGTGAAACCCTGCGCTACACCCTCAAGCTGATCGATGGCCAGTCACGCGCCGACCTGCTGGCCATGACACCTCACGGCTGGCGTGCCAGCGCCGAGCGTCGCACTGCCGTCATTGAGCAACCCGGACCGTTCAAGGTCACCGTTTCCATGCGCTACGATTATTTCGTGCTGCAATAGCATTCAAGTGAGGCCCCCATGCGCCAACCCGATATCGAGATTTACCTGAAAGACGAAGACGTCGATCACAAGGCCATCGCCCACTGGCTCGGGACCGCGCTCGGCCCTTGCAGCGACTGGACCCAGAAAGGCCAGACCTGGAAATGCAAGGCCGGCAATGTCCCGGTAACCTGGCTGCCCAAGGCTGTCGGCAAATGGAACAGCCTGTACCTGGAAAGCGAGCAGACGCCCTGGGAAGACGACATAGCCTGCGCCCGCGCCGCTTTCGCCGCGCTGAATGTCGAGGTTCGCTGCGCGCCGGGCACCTGGGTCGAAGAGGAAAGCGACGACGCAGCCGATCGCTGGATGCGTATCAGTGCCGACGGAGAAGAAGAGATTACCTGGCGCACCTCGTAAGACATTCCGCCAGCACGGCGTATCGATCCGCAATCACGGGTAAATACGCCATCGCGGGCAAGCCCCTTCCCACATTGTTTCCCGGGATCGTCCACTTTGCCGATCCCGGGCAGATACGGCACACTGGCGTCCACGCCCCTACTCCTCCTCATTCAGCAGAAGCCGTATGACTCGCTCCCCGTTCCGTCGTCTTGTATTCGGCACTCTGCGCCGGTTGCTGTATCTCTGGGTTCGCTCGGAAACCATCAACCAGTCGTCTTTCACCCTCAACCTGGATCGCAGTCGTCCGGTGTTCTATGTGCTGCAGTCGCCTTCCCTGAGCGATCTGGCGGTGATCGATACCGAATGCCGCAAGGCCGGCCTGCCGCGCCCGGTGCTGCCCGTCTCGGTGGGCAGCCTGATGGAGCCTGCCGCCTTCTTTTACCTGACCCCCGAGCCCGACTGGCTGGGCCGCCAGGACAAGCGCGGTGCGCCGCCGACGCTGGAGCGACTGCTGGAGGCTGTCAGCCAGAACCCGACGGAAGATGCGCAGGTGATTCCGGTCAGTGTGTTCTGGGGACAATCGCCGGACCGTGAATCCAGCGCCTGGAAGCTGTTGTTCGCCGACAGCTGGGCAGTAACCGGACGTCTGCGACGACTGGTCAGCATCCTGATTCTGGGCCGCAAGACCCGGGTACAGTTTTCAGAGCCCATCCACATGCGTGACATGGTCAATGAGAACAAGAGCCCTGAACTGACCTTGCGCATGAGCCAGCGCTTGCTGCGGGTACGCTTTCGCAACCTGAAAAGCGCAGTGATCGGCCCCGATGTCTCGCACCGTCGCAACCTGGTCAAGGGGCTGCTGGACGAACCAATGGTCCAGCAGGCCATCATCGAAGAGGCCGAGCGCGAGAAGATCCTGCCCGAGAAGGCCAGAGAGCAGGCCTTGCGCTATGGCAACGAGATCGCTTCGGACTACACCTATTCCGCCATCCGCTTCCTGGAAGTGGTGCTGAGCTGGTTCTGGAACAAGATCTACGACGGCATCAAGGTCAGTCATATCGAAGGCGTGCAGAATGTCGCGCCGGGCCATGAAGTGATTTATGTGCCTTGCCACCGCAGCCATATCGATTACCTGCTGCTGTCCTACCTGCTGTTCCGCAACGGCCTGACGCCACCGCACATTGCGGCGGGCATAAACCTGAACATGCCGGTGATCGGCGGTTTGCTGCGCCGCGGCGGCGCGTTCTTCATGCGCCGTACCTTCAAGGGCAATCCGCTGTACACCGCGGTGTTCAACGAATACCTGCATACCCTGTTCACCAAAGGCTTCCCGGTCGAATACTTCGTCGAAGGTGGCCGTTCACGTACCGGGCGCATGCTGCAACCCAAGACCGGCATGCTGGCGATTACCATGCGCAGCTTTCTGCGCAACTCGCGTATGCCGATCGTCTTCGTGCCGGTGTATATCGGCTATGAGCGCGTGCTTGAAGGCCGCACCTACCTGGGTGAACTGCGCGGTGCCAGCAAGAAGAAGGAATCGATCTTCGATATCTTCAAGGTCATCGGCGCACTCAAACAACGTTTCGGGCAGGTGTCGGTGAACTTTGGCGAGCCGATCAAGCTGGCCCAGTTCCTCGATAACGAACAGCCTGATTGGCGCAAGCAGGAGCTGGGGCCGCAGTTCCGCCCGGCGTGGCTCAATGAAGCCACCAACCGCCTGGGCGAGCGAGTGGCCCGGCATCTGAACGAAGCCGCCGCAGTCAATCCGGTGAATCTGGTGGCCGTGGCGCTGCTCTCCACCCAACGCCTGGCGCTGGACGATCAGGCCATGGAGCGGGTACTGGACCTGTACCTGACGCTGCTGCGCAAAGTGCCGTATTCACCGCATACCACATTGCCCGAAGGCGATGGCCGGGCGCTGATCGAGCATGTCAAGGGCATGGACCTGCTGGCCGAGCAGAAGGATGCGCTGGGCAAGATTCTGTATCTGAACGAACAGAACGCGGTATTGATGACCTATTACCGCAACAACGTGCTGCATATCTTCGCCCTGCCCTCGCTGCTGGCGAGCTTCTTCCAGAGCTCGTCACGCATGAGTCGCGAACTGATCCTGCGCTACACCCGCGCACTGTATCCGTACCTGCAGTCGGAACTGTTCATTCGCTGGTCACTGGAAGAACTGGACGAGATCGTCGACCAATGGCTGGCGACCTTCGTCGAGCAAGGCCTGCTGCGCTTCAAGAACGATGCCTACGTACGCCCGGAACCCAGTTCTCGGGAGTTCGTCATGCTGACCCTGCTGTCCAGGGCCATTGCCCAGACCCTGCAGCGTTTCTACATGGCCATCTCGCTGTTGCTCAACAATGGCCAGAACACCCTCAGCGCCGAAGAGCTGGAAGACCTGTGCACGGTCATGGCCCAACGCCTGTCGATCCTGCACGGCCTCAATGCCCCGGAGTTCTTCGACAAGAGCCTGTTCCGGCACTTCATCCAGACCTTGCTCGACCTCGGCGTACTGCGCAAGGACAGCTCCGGCAAGCTGAGCCATCATCCGTTGCTCGGCGATCTGGCGGAAGGCGCCGCCAAGCGCGTGCTACCGGCAGAGATTCGCCTGTCGATTCGTCAGGTGGCGCTGCATAACGAGGTCGAAGAGACGCCTGCCAGCGACACCGGCGCAGATTGAGCTGCGCCTTTGCGGTTCCCTGATAACCTCATTGCAAGGCCGCGCTGATATTGATGTCGGCGCGGCGTCCAAGACTCCACTGAAAAGGATGCTGCCATGCTTCGCCCATCGTTTACCTTTGCCGGCCTGTGTGCAGGCCTGCTGCTGTCGGCCAACGTATTTGCCCTGTCGCTGAGTGACCTGTCGCAGTCGGACGCCACCGGCGGACTCAAGGATGCCCTCACCCAGGGCGCCCAGGTTGCGGTCAAGCAACTGGGCGTTCCAGGCGGCTTCAGTAACAATCAGGAAGTGCGCATCGAGTTACCGGGCAATCTGGGCAAGGTTGCGAAAAAGATGAAGCAGTTCGGCATGGGCGCTCAGGTCGATCAACTGGAAGCCAGCATGAACCAGGCCGCCGAAGCCGCGGTTCCCCAGGCTCAGGCATTGCTGGTGGATGCGGTCAAGAAAATGAGCGTGGCCGACGCCAAGTCCATCCTCAATGGTGGCAAGGATTCGGCCACCCAATACCTGAACAGCAGCAGCCGCGAACAGATCCGCACCAAGTTCCTGCCGATTGTCAAGCAAGCCACCGACAAGGTCGGTCTGGCCCAGAAATACAACGCCTTCGCCGGTCAGGCCGCAACCCTGGGCGTGCTGGATACCAAAAGCGCCAATATCGAAGGTTATGTCACCGAACAGGCGCTCAACGGCCTGTTCGAGATGATCGCCAAGCAGGAAGAAAGCATTCGCGCCAACCCGGCTGCTGCAGCGACCGGTCTGGCGAAGAAGGTATTCGGAGCGCTTTAACGCAACACCCCTTCGCGAATGAATTCGTTCCTACGCGGTGGCGAATTCATTCGCGAAAAAGGCCAGCCATCAAGCCTGGCGCTTGACCCGGAACCACGCTGCATACAGCGCTGGCAGAAACAGCAGGGTCAGCGCCGTCGCGACAATCAGACCACCCATGATCGCCACTGCCATCGGCCCGAAGAACAGGCTGCGTGACAGCGGGATCATCGCCAGCACCGCTGCCAGTGCAGTCAGCACAATCGGCCGGAAACGACGTACCGTGGCTTCGATGATCGCGCTCCACTGATCCATGCCGCTGGCGATATCCTGTTCGATCTGGTCCACCAGGATTACCGAGTTGCGCATGATCATCCCCGACAGGGCGATGGTGCCGAGCATGGCGACAAAGCCGAATGGCTGATTGAAGATCAGCAGGAACAGCGTGACGCCGATCAGACCCAGCGGCGCAGTCACGAAGACCATGAACATGCGTGAAAAGCTGCGCAACTGGATCATCAGCAAGGTCAGGACCACCATGATGAACAGCGGCACGCCAGCGTTCACCGAGTTCTGCCCGCGTGTCGAGTCTTCCACGGTGCCGCCCACTTCCAGCAGATAACCATCCGGCAGTTCGGCGCGTACCGACTCCAGGGTTGGCGAGATCTGCCGGACCAGAGTCGCCGGCTGTTCCTTGCCATAGATATCGGCACGCACGGTCACGCTGGGCAGGCGATTGCGATGCCAGATGACGCCTTCTTCAAAGCCATATTCCAGGGTAGCCACTTGCGACAGCGCGACGCTGGTGCCGTTTTGCGTGGGGATCGCCAGGCTCGACAGTGTGCCCAGTTGCTCGCGCTCGTTGCGGGTGCCTCGCAGCAGGATTTCGATCAGTTCATCGTCCTCACGGAACTGACTGACGCCAGAACCGGTAAGCGACTGACGCAGGAAGGCCGAAAGATCCGCAGTGGTAACGCCCAGCGCCCGCGCCCGGTCCTGATCGATATTCAAATGCACGACCTTGCTCGGCTCCTCCCAGTCCAGATGGACATTGGAGACATGCGGATTTTCACTGACCTTGTCGCGCACCTGACGAGCCAGAGCCCGGACCACCTCGATATGTTCGCCAGTCACCCGGAACTGCACCGGATAACCCACGGGCGGGCCGTTTTCCAGGCGTGTCACCCTTGAGCGCAGGGTAGGAAACTGCTCATTGAGGCTGGTAATCAGCCAACTGCGCAGGGCTTCGCGGTCTTCGATGCTCTTGGTCAGCACCACGATCTGGGCAAAGCTGGGCGCTGGCAACTGTTGATCCAGCGGCAGATAGAAACGCGGCGAACCGGTGCCCACATAGGCCACATAGTTATCGATCCCCGGATGATTCTTGAGCATCTGTTCCAGTCGGCTGACCTGCTCGGTGGTGTTGTGCAGAGATGAGCCTTCGGCCAGTTTCAGATCGACCATCAGTTCCAGGCGCCCGGAGGCCGGGAAGAATTGCTGGGGCACGAAGCGGAACATCAGCACCGACAACACGAACAGTGCGACGGTGGCGACAATCACCGTCTTGCGGCGCCGCACACACCAACCGACCAGAGCCCGCACCCGCCTGTACATCGGCGTGGCATAAGGATCGGGCGCGTGCGAGCCATGCCTGGCGGCATGAATCTTCGCCAGATCCGGCAACAGGCGGTCCCCCAGATACGGCACAAACATCACCGCGACAATCCAGGAAGCGATCAGGGCAATGGTCACCACCTGAAAGATCGAGCGGGTGTATTCGCCGGTACTCGACAAGGCCGTGGCAATCGGCAGGAAACCGGCCGCCGTGATCAGGGTGCCGGTCAGCATCGGGAACGCTGTACTGGTCCAGGCGAAGCTGGCCGCCTTGAACCGGTCGTAACCCTGCTCCATCTTGATCGCCATCATTTCCACAGCAATGATCGCGTCATCCACCAGCAAGCCCAGCGCCAGCACCAGTGCACCGAGGGAAATCTTGTGCAGGCCGATCCCCAGGTAATACATGGTGGCGAAGGTCATCGCCAGGACCAGCGGAATCGCCAGCGCAACCACCATGCCGGTACGTAAGCCGAGGGAGAAAAAGCTCACCAGCAAGACGATGACCAGCGCCTCGGCCAACACCTGGACGAACTCGCCCACGCCGGTTTTCACCGCAGCCGGCTGATCGGAAACCTTGCGCAGTTGCATCCCGGCCGGCAGGTTGTTCTGCAGCCGGGCGAACTCGGCCTCCAGGGCGCGACCCAGCACCAGAATATCGCCGCCATCTTTCATCGCCACCGCCAGGCCAATGGCATCGTCGTCCATGAAACGCATGCGCGGTGCCGGTGGATCGTTGAAGCCGCGATGTACTTCGGCCAGATCGCTGATGCGCAAGGTGCGATCACCGACCCGAATCGGGAAGTTGCGAATCTCGTCAACCGACTGAAAGCGACCGCTGACCCGCAACTGGATACGTTCGGCAGGGGTTTCAAAGAAGCTCGCTGACGATACCGCGTTCTGCGCCTCAAGAGCCTGCTGCACGGTCTGCATCGGCAGGCCCAGAGTGGCCAGCTTGACGTTCGACAGTTCGATCCAGATCTTCTCGTCCTGCAGGCCGATCAGTTCGACCTTGCCGACGTCCTTGACCCGCTGCAGACGGATCTGGATACGCTCGGCGTAATCCTTGAGCACCGCATAGTCGAAGCCTTCGCCGCTCAGCGCATAGATATTGCCAAAGGTGGTGCCGAATTCATCGTTGAAAAACGGCCCCTGCACGCCTTCGGGCAAGGTCTGCCGGATATCGCCGATTTTCTTGCGCAACTGATACCAGAGTTCGGGCACCGCCGAAGAAAAGATCGAATCGCGAGCAATGAACGTGACGGTCGACTCGCCAGGACGCGAAAACGAAGAAATCCGCTCGTACTCACCGGTTTCCATCAGTTTCTTTTCGATCCGGTCCGTTACTTGCCGCGCCACTTCCTCGGCACTCGCTCCCGGCCATAGCGTACGGATGACCATGGCCTTGAAGGTAAAGGGTGGATCTTCGCTTTGCCCAAGCTTGGTGTAGGAAAGCGCACCGACAACCGCGAGCACGATCATCAGATACAGGACGACCTGGCGGTGACGCAGCGCCCATTCGGAAAGATTGAAATGCATCCGGACCTACTCCCTGGCAGCCATTTTGACCGCACGATTGCTGCGGTCCACCGGACGTATCTGTTCACCTTCGCGCAGCACATGCACGCCAGCGGCGACGATCCAGTCGGTTTCCTTCAGGCCTTCGAGCACCGGCACGGTTTCCTGGCCGTATGCTCCCAGTTGCACGGGGATACGTTGCACCGTGCTGTCAGGGCTGACCCGCCAGACATAATTGACACCCTGTTCCGCAGTAACCGCCGAGAGCGGCACCGACAGCGGCACGGCATGTTCTGCCGCAATGAAAACCCGGGCACTCTGGCCCAGTTCGGCAGGAATCTGTCCGGTAGCGAAAGCGATGCGTGCAGCAAAGGTGCGCGAACGCGGATCGGCTGCCGGTGACAGCTCACGAATCCGCCCGGCAAAACGCTGATCACGCAGGGTCCAGAGTTCGACCGAAACCGGCTGGCCGACCTTGAAGCGGGCGAAGTTCTGTTCCGGCAGACTGATCAGGACTTCACGCTCGCCGTCTGCTGCCAGGGTAAATACCGTCTGACCTGCGGCGACCACCTGGCCGACTTCCACCGAACGCCCGGCAATCACGCCATCCTGCGAGGCGCGCAATACGGTGTAACCGGTCTGGTTATCGGCAACGGTCAACTCGGCCTTGATCTGCTTGAGCCGGGCCTCACCCGAGCGATAGAGATTTTCCGCGTTGTCGTACTGCGAGCGGCTGACCATCTGCCGATCCAGCAGGGTCTTGTAGCGATCACGCTCGGCACGCACCAGGGTCAGATTGGCTTCGGCAGCGGCGACCTGCGCACGGGTCGCTTCCAGTTGCAGGCGCACATCCTGGGCATCCAGTTCAGCCAGTGGCTGGTTGGCCTTGACCCGCTGGCCGACCTCGACCAGCCGCTTGCTGACCTTGCCACCGATACGGAACGCCAGCTCCGGCTCGAAACGGGCGCGCACCTCGCCGGGATAGCTGTCCATCGATTGAGAGGAAGGCAGTGGCTGAACCACCATGGCGGGACGCACCACGGCAGGAGCCGTCACTTCCTGACCGCAGGCAGTAAGCAACGAAAACAGACAGACGGGCACGACGAGAGACAGGACATCGCGAAACATGATGTAAACCTTCGCACAGTAGGCTTGGAATAATTGTACTGGCGAGTATATTAAAATTTTCCAAACTCTCCAGTTCATTATTTAAACGAATATGCCCGATCGTTCATTACCTACAGGTCCAGGTCGTCCAAAGGATCTGGAAAAACGCAAAGCCATTCTCGAAGCCGCGAAGGACCTTTTCGTGCGCCATGGCTATGCCAATACCAGCATGGACAGCATCGCCAGCGAAGCCGGTGTGTCCAAGCTCACGGTCTACAGCCATTTCACCGACAAGGAGACACTGTTCTCTGCCGCCGTGGTCGCCCGCTGCGAAGAGCAGATGCCTGCCCTGTTCGTGCCGCTGAGCGGTGATCTGCCGGTAGAAACGGTGCTGTTGAATATCGCCCGCGCCTTTCAGAAGCTGATCAACAGCCCGGAATCCCTTGAGCTGCATCGACTGATGGTGGCTCTGGGCACCCAAGACCCCAAGCTGTCGATGATCTTCTTCGAGGCAGGTCCGCAGCGCATTCTCGATGAAATGGAACGCTTGCTGGCCCGGATCGACAAGGCTGGCAGCCTGCGCATCGATTCACCGGCAACCGCCGCCGAGCACTTTCTGAACATGGTCAAGGGATTGAGCAACTTCCGCCTGCTGGTCGGCTGTGGCGCACCGCCCGACGCTGACAGCGCCGAGCGGCATGTGCAGGAAGTGGTGGCGCTGTTCATGCGCGCGCACCGGGCGTAGAGCCTGGAACAGCTCAGTCAGCCTGCTTCTGGGCAGGCTTGAGCGCCTTCTTCGGATAGATGTCATACCGGCTGGACTTGCCGTCCAGCGCGTAGCCCGGCTTTGGGCCATCGATGCAGGGCGCCTTGCGCGGGCGCTTGACCACTACCCGGTGGGTCGCCAGGGCCAGAGCCGCTTCCAGCAGCGCAGGAGCGTCCATGTCATCGCCAACCAGCGGGCGGAACAGGCGCATTTCCTTCTTTACCAGAGCGGTCTTTTCCCGATGCGGGAACATCGGGTCGAGATAGATCACCTGTGGCGGCTCGCCTTCCCAGGCCCGAATCAGCTCGATGGAGTTGCCCGTCAGCAGACGCATCTGGCTTATGATCGCGCCCACGTCGCCATCCTGGCGTCCGCGTAGCAAGCCATCCTCCAGCAGTGCAGCAATGATCGGCTGACGCTCGATCAGGCTCATTTCACAGCCCAGGCTGGCCAAGACGAACGCATCCTTGCCCAGGCCGGCCGTGGCATCCAGCACGCTGGGCCGTACGCCGGGCTGAATACCGACTGCCTTGGCAATCATCTGCCCGCTGCCGCCGCCGAACAGACGCCGATGCGCCACTGCGCCTTCGACAAAATCCACGCGCACCGGCCCTGGCACATCATCGCCCAACTGCTGCAACTGCAGGCCATCGTCGGTGACCTGCAGGACAAAATCCGCTTGCTCGTCCTGCAAAGGCAGGTTCAGGCGCTGCGCCCATTGCGCGGCCTGTTCCTGGCCGCTCATCGTCAGGGCTTCGACCCGTATGCGGCTGCCCGCTTGTTGCTCACTCATTCGCTGCACACACTCAAAAAATGTTAATGATCGGCAAAATCTGCCGATAACCAAGTATCCGGCATTCTGCCAGACCCAAGGCCAGTACTGATCGCTATGTCAGAGATTGTTCAATCATCCATCGGCTACTTGTCGCACGCAGGCGACTACAGCCTCAGCAACAGCCGCACCCTGACCGGTGTCACGCAGTTGTGGTCGGATGCATTTGCCCGGGCGATGGCAGAACAGATCGGTGATGGCAGCAAACCTGAACAAGCACCGATCAAGATCGAAGTCGACGGCGAAACCGGCGAGCCGGTGACTGGCGCCCGCACCCTGAGCAAGATCGTCGAACAACGTGGCTGCCCGGTCAGCGACACCCAGGTCAAGCCGCCAGAGCCGCTGTTCCTGCCGATTGCCGAATTTGAACTGGACCTGCTGCCACCGGCTGCCGAGCCTTTCAGCATCAGCGAACTGATCGAACAGCAGCGTCACCTGGAATTCGACAGCAACTGGGTGCGCCCGACAGTACTCAATCCTTACGACTACAACGGCAATCCAGGCCCAGGCCCTCAGCCGCGTCCTCTGCACCTGCCGATCGCCGAGTTCGAGTGGGAGCTTGCTGACAAGCCTGCCCTGCCACTGGACGAAGTCACCATGCAGGCCCAACAGCGCCAGTTCGACTATGAAAACGGCTGGGCTCGTCCACTGATCCTGCAAAACCTGCGTCTGGCGGCTTAACGGCAGACCTGCCACAACCCCATATCCAGATGAAAATGGTCACGATGCGCGGCGTTGTACTCCGGCCCGAGCACCGTACTGAAATTCTTGCAGGCTCCGTCGCGCACCTTCCTTAGAAACCTGCCCTTGTCACCGTCGTCATTCCAGTCCTTGAGCAGATTGATTCTCTGCCCGTCGGCCAGGCGAAACCCGGCGATATCCAGCGCATTGGCCGTCGCATGCTGGCTGAGACGGCTGTCGGCACGGTTATAGATATTGCGGCAGGCAAAGCTGCCCAGGTGATCGATGCGCGTAACCCGCTGACCAAATACCGCCTGCGCGGCTGGCTGCAAGGTATGGATATCGAACAGCGCGTAGGCCACTGCCAGCGGACAACTGGCCAGGAAGCTGCTGCTCAGCGCGACATCGCCGCCCTGGATGCGCAAGGTGTTCTGCAAGGGACAGCGGGCAGACGGGTCGCTGTCGGCCTGACGGCTGAAACGCAGGCTCGATGAGCCCAGCGCCAGGTCGCACAACGCCGGGTCATCCTTCAGGCGCGCCAGCTTGAAAGGCGTCAGCAGGTTAGGCGCAAGCTGCACATCCAGAGGCGCCCAGGGGTTCCATTGCGGCGGCACGTCGATCCAGTTGCGCCAGACCGCGACAACTCCAGCCGCGCACAGCAGCAGGCATGCCAGAAAAACCCGCATCTTCAGTTTTTGAACAGAGCATTGAGCTGAGCGAACGGCACAGTCTGCTCTGCGTAAGTGAAGGTGCCCTGACCCCGAATTTCCTGCGCTGCCCGGTAAAGCCCGGCAAAGGCTGCGCGCGCCATGGAAGACCCCACGCTGATACGCTTGACGCCACACTCGGACAGATCTGCCACCGACAGCGTGACACCGCTCAACCCCATCAGCACATTCACAGGTCTTGGCGCGACGACACGGACCACGGCCATGACTTCCTCGCGTGTACGCAACCCCGGCGCATACAGCACGTCGGCTCCGGCTTCGGCGTAGGCTTCGAGACGGCGCAAGGTGTCGGCAAAATCCAGTCGGCCGTGCAGCAGATTCTCGGCACGGGCAGTCAACACAAAGGGAAACGGCAGACTGCGCACTGCGGCCACCGCTGCCCTGACCCGCTCGACAGACAGATCGAAGTCATAGATGGGCCGGGTCGCATCGCCACTGGCATCTTCAATGGAACCACCGACAATCCCGGTGGCTGCAGCCTGTAGCAAGGTTTCAGCGCAACCCTCGGGACTGTCGCAGAAGCAGTTCTCAAGATCGGCGGCTACCGGCAACGAAGTGGCGGCCACGATAGCGGCGACATTTTCCAGGGTTTCATCGCGACTGACAGCACCTTCGGCATCGGCCCGCCCAAGCGTGAAGGCATATCCGGCACTGGTGGTCGCCAAGGCCTCGAAGCCCAGCGAGGCCAACAATTTTGCAGAACCGGCATCCCATGGATTGGGAATCACAAAAGCGCCATCGCGTTCATGCAATGCCTTGAAGACTTGTGCTCGCTGTAGTTGAGAGTCCATTGGCCATGCCCTTTGCAAGTCAAAATGAATGGGCGCTTATTGAACCCACAACCATTGACCTCAGAGCAAGCCCAACTGCTCCACTTGTGGGCCACGATCCAGTTCGGGCAAGGGCGGCAGGCCCGGCAGACGCGCCATCAGGAACCGATGAAAACGCATGGCCAGGTCAGGAGCCTTCAGGTTGTCCGGGGTATGTAGAAAGACATACGGAGTACGACCCTCCTCAATCCAGAGCGCAACCTTTTCGATCCACTGGGTCAGAAACGGGTCGTTGTCTTCCAGCACCGGACGGCCAATGAAGCGCACCTGCGGGAATTGGGTCAGAGCAGCCGGGCGTGTCGGCACCTTGGGTTTCTTCGACTGGGCATGCAACACCGCCGGATCACTGGATACGCAACTGAACAAGGCCCGCGAGTCCAGACAGATACGCTCCACGCCACGGTCCAGCAGCAGGCGGTTGAGCATTCGCTCTTCGTCGCCCTTTGCAAAAAATGCCATATGCCGCACTTCCACCGCCAAAGGCACCTTGAGCTCATCGAGAAACCCCACCAGTTCCGCCAGACGTTGTGGCGAGAAACTGGCCGGCAATTGCAGCCAGAACGGTGCAACTCGTTCGCCCAGTGGCGCAAGCAGCTTCACAAAGGCTTCTGCGGCGTCCAGTTGCAGGCGCAAGTCGCCATCGTGGCTGATATCGCGGGGGAACTTGGCAGTGAAGCGAAAATCCTTGGGCAGGACTTCGGCCCAGCGCTGCACCGTGGCGGCTGCGGGACGTGCATAGAAGGTGGTGTTGCCTTCAACGACGTTGAAGACCTGAGCGTACAAGCGCAGAAAATCGGCGGGACGTGCATCTTCGGGGTAGAACGACTCACGCCATGCGCTTTCGCTCCATGACGGACAACCGAGGTAATAAGGCAGGCTGGACACAATCAGACGTGCAGATCGAGCCCCGATACTTCAAGGTCCCAATCCACAAAGCTGGCAGTGGTCAAATAGCTGGCCAGAGCGTTGGCAACACGAGTGCTCATGGAGCGCGGGAAGATAATATCCTGCGGACGGGCAGGAACGTTGGCAGTCGAGCCAATCTGCGCTTCACCCGAAGCCTCGCGGCGCGAAGCCTGGGCGGGTGGTGGCGGCAACTCCATATCGCCATCAATTTCCTCGAAGGAGCCTTCAACGGTCGCGGGGACCTTCTTCGGCTTTCGCTTGATGG
Source organism: Pseudomonas cichorii (assembly GCF_003700275.1). Lineage (GTDB taxonomy): Bacteria > Pseudomonadota > Gammaproteobacteria > Pseudomonadales > Pseudomonadaceae > Aquipseudomonas > Aquipseudomonas cichorii_B. The sequence goes on along the minus strand of NZ_RBRE01000103.1, from coordinate 48,020 downwards.
GGTATGAACGTGATGAGGGTCCGTCTATGCGCATCGATATCTACTCGGCGTCTTGTAGTGGCAATTTAACGTCACAGGCCGGAACTTGGCAAATTCGTGAACGATAACTAGACCACACATATTGCAGATTGTTTACGCCGCCGGGCATAACAGACTAATTAGCCGACAAGTGGTAGATGGCTAATTGATATTTCTATAGCTTTTTCTACCTGTCCGTGATCTTGCGAACTTGCCCTGCCTTTACAGAATCCTCGGGGCCTTGGGCGTCGCAACCTTGTCACGCAGGTAGACAGGCTGGGCATCGTCTGCCGGTATCGACTCGCCGCGATTCCAGGCAAAGGTGGCAAGGGTCAGCAGGTCCTGGGCATGAGGCAGCATGCTGGCATCCTGTCCGATCAGTGAAACCGGAATGCGCCCGGCATAACCCCAACCCGTACCGGAACCGAACCATTCACCGCTGGCATCCACAGGCAGTGCCGCCTGTTCGGGCGGCAGGACCGCTTCGCTGCCCAGCAGACGCATCTCACCGGCCGTTTCACGGTAGCAGCCCCAATAGACCTCATCCATCCGCGCATCGATGGCCGAGGCGACCTGCAAGGCGCCGTGCTCGCGGTAGGCACGCTGCGCCAGGACCGCCAGGTTGGAAACCGGCAACACCGGCCGCTCCAGCGCGAACGCAAGCCCCTGGACCACACCGATGGCGATACGCACGCCGGTAAAGGCTCCCGGACCACGTCCGAAGGCAATGGCGTCCAGCGCCGACATGGCGATACCAGCCTCGGCCAGAAGGTCCTTGATCATGGGCAGCAGGCGCTGGGCATGCAGACGCGGGATCACCTCATAGTGGCTCAGTACCTTGCCGTCATGCAGCAAAGCGACCGAGCAGGCTTCAGTGGCGGTGTCCAGGGCCAGCAAGGTGGTCATCGGTGTATCCGTCTTCGTGGGAAAAAGTGCCGCAGTATAAATGACAAATGGCCCGCAAGCGGGCCATTGTTGAGGTCAGGCCTTGACGGATCAGGTCAGGGCAGCGAGCACCTTGGCAGTGATCGCTTCAACGGAACCGACGCCAGCGATGTGGCTGCACTTCGGCTTGCCGTTCTTCTTGCTCAGTTCGTTGTAGAACTCAACCAGCGGCTTGGTCTGCGAATGGTAGACCGACAGGCGATGACGCACGGTTTCTTCCACGTCATCCTTGCGCTGCACCAGCGGCTCGCCGGTGACATCGTCGATGCCTTCCTGCTTTGGCGGATTGTGCTGCACATGGTAGATGCGTCCGGAACCTTCGTGCACACGACGGCCCGACATGCGCTGGACGATTTCTTCGTCGTCGACTGCGATTTCCAGTACATGGTCGATGTCCAGGCCAGCTTTCAACAGGGCTTCAGCCTGCGGAATGGTGCGTGGAAAGCCGTCGAACAGTACACCGTTGCTGCAATCAGGCTGGGACAGACGATCCTTGATCAGACCGATGATCAGATCATCGGAAACCAGGCCGCCCGCGTCCATGACACTTTTGGCCTTCAGGCCCAGCTCAGTGCCAGCCTTGACTGCTGCGCGCAGCATGTCGCCGGTCGAAACTTGCGGGATGCCGAACTTTTCAGTGATGAATTTCGCCTGAGTACCTTTACCGGCTCCAGGAGCTCCCAGCAGAATCACGCGCATCGTCATGCTCCTCAAATTTTTATAGTCAATCGTCGGATTCGCCTCTTGGGCCAATCTAAAAAATAAACGTCGGCCAAAGGCCAAAAGGCTGACCAAGATACACAGCAGACACAGGCCGCACAAGACGCCAAAAGTCGCAGCAACCCGCGGCATGGCGGCAGTTGCGCCGCCTTGCACGAACCAGTCCGACCTTCGACGCTCTGTGCACTGCACACCCGGAGCATATCCGGCTTGCCACTACAGCGACTGCCTGTTGAATAACGGCGTGTCAGCCGGTATTGCGCAATCCGGCTGCAATGCCCGCAACAGACACCAGTAAAGCCAGTTCCAGAGGACTGTCCAGACTCGATTCGCGATGCCGGGAACGGGCCAGAAGTTCGGCCTGGAGCAGATGCAGCGGGTCCAGATAAGTGTTGCGCAGACTGATGAATTCCAGCGTCTCCGGGCTGTGCGCCAACAGCTTCGATTGCCCTGTCAGCCCCAGCACCACCGCGCACGCCTGCGACAATAGGCCGCGCAGGTGAGTGCCCAAATGCTGCAGTTCGGCCCCCACCAGACGCTCATCGTAGAGTTGCGCGATGTCGGCATCGGCCTTGGCCAGGACCATTTCCAGCATATCGATACGGGTGCGGAAGAATGGCCAGCGCTCGCGCATCTGCTCCAGCACCTCGCCTTCGCCACGTTCCAGCGCCTTGCTCAGGGCCGCTTCCCAACCGAGCCAGGCGGGCAGCATCAGGCGCGTCTGGGTCCAGGCGAAGATCCATGGAATGGCCCGCAGGCTCTCCACGCCGCCTTCGCGTCGCTTGGCCGGGCGGCTGCCCAGCGGCAGGCGTCCCAGTTCCTGTTCGGGCGTCGCCTGACGGAAATACTCGACGAACTCAGGGTTTTCCCGCACCACCGCCCGATAGGCATTCACGCCATCGGCCGCCAAGTGATCCATCATTTTCCGCCAGGCCGGTTCCGGCGGAGGGGGCGGAAGCAGGGTCGCTTCCAATACAGCGGCCAGATACAGGTTGAGGTTCTGCTCGGCAATGTCCGGCAGACCGAATTTGAAACGAATCATTTCACCCTGCTCGGTGGTGCGGAAACGCCCCGCCACCGAACCCGGCGGTTGCGACAGAATCGCCGCGTGAGCCGGACCACCGCCGCGGCCGACCGTGCCACCACGGCCATGGAACAACAGCAGTTCGACTTGCTGCTCGCGACAGATTTCCACCAGCCGTTCCTGGGCCCGATACTGCGCCCAGGCTGCGGCGGTGGTGCCCGCATCCTTGGCCGAGTCCGAATAGCCGATCATCACTTCCTGCGGGCCATGCAACCGTGAACGATAGCCCGGCAAGCCCAGCAGACGCTCGATCACCGGCCCGGCATTGTCGAGGTCAGCCAGAGTCTCGAATAGCGGAACCACGCGCATCGGCCGTTGCAGGCCGGCTTCCTTGAGCAGCAGTTGCACCGCCAGCACGTCCGATGCAGCGCCGGCCATGGAGATCACATAGGAACCCAGCGAGGCCGCCGGAGCTGTCGCCACTTCGCGACAAGTGGCCAGGACTTCAGCGGTATCGGCAGCGGGCTTGAAATGGCCGGGAAGAAGCGGACGGCGGTTACTCAATTCGCTCAGCAGGAAGTCGATGCGGGTTTGTTCATCCCAGTCCTCGTAACGACCCAGCCCCAGATAATCGGTGATTTCACTCATCGCCGCGCTGTGTCGGCTGGAATCCTGGCGCACATCCAGGCGTACCAGAAACAGCCCGAAGGTCACTGCACGACGCAGGCAGTCGAGCAGCGGACCATCGGCGATAACGCCCATCCCGCACTCATGCAGCGACTGGTAGCACAACTGCAGCGGCTCAAGCAGCTCGCGATTCTCGTGCAGCACCGCCTCGGGAGCGGGCTGTGGCGCAGTCAGCGAAGCATTGGCCCAGTTGCGGGTCGCCCTGAGTCGTTCCCGCAGGCGTTTAAGCTCGGCCCGATAAGGTTCGGCGCTGTCGCCAACGCTGGAGCGCAGCGCATCGCTGGCCTGTTGCATCGACAGGTCGGCGGCCAACTGGTCGACATCGCGCAGGAACAGATCGGCGGCCATCCAGCGCGCCAGCAGCAAGACCTCGCGGGTAACGCTGGCCGTGACATTCGGGTTGCCGTCGCGGTCGCCACCCATCCATGAGGCAAAGCGGATCGGCGCGGCCTCCAGTGGCAAATGCAGCCCGGTTGCGGCCTGCAGCGCCTGATCGGCCTTGCGCAGATAGCTTGGCATGGCGTGCCACAGCGAGTGCTCGATGACCGCGAAGCCCCATTTGGCTTCATCCACGGGCGTGGGCCGGATACGGCGGATTTCTTCGGTGTGCCAGGCTTCGGCGATCAAGCGTTGCAGACGAGAGGTGATCTGCCCGCGCTCGATACTGTTGAGGTCGCGATGATCCAGAGCCGCCAGTTGCGCCGCAATGGCGTCGTATTTCTGGATCAGGGTACGACGCGCCACCTCGGTGGGGTGCGCAGTGAGCACCAGTTCGATTTCCAGCTTGCCCAACTGGCGCGCCAGAGCTTCGGGAGAGTGGCCTTCGGCTTTCAGGCGCTCAAGCAGTTCCGGCAGTACGCGGGTCTCGAAAGGCTGCGGCTGCGAATCATCGCGGCGGTGCATCAGTTGATACTGCTCGGCGATATTGGCCAGGTTCAGGAACTGGTTGAACGCTCGCGCCACCGGCAACAGTTCGTCGTCGTCAAGGCTGTCGACACTGGAACTCAACTGCTCGGCACCCGCCGCAGAGCCGCGCCGGCCAGCCTTGGCGCTTTTACGGATACGCTCGATCTTGTCGAGAAAGGCCGGCCCGTGTTGCTCGCGAATCGTGTTCCCCAACAGCTCACCCAGCAAGTGAACGTCTTCGCGCAAGCGCGCATCGATATCGGCCATCGTTCTCTCTCCCGTTTGTTGTATTGGGTAGTCGTCACTGAACACAGAGCCCAACAGTGCACCAAAAACCTGTGCCGCGACAAATTCTTGTATCGCGGTAACCGCCGACATGGCCTTGTGTACAGCAGGGCCATGCTGCTTTACGGGCCCGTGCAGACGGGGCAAAACCTGACCGAATGCACAGGTTGCCGGGGAGATCCGCAATGTGTTGAAAAAATTCAACTGAACTATTCAAAAAACCTACAGGTCGGAGCCATTGACCATTACAGGAAAAGCCCAAAGGCAGCAGGAACACTACCTCAAGCCTTCCGGCCAGGAAAACTGACTGTCATGGATAACCACGTTCGGAGTCTGACAATGGAGTTGATCACCATGAACACCCTTACTGCCAAATCCAAGTTCAAAAGCCTGCGCGGGCTGAAACTGGCTGCGCTGGCCCTGGGTAGCACCTTCATTCTGGCCGGTTGCGCGGGTAATCCTCCAACCGAGCAGTACGCGGTGACTCAGTCGGCCGTCAACAGTGCAGTCAGCGCTGGCGGGACCGAGTACGCAGCGGTGGAAATGAAGTCGGCCCAGGACAAACTGAAACAGGCCGAGCTCGCCATGCATGACGAGAAATATGACGAAGCCCGCAGGCTCGCCGAGCAAGCCGAATGGGATGCTCGTGTAGCCGAGCGCAAGGCGCAGGCTGCCAAGGCCGAAAAAGCCGTGCAGGATGCTCGTCAGGGCGTCAACGAACTACGTGAAGAAGGCCTGCGTCAGGTGCAATAAGCACAGATCGCACCCTGCGTTTTTCATGCATTGGTAATTGATTAAAGGACGATCCTATTATGCGCAAACAATTGATGATCCCTGCCCTGCTGGCCATGAGCGTAGCCCTGGCGGCCTGTGCCACCAAACCGAACCCGAATCTGGAACAGGCGCGCAGCAACTTCTCCGCCCTGCAAAGCAACCCGCAATCCACTCAGGTCGCAGCCCTTGAAACCAAGGACGCCAGTGACTGGCTGGACAAGGCTGACAAGGCCTTCCGCGACAAGGAAGACGAGAAACGTGTCGACCAGCTCGCTTACCTGACCAACCAGCGCGTTGAGCTGGCCAAGGAAACGATCAACCTGCGGACTTCCGAAGCAGCCTTGCAGAACGCCTCGGCAGAGCGCGCCAAGGCCCGCCTGGACGCTCGCGACGCACAGATCGCCCAGCTCAAGAACAGCCTGAACGCCAAGCAGACCGAACGCGGCACCCTGGTGACCTTCGGTGACGTGCTGTTCGACCTGAACCGTGCCGAACTCAAGCCAGGCGCACACGGCAACATCAGCAAACTCGCGCAGTTCCTGCAGGAAAACCCGGACCGTAAAGTGATTGTCGAAGGCTACACCGACAGCACCGGTTCCGCCGCCTACAACCAGACGCTGTCGGAAAATCGTGCCAACTCGGTACGTGCCGCTCTGGTCAGAATGGGCGTAGACCCGACCCGCATCGTGGCTCAGGGTTATGGCAAGGAATATCCGGTTGCCGACAACACCAGCAACTCCGGCCGCGCCATGAACCGTCGTGTGGAAGTGACCATTTCCAACGACAACCAACCGGTAGCACCGCGCTCTTCGCTGCGTTAAGCGCCAGAGCCTGCTAACCAGAGCCCCGCCCGCATTGCGCAGGCGGGGCTTTTTAGTGTCTGCAAAAAATATTGTGGGAGCGGATTCATCCGCGAAGGGGCCTATGCATCCATGATCGTATAAAGCCTTTTCGCGAATGAATGGGCTGCTGCGATTGGCCGTTCAGGGTTTCAATTGTTGAGGGGTTTCCTGTCCGGCGCAGCGTACGGCCTGTTTCTTGTTGTTGACCAGCACACCCGACAGGCCTTTCTGCGACGTGTCGAACAGCACCAGCACGCCATCGATGCATTGCGCCACTTCTGCGGCCGGCGCCACGGCGATCTTGTAGTCTTCGCCGGGTACGGTCTTGAGCATGGTGAAATCACTGAGCAGCAAGGCGTCTTCGGGTTTGGCGAAATGCAGATAGCCATAGAACCACAGGCAACCGACCGTACCGATGATGGTGCCGACGCCGGTGAGGATCAGTGGAATAAGGTTACGCTCTTCGCTCATTGAGGACTCTTCTCTGCCGGTTCGCTCTGCACATTCGGTTGCGGATAATTGGGGACTTCGGCCAGGCGCCGCAGCCCGTTGAAATGCTGCGGATCATCCAGATAGCGCAGCATCACCTGACGCCAGAGCGGATCGGCAAAGGTCTGCACGTGTCCGCCACGGGTCAGTTGCAGCACCCGCGGCAGCGGCGCGGCCTGATACAGGCTGATACCGTTGGACAGCGGCACCAGGGTGTCGTCCATGCTCTGGAAAATCAGCATCGGCGTGCCCTTGAGTTGCGGCAGGCCATTGATGGCGCTGTCGGCATCGGGGATCAGCCATGACAAAGGCGTTTTCAGAGGCCAGGTCAGCCAGGAAGTGCCGAGCGTGTAGCGAGCGACATCGCGATAGCTGGCTGGAGCACCATCCAGGATCAGCGCCTTCAGCTTGCTGCGCTGTTCAGGGTGTTGCGCCAGATAGTGCACACCCAGCGCGCCGCCAATACTCTGCCCCAATACCACCCGCGGCTTGCCTTGCACCTGCGGCTCGGCATCCAGCCAGTCGAATGCGGTCTGCAGGTCCTGATAGATGGCGGGCAGGCTCGGTTCGCCCTGCGACAGCCCGTAACCGCGGTAGTCCAGCATCAGGACCTGATAACCCTGCTCCGGCAGCCATCCGCTGCCGCCCAGGTGCCAGGCCAGATTGCCGCCATTGCCATGCAGGTGCAGCACCGTGCCCTTTACCGGCACACCCTCCCTGGCCGGAAGCCACCAGGCATGCAGGCGCGTGCCGTCGGCGGCGGTCAGGGTTACGTCGCGGTATTGAAGACCAGCCTTGTCAGGCGTGAGCGGCAAACCGGGTTCCGGGTAGAACAGCATCGAACTGCAGCCGGTGAGGCTGAAGATCAACACAAGGATGCTGATCAGCTTCAAGTGGGATTCCTTCAGGGAAGTGTTCACGAATGAACTCACTTCCGCAGGCTGCGGGAGCCAGTTCATTCGCGAACAAGGCGCTACAAAATATTCGAATAATCAGCTTCGATGCGATCCAGGCTCAAGTGATTGAGGAAGTTGGAGAAGCACATCCAGGCCGACAGCGCGTTCATGTCACGGAACTGGTCAGGCAGGTATTTGGGCGCCACCACCAGCCCTTCATCCACCAGTTGGCGCAGGGTACGCATATCTTCGAGGGTGGTCTTGCCACAGAACAACAACGGGACCTGTTCGAGCTTGCCCTTGCGCACGGCCAACTGAATATAGTTGTAAACCATGATGAAACCCTTGAGGTAGGACAAGTCTTTGGTGAATGGCAGCCCGTTGGGCGTCGAGCCGCGGAAAACCCGGCTGGCATTGCCGTAGCTTTCCGGCATGCCGAAGCCCTGCTCGCGATAGAACTCGAAGACCTGCAGGAAATCGGCGCCCTCCTCGGCCATGTGAATGGCGCGGGTGCGGTTGGTCAGCTTGCGCAGGCGGCTGGGGTAGGACGCAAACGCGATGACTTCCATGAGGATCGCCAGGCCTTCCTGGGTCACCGTCGACGAGGGCGGCCCCTTGGAGAGGAAGGTGCAGATCGGCTGGTTCTGGCCGTTGAGCGTGGTACCGACATGCACCAGCCCTTCATGGACCTCAAGCGCCCGGACATCGCGCTCGTTGAACATCGCGTCGGTGCGGATCTTGATGTAATCCGCACCGGCTGCGGCATCGGCGACGATACCGTCGGACTCGAACACCCGAATGGTTTCCTCGGCCTCGCCAAACACTCGGTTCAAGCGGGTTTGCAGCAAGGCCACGGCATCCTTGGCGGTCAGGATCTTCGGCTCGTCCTTCAGGTCGCCACGCCCGGCAATGTTGTTCAGGTAATCGGACAGCATCAAACCCAGGTCGGCCAGGGTCGGATCGCCGGCATGGAAGGCATCCGACGCGGCGCCATACAGTTCCTGGGAGATCAGTCCGAAATCCGGCGTGCCGCGCGCTTCGAGCATGCGGATTACCATGCGGTATTCCTTGCACATGCGGCGCATGATCTGCCCGACCGGGTTGAATTGCCCCAACTGGCGGGTGATATCGCGCTCGATGTTCTGGAATTCCAGCTTCAATGCCCCGGAATCGAAGCCCAACGGGCGATTCTCGTAGTAGGCACGATCAACGGCGGGGAGTGCCTTGCCTTTGGCGGCCAGAAAATCCTTGCGTACTTTTTCGTCCCACTTCACCGCATCCAGTACACGAATCGGCGTCTGGGCAACGACGATTCGATCCGATAACCCACGAATGGTTTGCTGGTACTCGTCCACCCGGTACTCCTTGGCTGGCGGGCTATTGCCCTACTACTTGGGTACACGCTGATAGCGTGCGACCTCCAGGAAAACATCGGAATTGGCCGGATCGTCGAGATAGCCGAACACCTGATCCAGAGGACTGGTGATCAGCAGGCCCTGTCCTATCCCGCTTTCCACTGACTGACCGTTGAGGTTTTTCTGCTCTACCCATTGCCTGAATCGATCCAGGTCCAGGTTATAGACAACCAATTCATGGCCATCAGTCACCTCAAAGCCAGCCATTACGTGGTGAGCGCCATATTTCTCCGGCAGTTGCGCCGACAGATACCAGCGGCTGCCATGCTCGGTCACCGTAAAACGGTACTCATCGCGATGCTTGCGATCACCTTTACGATAGCTGACAGCCTTGTAGAGGTTGCCGGTCACTCGGGAAACCTCGAGCTCCAGCGGCTCGCCCCAGGCATTCTTGCTGCTCCAGGCGCCCAGTAAACCGGCGGGAGCCGCGTCTGCGACAGGAATGCTGTCCTGGAAGGTCACCAGGCAACCGCTCAAGAGCAGGAACGAAAGCGCAATCAATACACGCCAGGCTTTCATGAAGCTCTCCAGAAAAAGGGGCCTCTCAGGTGAGAACCGAGGCATCGATCCCCAGCACCAGACGCATCTGGCGAGTGAGAATAGCGAGTATTTCTTCGTCCGCATGGTAGTGCGGACCATGAAGCAGACCCTGATATTCCATCCGGCGGATAATCCCCGTCAACACTTGAGCATCCTGATCGGGCTGCGACGAGCCGATGACCTGCAGAAACTGACAGGCACCCTGCAGCAGGATTCGCTGATGGGCAACGACCAGAATAGCCAACCGCGGGTTGATCAGGGCTTCATGATGAAAGGCATGCTCGGCGATCAGGTAGTCACGGCGGGTCAGCAACTGATGGCGGATGTATTCCATGGTCATCCGCGCAATATCATCGGCCAGACGCACGCGGTCAGCCGGGTTGGCGGTGCCGCGGGTCATCATTTCGCGCAGGACGGCTTCGGTGTTGTGCCAGAGCCGCGCCTGATAGGCAGCGCTGCGCTCGACATATTGGGCGAAGGCATCGGTCAGCAGATCGTCGATGTCCTTGAAGTAATAGGTGGTAGCCGATAGCGGTACGCCAGCTTCGGTCGCCACAGCCCGGTGCCGTACTGCGCGGACGCCATCGCGAATCACAATGCGCATGGTCGCATCGAGAATCTTCTGCCGACGCTGCTCGCTCCCTTCCCGACTGGCCTTGCGGCCCTGATACCTGACACTCCTGGCCACGGCGCTGGCAACGCCGGCGGCACCTTCTTGAGCGATTGTCACGACGGGTTTCCTTTCTGGTCTGACAGGGTTTTTCGCGAATGAATTCGCCCCTGCAGGCGGGAGCAAATTCATTCGCGAAAAACCGGGCGTTATAAAAAAGCCGCCCTGTTCGGGCGGCTTGTTGTGCAACTGATTACGCTTGCGGTCGCATGTGCGGGAACAGGATCACGTCGCGAATCGACGGTGAGTTGGTGAGCAACATCACCAGACGGTCGATACCGATCCCTTCACCGGCAGTCGGCGGCATGCCGTACTCCAGGGCGCGTACGAAATCGGCGTCGTAATGCATGGCTTCGTCGTCACCGGCATCCTTGTCGGCCACCTGGGCCTGGAAACGCTCGGCCTGGTCTTCCGCGTCGTTCAACTCGGAGTAGGCGTTGGCGATTTCACGGCCACCGATGAACAGCTCGAAACGGTCAGTGACGTTCGGGTTGTCGTCGTTGCGGCGCGCCAGCGGCGAAACCTCGAACGGGTACTGAGTGATGAAGTGCGGTTGCTCCAGCTTGTGCTCGACCAGTTCCTCGAAAATCATCACCTGCAGCTTGCCCAGGCCTTCAAAGCCCAGCACCTTGGCACCGGCCTTCTTGGCGATTGCACGTGCCTTGTCGATGTCATTCAGGTCGGCCGCGGTCAGCTCGGGGTTGTACTTGAGGATCGAGTCGAACACCGAGAGACGCACGAACGGCTCGCCGAAGTGGAACACCTTGTCGCCATACGGCACGTCGGTAGTGCCCAGAACCAGTTGCGCCAGTTCGCGGAACAGCTCTTCGGTCAGGTCCATGTTGTCTTCGTAGTCGGCGTAAGCCTGGTAGAACTCCAACATGGTGAATTCAGGGTTGTGACGAGTCGAAACGCCTTCGTTACGGAAGTTGCGGTTGATCTCGAACACTTTCTCGAAGCCGCCGACGACCAGGCGCTTGAGGTACAGCTCCGGCGCGATCCGCAGGAACATTTCCATGTCGAGGGCATTGTGGTGCGTCTCGAACGGCTTGGCTGCCGCGCCGCCAGGAATGGTCTGCAGCATCGGCGTTTCGACTTCCAGGAAGTCACGCTTCATCAGGAAGCTGCGGATATGCGCAATGACCTGCGAGCGAACGCGGAACGTCTCGCGCACGTCTTCGTTGACGATCAGGTCGACATAACGCTGACGGTAGCGCTGTTCGGTATCGGTCAGGCCGTGGTGCTTGTCCGGCAGTGGGCGCAGCGACTTGGTCAGCAGGCGCACGCTGGTCATTTCGACGTACAGGTCGCCCTTGCCGGAACGGGCCAGGGTGCCTTCTGCCGCGATGATATCGCCCAGGTCCCAGGTCTTGACCGCCGCCAGGGTTTCTTCGTCAAGGGTCTTGCGGTTGACATAGACCTGAATGCGACCGGTCATGTCCTGGATCACCATGAACGAGCCACGGTTAAGCATGATGCGACCGGCAACCTTGACTGGAATCGCTGCTTCGGCCAGCTCTTCCTTGGTCTTGTCGACATACTGTTTCTGCAGATCGTTGCAGTAGCTGTCGCGACGGAAGTCGTTGGGGAAGGCCTGACCCTTGGCGCGCTCGGCAGCAAGCTTTTCCTTGCGCAGGGCGATCAGGGTGTTTTCTTCCTGTTGCAGGGCTTGCGGGTCGAGTTGTTGGTCGCTCATGTCTTTAGATTTTCCATCACAGGTTCGTTGTCCCCCGCCATCGGCAGGGGATCGCGGGCAAGCCACGCTCTGGAGAACAGAGGTGGCTGCGCGTTCTTACAGGCCTTGCTTGAGGCTTGCGATCAGGTATTCGTCCAGGTCGCCGTCGAGCACCTTGTCGCAGTCGCTGCGCTCGATGTTGGTGCGCAGGTCCTTGATGCGCGAGGCATCCAGAACGTAGGAGCGAATCTGATGACCCCAGCCGATGTCGGACTTGGTGTCTTCCAGGGCCTGGGACGCCGCGTTGCGCTTCTGCACTTCCTGCTCGTACAAACGGGCCCGCAGCATCTTCATCGCGGTGTCCTTGTTCGCATGCTGGGAACGTTCGTTCTGGCAACTGACCACGGTGTTGGTCGGAACGTGGGTGATACGTACCGCCGAGTCGGTGGTGTTTACGTGCTGACCACCGGCACCGGAGGAGCGATACGTGTCGATCCGCAGGTCTGCCGGGTTGATGTCGATTTCGATGTTGTCGTCGATTTCCGGAGAAACGAAGACCGCCGAGAACGAGGTATGGCGACGGTTGCCGGAGTCGAACGGGCTCTTGCGGACCAGACGATGCACGCCGATTTCGGTACGCAGCCAGCCAAAGGCGTACTCGCCCTTGATGTGCACGGTCGCGCCCTTGATACCGGCGACTTCACCGGCGGACAGCTCCATGATGGTTGCATCGAAACCGCGCTTGTCGGCCCAGCGCAGGTACATGCGCAGCAGGATGTTGGCCCAGTCCTGGGCTTCGGTGCCACCGGAACCGGCCTGGATATCCAGGTAAGCGTTGTTGGGGTCCATGTCGCCACTGAACATGCGACGGAATTCCAGCTTTTCCAGCAGTTCGCGCAGGCGCTCGACTTCAGCAGCCACATCGTCGACGGCGGCCTGGTCTTCTTCCTCGGCGGACATCAGCAGCAGGTCCCTGGCGTCGGCCAGACCCGAGGTCATGTCATCCAGGGTTTCGACGATCTGCGCCAGCAAGGCACGCTCGCGACCCAGATTCTGTGCGTATTCGGGATTGTTCCAGACGTTCGGATCTTCGAGCTCGCGGTTTACTTCGGTCAGACGATCATGTTTGTGATCGTAGTCAAAGATACCCCCGAATGGTTTCGGAGCGCTCGGACAGGTCCTTGATGCTGTTTAGGATCGGGTTGATTTCCATGGTGGGCAGCACTCGCAGGCGAAATTTTCAAAGCCGACGAGTATACCTCAGCCTGCCCCCTGAAAGCAGCCCGTTGAGCATGCCTTATGGCATCGGACTGCATGCAGGAAGTTCAGCCCCCCACCGCGACCTGATTACGGCCACTGTTCTTGGCCAGATACAGGCCCTTGTCGGCATCGAGAATCAGCTGGCGGCTGTTGAGGCCGTTCTGCGGCGTCACGGTTGCCACGCCGATGCTGACCGTCAGCGTCGAACCCGGCGCCGGGGCGACGTGCGGGATATTCATGCCCGCCACGCTCTGCCGCAGTTTCTCGGCCAGCAACCGCACACCGCCGGGCGAGGTGTTGGGCAGGACCATTGCGAACTCTTCGCCGCCATAACGGGCCGGCAAATCGGACGGACGGCTGCAGTTGGCACGAATCGCCTTGGCGACCTGACGCAAGGCTTCGTCGCCTTCGAGGTGACCGAAGTTGTCGTTGTAGGCCTTGAAGTAGTCGACGTCGATCATCATCAACGACAACTGGCTCTGCTCACGAGTCGCCCGGCGCCATTCCAGCTCCAGGTATTCATCGAAATGCCGACGGTTCGACAGGCCGGTCAGGCCATCGGAGTTCATCAGGCGTTGCAGCACCAGATTGGTGTCGAGCAACTGTTGCTGGCTGACGCGCAGGGCACGGTAGGCCTCATCGCGTTGCAGCAGGGTCATGTAGGAACGCGAGTGGTAGCGGATGCGCGCCACCAGCTCGATGGTGTCCGGCAGCTTGACCAGATAGTCGTTGGCCCCTGCCGCGAACGCCGCGCTCTTGATCATAGGGTCTTCCTTGGTGGAAAGCACGATGATCGGAATATCCCGGGTCATGGGGTTGTTGCGGTATTCGCGCACCAGTGTCAGACCGTCCAGACCGGGCATGACCAGATCCTGCAGGATCACCGTCGGCTTGATCTGCACTGCCTGGGCAATGGCCTGATGCGGGTCGGCACAGAAGTGAAAGTCGATGGACTCTTCATTGGCCAGGCCGCGACGTACCGCTTCACCGATCATCGCCTGATCGTCTACCAGCAGTACCATCGCCGAGTTTTCATCAGGCGCCTTCAATTCTTCGGGCTGCACGTCATGCATGATGTGTCTCCTGGTCACCTGCGGCGGCTGAACTCACCTGAACAATCATTGGGCGAAGACCTCGCTCAGACGAGGCGCGATAGTCTGCAACGGCAGAATCTCGACAGCGGCATCAATTGCAGCGGCAGCCTTGGGCATGCCGTAAACCGCGGAACTGGCCTGATCCTGGGCAATCGTCAGATAGCCCTGTTCACGCATCATTTTCAGACCCTGAGCTCCATCTCGCCCCATGCCGGTCAATAAAACACCCACAGCATCACCATTCCAATAGCGGGCCACACTCTCGAAGAAAACATCGATCGAAGGCCTGTAGATTTCGTTTACAGGTTCGGCTGTATAAGCCAGCGTCCCGTCCTTCAACAAGCGGATATGGTGGTTGGTCCCGGCCAGCAGCACCTGGCCGCGTTGCGGCGGCTCGCCTTCACAGGCCAGGCGCACCGGCAATCCCGAAGCCGTACACAACCAGTCTGCCATACCCGCAGCAAATACCTGATCCACATGCTGCACCAGCACGACAGCCGCCGGAAAGTTCGCCGGCAGCCCTTTCAATAACACTTCCAGGGCCGCCGGGCCTCCGGCAGACGAGCCGATGGCAACCAGCCCTTCACGCATGGCAACCTTGCGCAGCGATGGCATCGCAACGCGCTCACGGCTGGTGCGCTGGCCGATCAGCCAGCCGATATTCAATATCTTGCGCAACAATGGCGCTGCGGCCTCGCGTGGATTGCCGGCACCGATTGCCGGTGTATCCACCACATCCAGCGCACCATGGCCCATTGCCTCGAACACACGATGGACGTTCTGTTCACGGTCAACAGTCACAATAACGATAGCGCAGGGAGTCTCCGCCATGATCTGGCGCGTAGCCTCGACGCCGTCCATGACCGGCATGATCAGGTCCATGAGAATCAGGTCAGGCGTGAGTTCGGCACAGCGCTGGACCGCTTCGGCGCCATTGGCGGCGACCCATACGATCTGATGCTCGGGCTCGAACGCCAATGCACGACGCAAGGCCTCCACGGCCATGGGCATGTCATTGACGATGGCTATTTTCATTCTTGTGCGCCCCCTATCAATTCCGCGACGGCATCGAGCAAGGCATCGTCGTGGAAGCTGGCCTTGGCCAGATAATAGTCAGCGCCCGCATCCAGGCCACGGCGCCGGTCTTCTTCACGATCCTTGTAGGAAACCACCATCACTGGCAAAGATTGCAAACGAGTATCACGACGAACCAGGGTCACCAACTCGATACCGTCCATGCGTGGCATATCGATATCGGTAATCAGCAGATCAAAGTCCTCGGCACGCAAGGCATTCCAGCCATCCATGCCATCAACGGCAACAGCCACCTCATAACCGCGGCCAACCAGCAATTTGCGCTCCAGTTCACGAACCGTCAACGAGTCATCAACTACCAGGACCCGTTTGCGCACCACATGGTCGACCTGACGATTGCGCCGGTCGATACGTTCGAGGCGTCCGGTATTGAGAAGTTTCTCCACCGACCGCAACAAGTCTTCGACATCGACGATCAACACCACCGAACCGTCGTCGAGCAGAGCACCTGCGGACACATCCTGAACCTTGCCCAGTCGCGCATCCAGCGGCATGACCACCAGCGTGCGCTCGCCGATGAAGCGCTCGACCGCCACGCCATAAACCGCGTCACGCTCGCGAATCACCACGACCTTGAGCGCTTCTTCGCTTCTCGGGGTTTGCGGACGATGCAACAACTGGCTGGCAGAAACCAGCCCGACGTGTCGGTCTTCATGCCAGAAATGCTGGCGCCCTTCCAGTTGCACGATGTCCTCGGGTTGCAGATCCCGCATGCGCTCGATATGCGCCAGCGGGAAGGCGTACGCCTCACCGCCGACATCCACCACCAGACTGCGCACCACCGAAAGCGTCAGGGGCATCTCGATGCGGAAGCGGCTGCCCTCACCCGACCATTGCTGCAGCTCGACACTGCCGTGCATCTGGCGAACCATATGCTGTACGGCATCCAGGCCGACGCCGCGGCCGGAGATCTGGGTGACCTTGTCGCGCATGCTGAAACCGGGCAGGAACAGAAAGCTCAACAGTTCTTCTTCGCTCAACTGCGCGGCGGTTTCCGCAGGCGACAGTTTGCGCTCGATGATATTGCGCCGCAGACGCTCAAGATCGACACCGTTGCCATCGTCGCTGAGTTGCACCACCAGCAGGCCGGCTTCATGGGAGGCGCGCAGGTGAATCAGTCCTTCAGGGTCCTTGCCCAGTTCGCGGCGGCGTTCGGGAGATTCGATGCCATGGTCCACGGCATTGCGCAGCAGGTGTGTCAGCGGCGCTTCGAGTTTTTCCAGGACATCGCGGTCGACCTGAGTCTTTTCACCCTCGATTTTCAATCGTATCTGCTTGCCCAGCTCACGCCCCAGATCACGCACCATGCGCGCCTGACCGTTGAGCACATCGGCGAACGGGCGCATGCGACAGGCCAGTGCAGTGTCGTACAGCAACTGAGCGCGCTGCCCCGACTGCCAGCCGAACTCATCCAGCTCGGCAGACTGCTGCATCAGCATCTGCTGCGCCTGGGACAGGAAATCGCGGGCATCGTCCAGAGCCTTCTGCGCATCAGGCTCCAGCCCGGCTTCGCTGAAACAGGCGCTCAGCGCCTCCAGCGCCCTGTCACTGCCAGCCTGCAGGCGCTTGAGACGCTGCATGCCAGCCTGCAAGGGCTTCATGCGCTGGGTTTCGACCAGGGCCTTGCTCGACAGATCGAGCAGCCCGTTGAGTCGTTCGGCGGTCACCCGCAAGACCCGCTCGCCACCATCGGACACACGCCGCTCGCGCGTTGCAGGCGTTGTCGGTTCTGGCTCGGCAGCAACAGGCTCGGCCGGCAACGGTTCGAGCGGAGCAGGTTCGGCAGGCGGATCAAGGCGCAAACCGGCCGCCAGGGCATCGAGGCTCGAACCATTGCTACCCGGCACAGGCACCAGCAATGGCTCGATCAGCGGCATCTCGCTGGCCGTCAACGGGTCCAGTAACGGATCCGCCAGCGGCACACTGACCGAACGCCCCGCTCCGACGCCGGAAGCCAATAACGCATTAACCCGCTCGACATAACTGTCGATATCGCCCTGCCCGACGCTGCTGTCGGTCGGGGTGGCAATGCGCATCAGCAAGTCGGTGCCCGACAGCAAGGCATCGATATGCTCGGGCTGCAACAGCAGTCGTCCTTCCTGGGCGCTGACCAGGCAGTCCTCCATGACATGCGCCACGCTGACCCCGTAATTGACCCCGACGATCCGTGCCGCGCCCTTGAGCGAGTGAGCTGCGCGCATACAGGCTTCAAGCTGATCGGCGAGGGTCGGGTTGCGTTCCAGTTCCAGCAGGCCGGCGCTCAACACCTGGGTCTGCGCTTCGGCCTCCAGAGTAAACAGCTCGAACAGTGAGGCATCGCGCATTTCATCTGGGGTCATGTAAGGCTCCGGTTGATCGCCGCCAACAACTCTTCTTCATCGAGCAAACGCAGACTGCGGCCCTTCCATTGCAGGACGCCGCGGGTAAATCGTGCATTGGCGTGCGTACCGGAAGCCGACGCCGCATTCAGATCCCGTTCTTCCATGGCATGAATGCCATCGACCTCATCCACCGGCACCACCACCGGCCCGCCTTCTGCGGCGATGATCAGCATGCGCGGGACGATTCGTCCGGATGTTGCAATGACCGTGTTGCTATCAAGCCCCAGCAGCTCGACCAGGGATATGCAGGCCACCAGCGCACCGCGCACATTGGCGACCCCGAGCAGGGCACGGGAGCGTTGATGCGGCAGCGAGTGGATCGGCTGGTCAGGCGCGACTTCCGCCAGACTGCGGGTCGCCAGCCCCAGCCACTCGTCACCCAGACGGAAAACCAGAATCGAGCGGGTCTGGACATCACGCAGCAACTGGCTGCCCTGGAACTGGTCACGGTGCTCCTGCTGCAGAGAGTAACGATCGAGCAGCCGGGTAGCCGCAGCGGAGTACACCGCACAGTTGCGGCAATGAATATGCTCCGGCAGCACCGGGCAGGAACGGTCACCGTGAATACCGATACGGTTCCAGCAATCATCGATGGCCTGGGCGTCGTCGTGAGTCAGACTCAAAAGATTGGACAGCCCCGTCATCGGTTGCTTCCTTGTTTATTGGCACCACGCGCCGCGCGGTCCTGCAGGCGACGCGCACCGGCGCTGTCGCCCTGGGCAGCCAGGAGCGCAGCCAGTTGCGCCAGGGATTCGGCGTGCTGCGGCTGCAAGTACAGCGCCTTGCGATAGAAGCCTTGAGCCTGCGCCGCATTGCCCTCCACTTCGCTGAGCAGCCCCAGCCAGTAGAACACTTGCGCCACCGGCTCGTGCTGTTGCAGGTAACGCTCGCAGGCAATCCGCGCCTCGGCGCTTTTGCCCTCGTTGGCCAGGCTGGCGATGCTCGCTAACTGGGCAGCTGTCTCGTCCTTGCCGCTGGTGATGGGCGCCGGCCTGGAAGCCACTGGAGGATTGGCGGGCGCATAAGGCCGCGGCGAAGGTTCGCGAGCTGGCGGCGGAGCCACGGTGCGGGCAATCGGTACCGGTTCGGCCAGCACAGACTCACTCTGCACAGGTGCGTGACGGAACGCGAAAGATTGGGCGATCCCGGTAGAACGCATGCCGACACGTGCCAGCAGATTACCTTCGGCCGGACCGATGAACAGCACGCCATCCTCCCGGGTCAGACGCTTGAGCACCTTGAAGACATGCCGTTGCGTCGGCTGGTCGAAATAGATCACCAGATTGCGGCAGAACACGAAGTCGTAAGGCTCCTGAGTCGCCAGATTCGGGTCAAGCAGATTGCCGGACTGAAAGTTGACCCGCGCCCGTACCCGTTCCTCGATCTGGTAGCCATCTTCCACCGGCTTGAAAAAACGCTCGCGGTAGCCAAGATCGCTGCCCCGGAACGAGTTCTTGCCATAGATGCCGCGACAGGCCTTCTGAATCGACAAGGGACTGATGTCGATGGCATCGATCCTGAAATGCTGGATGCCGATATTGGCATCCAGCAGTGCCATGGCAATCGAATACGGCTCTTCGCCTGTCGAGCATGGCAGGCTGAGAATCCGCAACGGCCTTGCATCGCCAAGCGGCAGCAGACGCTCCGCAACCAGCCTGGCCAGGGTCAGGAAGGACTCGGGATAACGGAAGAACCAGGTTTCGGGAACGATCACTGCCTCGATCAGGGCCTGCTGTTCCTCGGCCGAGCTCAGCAGCAACTGCCAATAGGCTTCGTCGTCCAGCGAATGGGTAGTTTGAAAGCGCTGACGCAACGCCCGAACAATGATCGCCTCCCCCACGGAAGTGACGTCCAGGCCGATGCGATCCTTGAGGAAAGCGAAAAAGCGCGAGTCATCGCTCATGGCGCATCCTCAAGAAGCTCCAGGTCGAGCGGCGCAATGGGATACAGCAGCTCGCGCACCGGCTCGGTCAGCAATTCCTGGACGTGAATCCATTGCAGCAGTCCCAGCTCGTCTTCGCGCACCGGCCCCAGATAGGGTGCCAGGCGATTCTCCAGGCCATACTCCTTGAACTGCGAAGCCGGGCAGCGCAGGGTTTCGGTCGCCTGCTCCAGGATCAGACCGAGCAACTGCGCAGGATGCGCCGCGTCATGTCGATAATGCACCAGCACCATGCGGGTGCTGGTACGGGCCGGTGCCGCCTGCCCCGAACTCAGCGCACTGATATCGATGACCGGCACGATTTCACCACGATGGGCAAAGATCCCCGCCACCCAATGCGGCACGTGAGCGATGGCCTTGAGTTTCACACGCGGCAGGATTTCGGCAATTTCAATCGCCTCCAGCGCGTAACGTTCCTCGCCAATACGGAACAACAGAAACAGCTTGTTCACGACCGGCGCAGGACCCTGGCGTTTGGACGAGTGATCCATCATGGCCGGATTCACACTTTGAAACGCGAAACGCCACTGCGCAGCCCTACCGCTACCTGACTCAACTCGTCGATGGCGAAACTGGCTTGACGCAATGACTCGACAGTCTGACTGCTGGCATCGGCCAACTGCACCAATGCCTGATTGATCTGCTCGGCGCCCGTAGCCTGGGCCTGCATGCCCTCGTTGACCATCAGCACCCGTGGCGCCAGGGCCTGCACCTGATGAATGATCTGCGAAAGCTGCTCGCCCACCTGGGTAACCTCGAACATGCCGCGACGCACTTCTTCGGAGAACTTGTCCATGCCCATCACGCCAGCCGATACCGCCGACTGGATCTCGCGCACCATCTGTTCGATGTCATAGGTAGCGACGGCAGTCTGGTCGGCCAGACGCCGCACTTCAGTAGCAACTACCGCGAAACCGCGACCGTATTCACCGGCCTTTTCGGCCTCGATGGCAGCATTGAGCGACAGCAGGTTGGTCTGGTCCGCGACCTTGACGATGGTCACCACCACCTGATTGATGTTGCCGGCCTTCTCGTTGAGGATCGCCAGCTTGGAATTGACCAGACTGGCTGCCCCCATCACCTGATGCATGGTGTCTTCCATCCGCGCCAGACCTTGCTGACCGGAACCGGCGAGGACCGAAGCCTGATCGGCGGCCGAGGTGACTTCGCTCATGGTGCGCACCAGATCCCGGGAAGTGGCAGCGATTTCCCGCGAAGTAGCACCGATTTCAGTGGTAGTGGCCGCAGTTTCAGTGGCTGTGGCCTGTTGCTGGCGGGAGGTGGCGGCGATTTCGGTCACCGAGGTGGTCACCTGCACCGAAGAGCGCTGGGCCTGGGCTACCAGGGCCGTCAGCTCGGTCATCATGTCGTTGAAACCGGTTTCCACCGTATTGAACTCATCCTTGCGAGCCAGATTCAGGCGCGAACTCAGGTCGCCGGTGCGCATGGTGTCGAGGATTTTCACGATGAGCTGCATCGGCGAGGTGATCGAGCGCATCAGCAGCAAGCCACAGGCACCGGCCGCGATGATCGCGATCAACAGGGAAAAGACCATGCTGATCTTGGCGCCCAATACCGCGGAAACGATGTTCTCGGTGGCCTTGTCCGCCAGGAGCTTGTTGGCGACGATGATGTCGTTGAGCTGTTTGCGCCCGTCACTCCAGACCGGGTTCACCTGCTCATAGAATTCCGAACGAGCACGGGGATAATCGCCCGCCCCGTAAGCGGTATGAACTTCCTTGAGCAGGCGGCTGTAGATTTCACGGCGCTTCTCGAACAGGGCGAAGTTGGCCCTTTCGGCGTCATCGAAAATGGACTTCTTGTAACCGTCGATCTGGTTCTGAAGGTTATCGTCGAAAGCTTCGAACTGGTCCTGCTCCTGCTTGGTCAGCGGGCGGGCGCGGCCTTCGCCGATCAGCTCCAGGGTGCGAATATAGCTCTCGCCCCATGAACTGCGGACCAGAGTGCTGTAATAGACACCTGGAAGTGCATCCAGACGGACCTGTTCCTCACTCGACTCGATCGACAACAAGCGCGAATAAGACACCACCACCATCAACAACATGATCGCGATGATGACGGCAAAACTCGCCAAAATCCTTTGGCGCAGGGTCCAGTTCTTCACAGTCAGCCCTCAAGAGTTCAACAACGGCTTCTGGCCGTGTTCAAGAAGCGGACCGACAGACGGTCCAAGCGGCCTGAGTATAGCCCAGCCTTTTGGGTATTAGCGTGTTGCCACCAAAGGAAATTGAAAGTGCCGTTATTGGCGGGCTGGCAAGGCAGGGAGGCCTGCAATCGTTGCCCGAAAAAACGGCCTGCGACGGGGGAGTTGTAAGCGGGAAACCCTGAGGGTCCGCAAGCCCGAGTGCGTCCTTGTACAAGGCTTCATTCAGGCTTGCCACGGGGGCTGGATAGCGACTGCCTGTCAACGGCAAAAAGCCGTTTACTGCGCTTGACGCACCTGCTCTTCCAGCTCGGCCCGAAGCCCCGGAGCCAGCTTCAACTGGCGCGCCAGCTCGTCCAGATACGCCCTTTCCATGAAGTGTTCCTGATCCACCAGAATCACGCTGGCGATGTACATTTCGGCTGCCATTTCCGGCGTTTTTGCCGCCCGCGCCACTTCGCAAGGGTCCAGAGGCTTGTTCAACTCGGCATGCAGCCAGTGTTGCAGCTCATTATCGTTGCTCAGCTTGCTGAACTCGCCCTCGATCAATTCACGTTCACGCTCGTCGACATGCCCGTCCGCCTTGGCGGCCGCCACCAGAGCCCGCAGGATCGCCTGGCTGTGTTCCTCGGCCTGAGACTCGGGCAAGCGGTCGATGGTCTGTGGCTCGCGCTGCGCGCTGACGCCCTGGCTGGCCTGCCAGTTGTTATAGGCCTTGTAGGCCAGCACACCGAGTGCTGCCAGCCCGCCATAGGTCAAGACCTTGCCACCCATCCCGGACGAACGCTTGCCCTTGAGCAGACTCATCGCCCCGGCCGCCAATGCGCCACCGCCGGCTCCGGACAACAGGCTGCCCAATCCGCCGCTGCTGCTACCGGATTTGGAACCGGAAATCAGACTGCCGAGGCCTTTGACCAGTGCATCGCTGCCCGAAGAACGCTTGCCGGACTTGCCGCTGACCTTGTCTTGCAACATGCTTTGACCAGACTTGAGCAACTGATCGAGTAAACCACGGGTATTCATAAGAAACCTCCATAAGGCTTGTCAGATGATTCATTGACCAGCAGGTTAAAGCGAAGTCTCGAACGGTTGATTTCAGGTGTGCATCTGAATGTTGCAGATGGCCTGCCCCCGAGAGCAACAAGGCCTTCGTAAAGAGCAGGAAAAGTTAAACCCGCCGAAGGTGCAACCCTGATCCGTTTCAAGGGTCAACTCACTCAAGAAGACCTTACGCCGTAGCCCGGCGCATTGATAATCGGTCCTGAAAGCCTATGAACAGCCCATTCCACCAGCGTTGCCGTACCGGAGCCTGCCTGACGTGACCTCAAGCACTGGTTTTCCTGCTGGCACAGGTGAAGCGGCCCGGATTATCCGGGACAAGGATTGGAGCCAGACACCTCTGGGGCCGATAGAGCACTGGCCTGCCTCATTGAAAAGCACCCTGAACCTGATGCTGAACTCGCCGGAGTCCATGTATCTGCTCTGGGGGCCGCAACTGATCTTCTTCCATAACGATCCCTACACCCCCATTCTCGGACCGCGCAAAGGCAAGGCCATCGGCGAGCGGATTGCCGAACTGTGGGCCGATGTCTGGGATCAGGTTTCGCCTCTGGTCGAGGACGCCATTGCCGGAAAATCCTGTCATTGCACGGACATGCCCCTGACCATGGCACGCTACGGCGAACCCGAACAAACCTGGTGGTCGTTCTCGTTTTCCCCGGTCATTGATGAGCATGGCGTGACCGTCGGCGTGTTTTGCATCACCAATGAAACCACTCGCCACGTCCTGGATCAGCAGGCGCTGGAGTCCAGCGAGCGCAAACGCCAGGCGTTGATCAGCAACTTGATCGAACTGGAAAAGCATCAGTCCGCCCAGCTGGAACAGCGCACTGCCGAATTGAATACGTTCTGGGAGATTTCCCCGGACCTGCTGGCAATGGTCGACTTCAGCGGTTATTTCCTGCGGGTCAACCCGGCCTGGGGCGTGATTCTGGGACGAGAGCCGGAGGAACTGGTCGGAACATCGATCCTGGATCTGGTTCACCCTGACGATGTATCAAGGACCCAGGACGCTCTGCAGCATGCCATTGACCAAGTGCTGCCGCTGTTTGAAAACCGCTATATGCACAAGGATGGCAGCTATCGCTGGCTTGGCTGGACCGCTGCGCCGGGCAATAGCCTGATCTTCGCGCTGGGCAAGCACATCACTCAGGAAAGGCTGCATTCCGAAGCCTTGCGCGTGGCTGAAGAAGCCTTGCGCCAGTCGCAGAAAATGGAGGCTGTCGGGCAACTGACCGGTGGCCTGGCACATGACTTCAATAATCTGCTGATGGGGATAACCGGCAATATCGAGCTGCTTCAGTCACGGGTGAACCAGGGCCGCATGGACTTGGGACGCTATATCACCTCGGCCCTGGAAGGCTCCAGGCGTGCGGCAGCCCTCACTCATCGGCTGCTGGCCTTCTCCCGCCGCCAGACGCTGGCCCCGAAAGCCACGCATGTCGATCAACTGGTCACCGGCATGGAGGAGTTGATCCGCCGCACCGTCGGGCCTGGCATCGACATGCAGGTAAGGCCCACCGAAGATCTGTGGGCAACGATGGTCGACCCGCATCAACTGGAAAACTCGCTGCTCAATCTGTGTATCAATGCCCGGGATGCCATGCCGGACGGCGGTACGATAATCATCGAAACCGGCAACCGCTACCTGGATGCCTCGACAGCGGCCAGACATGAAATGCAGGCTGGGCATTATGTGGCGCTGTGCGTCAGCGATACCGGCACCGGAATGTCCGAAGAAGTGGTGGGTCGGGCATTCGATCCGTTCTTCACCACCAAGCCCATCGGCATGGGCACGGGCCTCGGTCTGTCGATGGTCTATGGCTTTGCCCGGCAATCCGGCGGCGGTGTCAGCATTGACTCGCAGCCCGGCAAGGGCTCGAAGATCTGTATCCTCCTGCCGCAGTTCGTCGGCGAAAGCGAACCTGTCGAATACGCCATCTGCCTGGGATCCGAGCCCAGGCCGGCCACTGGCAGCGAAACCATTCTGGTGGTGGATGACGAACCGGCCGTACGCGCCTTGATGACCGAAGTCCTCGAAGAGCAAGGCTATACCGTGCTGCAGGCCGAGCAGGGAGCCGCAGCCCTGGTGATTCTGCAATCGAAAGCGGCGGTTGACTTGCTGATCACCGATGTCGGTCTGCCGGGCGGCATGAACGGGCGTCAGGTGGCCGATGCGGCCAGAACGGTGCGTCCTGAGCTGAAGGTGCTGTTCGTGACCGGCTACGCCGAAAACGCCGCCCTGGACCAGGATAACCTGGAGCCGGGTATGCATATCCTGACCAAGCCGTTCTCCATCACCGCCCTGAGCAGCCGCATCACGGCACTGCTCGATGGATCGGCTCAGGAGCTTTCCTGAGCCGTTGCGCTGCAATGCTCAGTCGCGCAGATCAGACTCATGGATCGGCTGGTCACGATGAGTCGCTCGCTGATACTGCGCGGGCCAGACCGCCTTGCGTCCACCCAGATCGTCATCGGCATGCAGCGGCCAGTACGGGTCACGCAGCAACTCCCGCGCAAGCAGAATGATGTCGGCCTGACCGGTACGCAGGATATGTTCGGCCTGGGCCGGCTCGGTAATCAGGCCGACCGTACCGGTGGCAATCCCTGATTCCTTGCGGACCCGCTCGGCAAAGCGCGTCTGGTAACCGGGACCGACCGGAATTTCGGCATTGGCCGAAGTACCGCCCGAAGAAACATCGATCAGGTCGACACCCAACGCTTTCAGACGACTCGCCAGTTCCACCGTCTCGTCGGGGTTCCAGCCATCTTCCACCCAGTCGGTGGCTGACACCCGGACGAACAGCGGCAATTCTTCCGGCCAGACATCGCGCACGGCCTGAGTCACTTCCAGGGTCAGGCGGATACGGTTTTCAAACGAGCCGCCATACTGGTCGGTACGTTGATTGCTCAGCGGCGAGAGAAACTGATGCAGCAGATAGCCATGGGCAGCGTGAACCTCGACCACCTTGAATCCGGCGATCAGCGCACGACGGGCGGAATCGACAAAGGCCTGGATCACGCCCTGGATCTGCGCTTCGCTCAGTTGCACCGGCGCTGTATGTTGCGGGTCGAAAGCAATTGCCGATGGTCCCCATGGCTTCCAGCCACCTTCGCTCTCGGGCACGCTGCCGTGCTTGCCCAGCCAGGGACGCCAGGTGCTGGCCTTGCGACCGGCATGAGCCAGCTGGATACCGGCTACCGAGCCCTGGGCGGTGATGAAACGGGTGATGCGCTGCAACGGCTCGATCTGCTCATCGCTCCACAGGCCAAGGTCCTGGGACGTGATGCGACCGTCTGCGGTAACCGCGACAGCTTCACTGAACACCAACCCTGCCCCGCCCACGGCGCGACTGCCCAGATGGACCAGATGCCAGTCGTTGGCCAGGCCATCGACACTAGAATACTGGCACATGGGCGAGACAGCGATACGGTTGGGCAGGTTGAGCTGGCGAAGGGTATAGGGTTCAAGCAGCAGGCTCATGGCGACCTCTCAAGTTGAAAATCAGGCGCTGGACTTTTTTCGTCTACAGAGCCTAGTCGACAACATGAAAAGAGGCCGGGTTCCGCCTGACTAGCGGGGCGCGATATGGGTCACCATCAACTGCACGGTTTCATTGCCGCGAAACTCGTTGAGATCCAGCTTGTAGGCCAGCTCTACCCAGCGAATATTGGGATTGGGCCAGATGTCGCGATCAACGCCGAAGGCAATGCCATCGAGCTTTACACTGCCGCATTCGGTCTTGAGCACCATTTTCAGGTGACGCTCGCCGACCACACGCTGCTCGACCAACTGAAAGACGCCATGAAACAACGGCTCGGGAAAATGCTGGCCCCATGGACCGGCGTTACGCAGGGCTCGCGCCAGTTCCAGATGAAACTCTTCGACCGCCAGAGTGCCATCGGACAGCAAGCGGCCCGTGAGGTCGTCTTCATTGAGTTGACGACGCACTTCCAGATCGAAGGCTTCGGCAAACATTGGAAAGTTTTCTTCCGGCAAGGACAGGCCGGCCGCCATGGCATGCCCGCCGAACTTGCTGATCAGGTGCGGGTGACGGGCGGCAACTGCGTCCAGCGCATCACGAATGTGAAAGCCGGGCACCGAGCGAGCCGAGCCCTTGAGCACGCCCTCACCGGCACTGGCGAAGGCAATGGTCGGACGGTGATAACGCTCTTTCATGCGCGAAGCGAGAATACCGATCACGCCCTGATGCCAGTCCGGCTCGAACAGACACAGGCCGAACGGCATGGACTCCACCGGCAGATCCTTGAGCTGGGCCAGTGCTTCGCGCTGCATGCCTTGCTCGATGGACTTGCGGTCCTGATTCAGCTCATCCAGTTGCACGGCCATTTCCCGCGCCATGAGCGGATCGTCACAGAGCAGACATTCGATGCCCAGACTCATGTCATCCAGACGACCGGCAGCATTCAGGCGCGGGCCGAGGATGAACCCCAGGTCGGTCGAGGTGATGCGCGACGGATCGCGACGCGCCACTTCGAGAATCGCCCGCAATCCCGGACGGGCACGGCCAGCACGAATACGCATCAGGCCCTGATGCACCAGGATGCGGTTGTTGGCATCCAGCGGCACCACGTCGGCAACGCTGCCCAATGCCACCAGATCCAGCAGATCACCCAGGTTCGGCTCGGCGCGCTGATTGCTCTCGAACCAGTTGATCTCGCGCAAACGCACGCGCAAGGCCATCAATACGTAGAAAATCACCCCGACACCGGCCAGCGACTTGCTCGGGAAGGTGCAACCGGGCTGGTTGGGGTTGACGATGGCATCGGCCAGCGGCAGTTCATGACCGGGCAAGTGGTGATCAGTGACCAACACTTGCAGCCCCGCTGCCTTGGCCGCTGCCACACCTTCGACGCTGGAGATGCCGTTATCCACGGTAACCAGCAATTGCGGCTGACGCTGCAGGGCCACAGCGACGATTTCCGGGGTCAGGCCGTAACCGTACTCGAAACGATTGGGCACCAGATAATCCACATGTGCCGCGCCAAACAGGCGCAACCCCAATACGCCGACCGAACTGGCGGTAGCACCGTCGGCATCGAAGTCACCGACGATCAGGATCCGTTGGCGCTGCTCAAGCGCAACAACCAACAACTCGACAGCCGCATCGATCCCCTTGAGCTGCTGCCAGGGAATCAGTCGCTTCAGGCCCTTGTCCAGTTCAGCTTCGGACATCACCCCTCTTGAAGCGTACAGCCGGGTAAGCAAGGGCGGCAGGTCGCCCAGAAAAGGCAGGGTGTCGGGCAACAGACGAGGTTCGATGCGCATGCGGTTCAGCTGATTCTCTATGGTTTCAACAATCGGATCGGGTCGGTCAGAGCCAGGCGGTCAGCCGCGCTCACCGGCCAACCATTGCAACTGCACTTCGTGCTGACCGCGATCATCGGTCACGAACACGGTGCCTTCACTGATCATCACATCCCATTTGATGACCCGCGGCATATCCTTGGCCAGCTCTTCCAGAACGTCCTGCGGTACCGCTGCGATGTTGACGTTCTTCAGATTCTTGACCGCCGGAACCACCTTGCCTTCCCAGACCCGCAGACTGCCGTAGGCCAACAGGCTGGTGCGCTCGGTACGTCGCGAACACCAGGTCAGGCGATCGGCGTCGGGCTGGCCCACCTCGATCCAGTGCAGGACACGGTCATCGAGACTTTTTTCCCAAAGGGCTGGTTCGTCTACTTCAGACAGTCCACGACCAAACGATAATTGCTCGTTGTACCAGAAGGCATAGGCGAGCAGACGCACGGTCATGCGCTCTTCCGTCTCGGACGGGTGGCGGGCGATGGTCTGCTTGACGCTTTCATAGACTCCACGATCAAGATCGGTGAGGTTCAGTTCAAACTTGTAGGTCGTGGACGGCTGGGCCATGAACGGGCTTCTAGAGTCGGGGAAAAGGCGCAAGTCTAACCGATACCGGGCCGGCGAACGACCTTGGCAGGCAATCGGCAGCCAGAGCATTCGCGCGGCCTGCAAAATCCACTGGCCTGATCGTGAACATTGATGCAACTTAAGGCAGCGGAAAAGGCCATCATCTTGACTCGGATGTCAGGAATCAAAGGACTTGTGACGCCAGCGGCGCAACAACGATCCAATCACCGTCTGTTCACTTGAACAATAATTTTCGGGGATGAAACCAGGGAATGTCTTCTCTTGCCTCGCAGTCTGCAAGATCGCATCTGGCCCGGCTACTGCTGGCAATGGTGTTGTCCGGGTTACCTTGCATCAGCCAGGCTAAAGAGACCCTGATCTGGCTCCTGCGTGACATGCCGCCCGCAACGATATTTTCCGGGCCCTACCAAGGGCAGGGAGCCATCGATCAATTCATGCCGATCCTGACCGCCCGGATGCCCGAGTACGAACATGTGCTGATGCGGGTCAATCGAGCACGTGGCACACAGATGCTCAACGACCCTACACTCACCTGCGACCCCACCTTGTTGTGGACTCCGTTACGGGCCAGGACCATCGTCTTTTCGATTCCGACCTACATCGTGCTCAGCAACGGACTGGTGGTGCGCAAGAACGACATGCAGCTATTCACGCCGTTCATTACCGACGACCACATCGATCTGCTCGCACTGATGAACAGCAAGACCATCAAGCTGGGTGTTGTGGCCGAGCGCAGTTACGGGATCGTGATCGATGAGATTCTCAGCCACACGCCGCGGGAGGAGTTGAGCGAGCACTATGGCAACGATGCGGTCGGCAGCCTGCTGCAGATGGAGCGGCTAGGGCGCCTGCAGGCATTGATCAGCTACTGGCCCGAAGCTCGCGCCCAGGCCATGCATCAGGGAATCAATCCGGAAGAACTGGTGTTCCTGCCAGTCAAGGACACGCCCAAATACCAGTTCACCCACATTGGCTGCTCGGATAACCCCAAAGGCCGGCAAGCCATGGAAATCATCAACCGGGAAATGCGCAGCCTGCGCGAAACCAGCTTGTTGAATCTCTACGCAAACTGGCTGGAGCCGGAATTTCGCCCGCAATACATCCGTGACGCCAAGGCGTTCTTCGAGGCAAATTAGATAAAAGAAACCCCGGGCAGAGGGGAAGACTGCCCGGGGCAAACACCTGGGAGGTTTTCGATCACCGGAGCACAATGATCGTACCTGCCACAATTAATCTGAACGCGGTTGACGGATAAGGTTCCTGACTCGTTCAAGACTCAGGCAAACGCCGGGGCAACGAACGCACGACTCATGGCTGCATGGCGCGTTGCAGCAATCACACAAGGCTCGATCCGCCCTTCGGCAACCATCAGATCCCGGCGCAAACCGTCCACGACATCGGTCAGTTGGCGCTTGTCGCGTAATTGATCGGCACTGAAACTGCGCTCGATCACAATGGCACCTGCCGCATCTTTCAGCGTCACCAGGCGCTCTCCACGAGAACCTTCCGGGCTGAGGCTGGCCTGGTAGGGAGCCAGCGCTTCACTTAACAGTAAGCTGATATTTTCCATCTGGATCACCACTCAACAGTTTGAATGCAAAGGTGCTTATCACTGACCATCGGCAAGCGCGGAAAGTTCTTTTGCCTGCACGGATGACTGGACGGCTCAGATGACCGAGCATGCCTGCCAAATATGACAAGGAAAAAACCGCGGATCAGATCAGCTCATCAGCTATAGGAATATTCACCCGTACAAACATCCAGAATCCTACAAACCCGCTCTAGCTCAAGGCGATCCCCAAACAGCAACATCATGTGCAATGACGTTAGCTGCCCTTCGATGGAGCAATACATTGAGCGCTTCCACTGATCGTCCCTTGCGGATCATCCTCGCCGATGACCATCCGATCTTTCTGATCGGCCTGCGGGTGGTGATCGAGCAAGACCATGCCGCGCATGTCGTCGCCCAGGCCTGCTGCCCGGACGAACTGTTGCAGGAACTGCAAAACCATGACTGCGATGTGCTGGTCACGGACTTCATGATGCCTGCCGAGCGGCAGAACGATGGCTTGCGCCTGCTACAACGCATTCATCGCCACTTCCCGAGGCTACCGGTTATCGTGGTGACAACCCTGAGCAATGCCGGGCTGTTCCGGGCGATGCTCTCGCTCAATGTACAAGGGCTGCTGAGCAAGGCCAGCGTGGCCGGCGAGTTGCCGGCGGCGATCCGGAGCATTCGTCGCAATAAAGTGTTCATGGCCGATTCGGTGCAGCGGATTCTGCTCGAAGCCGAGGATCATGGGAGCGACCGGCTCAAAGCACTCGATCAGTTGAGCCCCAGAGAGCTGGAAGTGGTGCGTCTGCTGGCCGCCGGCAATGCCGTCGGGGAAATCGCCACGCAACTGAACCGCAGCAAACAGACCGTCAGTGCGCAAAAAGTCAGTGCCATGCGCAAGCTCGGCCTGGGCAACGAAGCCGCGTTTTTCATTTACCTGCAGGAGCATGGCCTGTCCTGAGCTTTCTTTGCTGGTAAGGATTGTACTTTTTACGTTCCCTGAGCCAGCACGCCAGATCTGTCGCAGACAGCGGCCGCGAGACGAAATACCCCTGAATCGCAGGCGTCTCCAGGACCAGCAGGCTGTGAAAGTCATCGATGTTTTCCACCCCTTCCACCACGATGTCCATCGACAGGCGCCGCGCCATGAACATCGCCCCGGCGACCACTGCCGACTTGCGCGGATCGTCCGCCATGCCCCGGACGAACTCGGTGGGAATCTTCAGCTCAGAGAACGGCAGCTGTAAAAGCCGCTGAATGTTCGAGGCGCCCATCCCGAAATCATCGATGGACAACTTGCAGCCCTGCATGCGCAGGCGCAATAGCGCTTCCAGCTGCCAGACCCTGGGTTGCCGGGCGTCATGTTCTAGAATTTCGAGTGTCAACACGCTTGCCGGCAACTCATAGCGGTTTAGCAGCGCCATGATTCGCGAAGCGAAATCTGTCTGCTCCAGCACCTGAGGAGCAATATTCACCGCCACCGGCAAGGCTTCGCCCTGCCAGCCGCGGACATCGGCGGACAGTTGCAGGGCCTGCTCAAGCACACGCCAGGTCAATGGCACCAGCAGTCCGGCATGTTCGATTGCGCTCATGAAGCTGCCGGGGGCCAATAATCCATGCACGGGATGCTGCCAACGAACCAGTGCCTCGACACCCAGGACATCGCCATCAACACTGACCTTGGGTTGAAAATGGGCGACCCATTGCTCAGCCAGTGCTTGCGGGTCAGGACCATTCTGGCCGGGCGCCACAACCAGCAATTGCTCGCCACAGAACACCGGATAAGGCTGAGAGCTCGACGAACGCTGTTCAGGGATCGGCTCATAGACCTCAAGTAAATCGCACAGCAGCGCTGCTGACGCCGGTTTCTGCAAGTAGCCCAGCACTTCCAGGCCCTGGCTGCGGGCCAATTGCACCACGCCATCGAGCACCGTTTGCGAAGCCTTGCTCAGTACGATCAGCGCCCGGGCCTGGCCCGTCTGCGCCAGATGACGAATCAGCTCCAGGCCATCAGCCCCGTCCATCTGCAGGTCACAGATGGCGATATCGACGCCCCCACGATTGAGCAACGACTGCCTGGCGACTTCGACGCTGTCGGCGGTCAGCACGTCGAAAACCTGATTGGCATTGAGCATCTGATGCAGAGCCATCAATTGAAAAGGATTGTCTTCGAGGATCAGTACTTTGAGAGAGCGCACGGTCATATTTCCAGATCACGGCCTTGGGGCGAAAGTAACCGTACTCTAGGCAACCTTGTGTCTTTGCCCCATAAGACAAGTCCTAAAATCAGGGCACCTGCTCCAGTTGTAACTCGATATCCGCCCGCAAGCTTTCAATCGAAGCATCCAGCACCGGCCAACGCTCGATCAGGGTCGACCCGGACTCGCTCTTCACGCTGGCGTCCAGCGCTGCACAGGCCTTGGCCAGAGGCACCGCATCGACAAGACAGGCAGCACCTTTCAAACGATGCAGGGAGGCGCTCAAGGCCTTCCAGTCACAGGCACCGATGGCAGGCTGCAACAGCTCACGTTCATGGCGCAGGTTTTTCCACAGTTCTCCCAGCAGGCGCTGCATCTGCTGCTCATTGGCCTGGGTCATGCGCCGCAAAGTGCCGATGTCGAATGTCTGTTCGCGAATGACCTTTGCCAGCTCCGCCGACAAACGCTCCAGAGACAAGGGTTTGACCAGCAGGCCGTCCATGCCGATACGTTCGCAGCGAGAACCTTCGTCCTTCATCGCATTGGCCGTACAACCAATGACCGGACAGCGTGGAAGCTGTTCCTGCGCCTCGATATTGCGGATCGCTTCGGTCAGTGCGTAACCGCTGACTCCGGGCATGTTGCAGTCGGTGATCACCGCATCGAACCCCGCTTCACGCCATAACTCCAGCGCCTGCGCGCCGCCTTCGGCGGGCACCACCTGATGGCCGAGAAATTCCAATTGCTGGGTCAGCACCAGACGGTTGGCAGACATGTCATCCACTACCAGCAAACGCAGACTGCGCTGGCCTGGCTGCGGGTCCTGCATCCTCGGCTCGTCCTGCACGCTGCTCAGGCGCTTTACACGTGTCAGGGTGAGTTCGACAGTTACTTGCGTGCCCTGCCCCGGCTCACTGCACAGGCTGATTTTCCCGTTCATCAGTTCCACAAGCTGACGGCAGATACTCAGGCCAAGCCCGGTGCCGCCGTAGCGAGCGGCAATTTCGGCACTGGCCTGGATGAAAGGCTGGAAGATCTGTTCCTGACGGCGAGGATCGATCCCTGCTCCGCTGTCCTGGACAACTATCTGGATACGCGACGCCTCGCTGTGCTCCTCAAGCACGCTGACGGTAAGCACCACGGAGCCCTGCTGGGTGAACTTCAAGGCGTTGCCCAGCACGTTATGCAACACCTGACGCAACCGCAGCGGATCAAGCCAATAGTCGCCCTGGGCCTGACTGGCAAACTCTAGTCTCAGCTCCACGCCTTTTTGCACGGCAAGGGCCGAGAACAGCTGGACAATCCCCTCGCAAAACGGATGCAACGCGGTCGCAGACAAGGACAGTTGCATGCCTCCGGCCTCGATCCGGGCCAGATCGAGACTGTCGCCAATCAACGCGACCAGTTCCCTGGCCGATCGATGCGCCACCTGAATGCTTTGCGAGGGCGTTTCGCCGCGCCGCAATGCCTGTTCACATTCCAGCTCCAGCAGGCCGATGATGGCACCCATGGGTGTACGAATCTCGTGACTCATGCTGGCCAGAAACGCGCTCTTGGCCTCGCTGGCCTGATCGGCATGCCGCAGCGCTTCTTCAAGCTGAGCTGCCAGCTGCTTGCGTTCAGTGATATCGACCCAGCCACCCAGCAGACCCTGCAACTGGCCATCGGCACCGAAGAAAGGCACCGTCCATTGCCAGGCATCGACCTGTTTGCCTGACAACTCCATGGTTCTGTCGGCAAAGATCGGCCGCCTGGTTTCCAATAGCTTGAGATAGTCGGCGTGCATCTGTTCGGCGACGGAGCGCGGAATCAACTCGACATCGATCAGGCGGCGGCCATTCATCTGCTCGAAGCTGATACCGAAGCTTTCTTCATAGCTGCGGTTGCAGGAGATCAGCCGCCCCTTGAGGTCACGGACATAAATGGGATTGGGAATGCCATCGAACAACGCATGCTTGAAAGCCAACTGGTCATTGAGCTGGGTTTCTGCCTTGAGCCGCTGGTGAATCTGGACCTTGAGCCGGCTGCTCCAGACCAGAGATACCATGCCGAGCAACAAGGCCAGCACCACAATCCAGAATACCCACTGCGGGATCCGGCTCCAGAGCGAAGGCTGAGGCAGTACCGAACCCAACCATTTCATGCGAATGGAGCGCATCTCGGCCACCGGAAACGCTTCAAGGGCCTTGTTCAGGATGCTGAGCAGTTCGGGTTGCGACTTGATCACTGAAAAACGGTCGGGGGACCACTTGCCTTCGACACTGCGTGCCACTTTCAAGCGACCGGCCGGAAACAGATAGGCCCCGGCCTCGTTCTGGATCGTGGCATGCGCTTCACCGCTTTCCACCAGTTTGCGCGCCTCGGCGTACGTGGCGACCAGCCGAAGCTCAATCCCCGGGAAATTGCGCCGGATGTCGCCTTCCAGCGCATGCCTTGCAGGCAAGGCCAGTATTCGCCCGGAAAGACTGCTCAGGGATACTTGCGAAGAACTGTCCGAGCGCACGACGAATACCCAGCTATTACCACCGAATGCATAGGTGAAATCCAGAAACTGCCGGCGCTCGGCATTTTCGGCCATCGTGGTATTCATTTCAGCCTCTCCGGCCTTCAGTACTTCGAGGCTCTGCTGGGTCGAAGGTACTTCCTTGTAGATGAACTGCAGGCCGGTCATGCGCGAGATACGCGCCAGCACATCGACATTCAGCCCGACCCAGTTGCCGTTATTGTCCTTGTAGACATAAGGCGGATGCTGGGTAGTCGAGATCGTCACGCCAGGGTGCTTGCTGACCCAGAGCCTTTCTGCCCCGGAGAGGGTGATGCGCTGCCCGCCCACATCGGCCCCCAGCCCCTGGGTCCAGCGCCCCAGCACCTCGCGCCCGACCGCAGGATCGAGGCTGCTCAGAACGCGGTTGATCAAGCCCAGCAGGCGCTGATCGTCCTCACGCACGGCAAAGGCGAAACCCACTGGCGGCAATGCACTCTCGAACTTGACCTGCAGGCCCAGATACGGCCGCAATGCGTTATAGGAACGCACAATCACTTCATTGCCGATAAAGGCGTCGACCTCCCCTTGGCTCAAGGCTTCCAGCGCACTATAGAGATTGGGCGCGATCATGATTTCGCTGTAGGGATAGGTGCTATGCACAACCCTTGAGTCGGCATATCCATCGAGCAACACGACTTTCTTGCCTGTCAGTCCCGACGACGGGCTCGGATCGCTGCCTCGGCCGACCACCACTGAAGAGTCGGGCATGTATTCATGGGAAAATGCCAGCCCCTGCACGGCGCGCTCGAAACCGTTGGCACTGGTGATCATGTCGATGCTGCCACTGCGCAATGCCGCAATCGCCTGCTCGCGCTTGGAAAAGCCGGTCACCTGGATCGGCATGTTCAGCTTGTCGCCAATCAGGCTCAGGTAGTCGGCACTGATGCCCTGATAACGGTTGCGGTCGCTGGTGATATCGATGGGTTCGTAGTCGGCACTGGCAATTCCGACCCGCAGCACCTTGCGCTGCTCCAGCCACTGGCGTTCAGCCGCATCGAGGGGCAAATCGTCCAGCAGGACAAAGGGTGCACTCAGCGTAAACTGCAGATTCTGTACGGCACTTGCGGCCTGACCGAAAGACAGCGCCAACAGGAATAAAATCGTGCGCCATGCACGTCCGGTGATCAGGTTGCCTGTCCTCCTGACTTCACCTTGCATACTTGCCTGTTTCACAACAATTGACTCATCCGTATGAACTCAAAAACCTCCAAAGTTTGGCACGTGAAAATGAGAAGGCCCGCCAAGTGGCGGGCCTAAAGTTGTTACACAACGATTCCGTTATAACGCTTTACCACGATTGCCGTGCTGGCTGACAAAGGCCTGCATGGCTTTGAGGTCATTTGGCAAAACGGTGCAGCGTTCGTCGCGCTCGAACAAATCAGACAAATGTGCAGGGAGCTCAAGAGCTTTTCCTACACCAGCTTTCTCAACGGCGTCAGGAAATTTCACCGGATGGGCCGTTCCGAGGATCACCATCGGCGTGTCGAGGCTGCGACGGCACTCACGCGCGGCCTTGACCCCGATAGCGGTGTGCGGATCCAGCACTTCACCGGTTCGGGCGAACACCTCGGCGATGGTCTCGCACGTCTGCTCGTCACTGACTGCCAGCGAATCGAACAGCTTGCGTGTTTCGGTCCAGCGGTCTTCATCGACGCTGAAACCGCCACCCTGCTTGAAGGTATCCATCAGGCCGGCAATCGCGGCACCGCTGCGACCATGCATATCGAACAGCAGACGCTCGAAGTTCGACGACACCATGATGTCCATCGAAGGCGACAGTGTCGCGTGCAGGGTTTCCTTGACGTACTGGTTGCCGCTCATGAAGCGGTGCAGGATGTCGTTACGGTTGGTGGCCACGATCAGTTGATTGACCGGCAGCCCCATGTTGCGTGCCAGGTAACCGGCGAAGATGTCGCCGAAGTTACCGGTAGGCACGGAGAACGAAACCGAACGCGCCGGGCCACCCAACTGCAGGGCCGCATGGAAGTAGTAGACGATCTGGGCCATGATCCGCGCCCAGTTGATCGAGTTGACCGCAACCAGACGTGTACCTTTCAGGAAGCCCTGATCGGCGAAGCTGGCCTTGACCATTTCCTGGCAATCGTCGAAGTTGCCTTCGATGGCGATGTTATGGATGTTGTCGCCGAAGATGGTAGTCATCTGCCGACGCTGAACGTCCGAAACACGCTTGTTGGGGTGCAGGATGAAGATATCGACGTTGTCGCAACGACGGCAGCCTTCAATCGCGGCAGAGCCGGTATCGCCTGAAGTCGCACCGATGATGACCACACGCTCGCCACGCTTGGCCAGCACATAGTCCAGCAGACGACCGAGCAGTTGCAGGGCAAAGTCCTTGAACGCCAGGGTCGGGCCATGGAACAGCTCAAGCACCCACTCATTGCCGTTCAACTGGCGCAGTGGCGCAACCGAACTGTGGGCGAACACGCCGTAGGTTTCTTCCAGGATCTTCTTGAAATCGGCATCCGGGATGCAGCCATCCACGAACGGACGCATCACCCGGAAAGCCAGCTCGTGATACGGCAGGCCCGCCCATGAGGCGATTTCTTCCTGCGTGAAACGTGGCAGGTTTTCCGGGACGTACAGACCACCATCGCTGGCCAGACCGGCAAGCAGCACATCTTCAAAATTCAACGCCGGCGCCTGGCCGCGGGTACTGATATAGCGCATTTTTTTCAAACCTTTGGTTTGAGCTGCAAGTTTCAAGCTACAGGCTTCAAGCAAGAGCACACGGGCTTCTACTTGCAGCTTGCCGGTTGAAGCTTGCCGCTATCATTAATTCAGATGTTCGACACGGATCCGTACAACCGGGCCCACTACATCCTGCAAGGCTTCCAGAGCCGTGATTGCATCGTTCATGCGCTGCTCGAGTACGCGATGCGTCAGCAGAATCATTGGCACCAGCCCGTCCTGCTCTTCGACTTCTTTCTGCATGATCGATTCAATATTGATGCCGCGCTCGGACAGGATGCTTGCAACCTGGGCCAGCACTCCTGGATGGTCCTTGGCCTGGATGCGCAGGTAGTAGGCACTTTCGCACGCTTCGATCGGCAGGATCGGGTGAGCGGACAGCGAGTCCGGCTGGAAGGCCAGGTGCGGAACGCGATTCTCCGGGTCGGAGGTCATGGCACGTACCACGTCCACCAGATCGGCGACCACGGAAGAAGCGGTTGGCTCCATGCCGGCGCCAGCGCCGTAGAACAGGGTCGAGCCCGATGCATCGCCATTGACCATGACCGCGTTCATCACGCCATTGACGTTGGCGATCAGGCGGTCGGCCGGGATCAGCGTCGGGTGAACACGCAGCTCGATACCCTGCTCGGTGCTGCGCGCAACGCCCAGGTGCTTGATGCGATAACCCAGCGCTTCGGCATAGTTCACATCGGCAGTGGTCAGCTTGGTAATGCCTTCGGTGTAGGCCTTGTCGAACTGCAGCGGGATACCGAATGCGATGGAAGCCAGA
Source organism: Pseudomonas cichorii (assembly GCF_003700275.1). GTDB lineage: Bacteria > Pseudomonadota > Gammaproteobacteria > Pseudomonadales > Pseudomonadaceae > Aquipseudomonas > Aquipseudomonas cichorii_B. The sequence continues at coordinate 9,446 of NZ_RBRE01000103.1, read as the reverse complement.
ATCGTCAGCTTGTGCGCAGCGTCGATGCCTTCGACGTCGAAGGTCGGATCGACTTCGGCGTAACCCAGCGCCTGGGCTTCAGCCAGTACGTCAGGGAAGGTACGGCCTTTCTCGCGCATTTCGGTCAGGATGAAGTTACCGGTACCGTTGATGATCCCGGCGACCCAGTTGATGCGGTTTGCCGACAGACCTTCACGGATGGCCTTGATGACCGGGATACCACCGGCAACAGCGGCCTCGAATGCCACGATCACGCCCTTCTCGCGAGCCTTGGCGAAAATTTCATTGCCGTGGACCGCGATCAGCGCCTTGTTGGCGGTGACCACATGCTTGCCGTTCTCGATAGCCTTGAGCACCAGTTCACGGGCAACGGTGTAGCCACCGATCAGCTCGACGACGATATCGATTTCAGGATTTTCCGCCACCGCGAACACGTCGGTAGTGGTCGGGGTACCGGTAATCTGGCAGTTGGGGTTAGCTGTACGAACCGCAATTTGCGCAACTTCGATTCCACGCCCGGCACGGCGGGCAATCTCCTCGGCGTTACGCTGAAGTACGTTAAAGGTACCGCCACCGACAGTACCCAGCCCACAGATGCCTACTTTGACCGGTTTCACTGATGAACTCCCCGAAAAACGGCCGCCCCGAAGTCGGCCGTGGAAAACAGCCGCATGTCGCCATGCAGCTCCAGATGTTTAGCGGGGCGACGTCACGACGTCACCCCATGCCCATCAGGTTGCCCTGACGAGGCAGGATTATTTGGCGCCCAGCGCCAGCTTTGCAACCTGAGCAGCAGGCTGATAGCCAGGAATCAGTTGGCCATCAGCCAGAACGATGGCCGGCGTGCCATTCACACCAATCGACTGACCAATTTCAAACTGTTTGCTGACCGGGTTTTCGCACTTCGCGGCCTTGATGTCCTTGCCCTCGACCATGCTGTCCATGGCCTGCTTGCGGTCCTTGGAACACCACACCGCCTGCAATTGCTGGTCGCCCGGCGAACCCAGCCCCTGACGCGGGAAAGCCAGGTAGCGCACTTCGATACCCATCTTGTTCAGTTGGGCCACTTCTTCATGCAGCTTATGGCAATAAGGACAGGTGGTGTCGGTAAAGACGGTGATGTGCGACTTGGTTTCACCGATGGCCGGGTAAACCACCATTTCATTGGTCGGAATACCATTGATGGTTTTGGAAATAGCCTGACGCTCGGTCTTCTCGGTCAGGTTGACCGGTTTGCCGTTCTGGATCTGGAACAGGTAGCCCTGCACCACGAACTGGCCATCGGCACTGGCATAAAGAACCCGGCCGCCCTTGAGTTTGACTTCATAGAGGCCATTGAGCGGGCTGGCTGCGATGCTCTCTACAGGCAGTTCCAGTTGCAGCGATTCCAGAGTCTTGCGAATGGCTTGATCGGGTACCGCATCAGCCTGGACGAACGCACTGAAAGAGCCAGCCAGAGCAATAATGGCGGCAGCAAAAACATGAGGCAAGCGCATGAAAACTCCTATAACGGCGGACAGACCGGTGGCGCCGAAAACGGCGGACGCCAGCTTCAATCTGCGAAACCGGCAAAGCCTATCACATAAGGCCTGTAACACCGACCTGCACTGACATAAGTACGGGGACATAAGTTACAGGGATGTTCAGCCGCGCGGGTGGTGCCGGGCATGCATATCCTGCAATCGGGCACGCGCAACATGGGTATAAATCTGGGTCGTGGACAGATCGCTGTGTCCCAGCAACATCTGCACCACCCGCAGGTCGGCACCGTGATTGAGCAAATGCGTGGCAAAGGCATGGCGCAGGGTGTGAGGCGACAGGGATTTGCCGATACCGGCGACCGCCGCCTGATGCTTGATGCGATGCCAGAAGGTCTGCCGCGTCATCTGCTCGCCCCGCAGGCTGGGGAACAGGATGTCGCTGGGGCGTCCGCCCAACAGCTCGTCACGGGCGCCGCGCATGTAACGCTCGACCCAGACGATGGCTTCCTCGCCCATGGGCACCAGACGCTCCTTGCTACCCTTGCCCATGATACGCAACACGCCCTGGCGCAGATTGACCTGCTCAAGCGTCAGGCTGATCAGTTCGGTGACCCGCAGGCCACAAGCATACAGAACTTCCAGCATCGCCCGGTCACGCTCGCCGATGGGTTCGCTCAGATCGGGAGCCGCCAACAGGGCTTCGACATCGGCTTCAGAAAGGGATTTGGGTAATGGCTTGCCCAGTTGCGGCATGTCGATCAGCAAGGTCGGATCGACGCCAATCAGCCGCTCGCGCAGCAGGTAACGATAGAAACCACGCGCTCCGGACAGAAAGCGGGCGGTCGAACGGGGCTTGTAGGCTTGATCCATCCGCCAGGACAAGTGATCGAGAATCACATCGCGCCCGGCACTGATCAAGTCCACGTTACGCTCCTGCAGCCAGCCATTGAACAGGGCCAGATCGCTGCGATAAGAGTCGCGGGTGTTATCGGACAAACCCTTTTCCAGCCACAGCGCATCCAGAAAACGGTCAATCAGAGGGTGGTCGATGGCAGGCATTTTGACTCGGGCTTCGTATTGCGACAGATGAGTTGCATGATTAAACACCCGGCCACAAAAAAGCAGCCCGCAGGCTGCTTTTTTTATGCATCGAAAAACTGTATCAGGACAGTTTTTCCTTGATGCGAGCTGCTTTACCGGACAGGTCACGCAGGTAGTACAGTTTGGCCTTGCGAACGTCGCCGCGACGTTTCACAGCCAGGCTGTCGATTTGCGGGCTGTAGGTCTGGAAAGTACGCTCAACGCCAACACCGTTGGAGATTTTACGAACAGTGAAAGCACTGTTCACGCCACGGTTACGCTTGGCAATTACAACGCCTTCAAACGCTTGCAGACGTGCACGGTCGCCTTCCTTCACTTTCACTTGAACGACAACAGTGTCGCCCGGGGCAAAGGTAGGGATCTCTTTGGTCATCTGCTCTGCTTCGAGGGCAAGAATGATTTTGTTAGTCATGCTGGTGCTCCTAAGGTAATCCGTATGGATCGACCATCGATACGTTAACTATCGTCCCGCTCGCGGATGTATTCCGCCAGCAGCTTCTTCTCTTCTCCAGAAAGCGAGCGGCTTTCCAGAAGATCGGCGCGTCGTTGCCAGGTCCGCCCAAGGGACTGCTGTAAACGCCAACGCCGGATGTGCGCGTGATTGCCACTTAGCAACACGTCGGGAACACGCTGATCCGCATACACCTCAGGTCGGGTGTAATGCGGGCAATCCAGCAGACCGTCCGTGAAGGAATCTTCCTCCGCGGAGTCCACATGCCCTAAAGCTCCAGGCAGCAGTCGCGTAACCGCGTCGATCAGCACCATCGCCGGTAGCTCGCCACCGGACAGTACATAGTCACCAATCGACCACTCTTCATCGACATGAGCATCAATAAAACGCTCGTCAATGCCTTCATAACGACCGGCGATGAGGATAATCGCTTCCTCCTGCGCCAGTTCGCGTACCGCCGACTGATCCAGTTTGCGGCCTTGTGGCGACAGGTAAATCACCTTCGCCGCATCCCCCGCCGCTTGCCTGGCCTGAACCAGAGCATCTTCAAGGGGCTTGATCTTCATCACCATGCCCGGACCACCGCCAAATGGGCGATCATCCACAGTGTGATGACGATCAGTGGTGTAGTCCCGCGGATTCCAACAAGTCAGCTGCATGAGCCCTTGTTTCACCGCTCGGCTGGTTATGCCGTATTCGCTGATGGCGGAAAACATCTCCGGGAACAAACTGATGACTTCTATGCGTAGGCTAGCCATGGCACTTAGAAGTCCGCATCCCAATCCACCTTCATCTCGCCGGCGCCCAGGTCGATTGCCAGCACACATTGCTCCGTATAGGGCAACAGACGCTCGCGATCATCCAGACTGCCCGCGCAGGGCTTGACCACCATTACATCGTTCGAGCCGGTTTCAAGCAGGTGATCGATCTTGCCGAGCAATTGCCCGAGCGTGTCGATGACCTTGAGGCCTTCAAGCTGGTACCAGTAGTACTCGCCATCGTCCAGATCAGGGAACAGGCTGCGCTGCACGCAGATTTCGCAACCGGACAGAAGACGAGCTTCGTCGCGATCATCGAGATCCTTGAGCTTTGCGACCAGGAACTTGCCTTGCAAGCGTCCACTGACCAGCTCTACCTGTTTTTCCACTCGCCCTTCGCGCCGTAGCGTCCAGGTGTTGTAGTCCAGCAGGTTATCAACCGGATCCGTAAAGGAATAAACCTTCACTTCGCCGCGAACGCCATGAACCGAGAAAATCTTGCCAATGACGATCAGATCGTCGGCAGATGCAGGCGTCGCGTTCATAGGTTTCAGGCCGCAGCCTTGGCCTTGTTGTGCTCTTTGATCAACTGAGCAACGCGCTCGGAAGTCTGAGCACCAACACCCAGCCAGTAGTTCAGGCGTTCTTCGTTGACGGACAGACGAACTTCCTGACCACGAGCGATCGGGTTGAAGAAGCCGATTTGTTCCTTGTGGGAACCGTCACGAGCGTTGCGGCTGTCGGTTACGGTCAGGTGGTAAAACGGGCGCTTTTTGGAGCCGCCAAGGGCAAGACGGATGGTTAGCATTGAACATCGTTCCTGTAGTCGGTGCTGCAAATCTAAGATGCACAGCGGGCATAGGTGCCCGAAAGGCCGCATATTCTAAGGAATATCCCGACTTTTGCAAATGTCTTTTTCCGGCGCCTGTCGGCATGCCGTGCAGATTTGCCATGAAGCTGTCGTCAGACAGCGTGTTGAGTCCCGCAGAATGCGGGCTTGCCGGAGGCCAGGCCTCCGGAATGAGCGCGCGCAAAGCAACTTGCGCGCGGCGCAATCACATCTTCGGCATGCCGCCGCCGGGGAACATTCCACCCATGCCGCGCATCATTTTTGCCATTCCGCCCTTGGCGGAGAATTTCTTCATCATCTTCTGCATCTGTTTGTGCTGCTTGATCAGGCGCCCGATGTCCTGCACCTGGGTCCCTGAACCAATGGCGATGCGACGCTTGCGCGAACCGCTGATCAGATCGGGATCACGACGCTCGGCAGGAGTCATCGAGTTGATGATGGCTTCCATCTGCTTGAACTGCTTCTCGGCGGCGCCCTGGGCATTGCCCATTTGCGAGACATTCATGCCACCGATACTTGGCAGCTTGTCCATGAGGCCACCAAGGCCACCCATGTTCTTCATTTGTTGCAGTTGATCGCGGAAATCCTCGAGATCGAAGCCCTTGCCCTTCTTGAGCTTCTTCGCCAGCTTGTCGGCTTTCTCTTTATCCAGAGTCTGCTCGGCCTGCTCGATCAGGCTGAGCACGTCGCCCATGCCGAGAATACGCGAGGCGATACGATCCGGATGGAAGGGTTCCAGCGCTTCGCTCTTCTCGCCCATACCGATGAACTTGATCGGCTTGCCGGTGATCGCACGTACCGACAACGCAGCACCGCCACGGGCATCGCCATCGACCTTGGTGAGAATCACACCGGTCAACGGCAGCGCATCGCCGAACGCCTTGGCGGTGTTGGCCGCATCCTGACCGGTCATGGCATCGACCACGAACAGGGTTTCTGCCGGCTTGACCACGGCATGCAGCGCCTGGATCTCGCCCATCATCTCGGCATCGACGTGCAGGCGACCCGCGGTATCGACGATCACTACATCAATGAACTTGAGCTTGGCTTCGCGGATGGCCGCCTGGGCGATATCCACAGGCTTCTGGCTGATATCGGAGGCGAAGAATGTCACGCCGATATCGTTGGCCAGGGTTTCAAGCTGCTTGATAGCGGCCGGACGATAGACGTCCACCGACACCACCATCACGGTTTTCTTCTTGCGCTCTTTAAGGAAGCGCGCCAGCTTGCCGGCCGTGGTGGTTTTACCCGCACCCTGCAGACCGGCCATCAGCACCACTGCCGGAGGCGTGACGTTGAGCACCAGATCTTCGTTGGCGGCGCCCATCAGGCTTTCGAGTTCGGCCTGAACGATCTTCACGAACGCCTGGCCCGGCGTCAGGCTGCGCGACACCTCGGTGCCGACGGCGCGTTCCTTGACGTTGTTGACGAAGTCCTTGACCACCGGCAGGGCGACATCGGCTTCGAGCAAAGCCATACGCACTTCGCGCAAGGTATCTTTGATGTTGTCCTCGGTCAGCTTGGCCTTGCCAGTTACGTGGCGCAGCGTCTGCGAGAGGCGGTCGGTAAGGTTTTCAAACATGCGCGATCCTTTAAGGCTCTGGTCGAACCCCGGTTGATGCGGCCCGGCCCGCGATGAAGAAAATGGCGCTCGGCGAGCCTGCGGCTTGAGCAGGTCGCGGATTATAGCGAAGACTCCGCGGAACTGACACTACGCAGACTGCTTATGTAGTCTTTCGTGAAATGTCGGTTGTATGCCAAACTCAGCGTCTTTCAGGCCCGTCCATCAGGATCTATGTTCCCTTTATCCACCAGCCTGCTCTCAAGCCTCGCCGCCGCCAGCCTCTATGCCGCTGCGACCGTCTATCAGGGCGTCCGCCTGAGCCGGACCGCCAAACCCGACAAGCGGCTGCTTGGCCTGCTGGGAACACTGGCCGTGATTGCCCACGCCATCGGTCTTTACTCGCAACTGGCCAACCCGGCGGGCATGGGCCTGGACTTCTTCAATGCCGCCAGCCTGATCGCCGTCTCGGTGATAGCCCTGACCCTGATCGCCACCACGCGCATTCCCGTGGAAAACCTGCTGGTGCTGCTGTTTCCACTGGGCATGACCACCGTCCTGCTGGCCCAGTACGCACCCAGCGGCACGGTGCAGCCGATCATCGAAGAGCCGGGCATTCTCAGTCATATCCTGCTTTCCATTCTGGCCTACGGCATGTTCACCATCGCTGTGTTCCAGGCGCTGTTGGTGCTGGTGCAGGATCACCAGCTCAAGCACAAGCACCCTTCCGGACTGATCAAGAACTTCCCGCCGCTGCAAACCATGGAAAGCCTGCTGTTCGGTTTTCTCTGGGCCGGCTGGACACTGCTGTCGATGTCACTGATTTCCGGCTGGCTGTTCGTCGAGAACCTGTTTGCCCAGCATCTGGTGCACAAGACCCTGCTAGCCTGTCTGGCCTGGATAGTGTTCAGCGTATTGCTGTGGGGACGCAACCATCTCGGCTGGCGTGGACACAAGGCCATTCGCTGGACCCTGGGCGGCTTCTGCCTGCTGATGCTGGCCTATTTCGGCAGCAAGCTGGTACGCGAATTCATTCTGCATATCTGACGGGCGTCGATCATGGATAATCTGCCCATCGGCCCACTTCTGGGTGTGCTGACTCTCCTGATGCTCTGGTCCGGACTGCTGACCGCAGTCGAAACCGCGCATCATCAGCTCAAGGCCTTGCGCGCCGGCAGTCGCCCCCACGAAGCGGCGGCCTTTCCCGAACTGGCCTTTGAACTCAACAGCCTGATTTTCAGCAATACGCTGATCAAGACCCTGATCACCGTTATCGCCACGCTGATCGCCCTCGGTGGCTGGTTCAATAATGGCCCGACCGTGGCCTGGCTCGTCACCGCAGGCGTCATGCTGGTCTTTGCCGAGTTCATCCCGCGTCGGCTGGCCGCCCGCTACCCGGTCGCCACGCTATTGCTCGGCAACGGCACCCTGCACATTCCGATGAAAATCGTCTGGCCGCTGGCCCGCGTATTCAGCGCCCTTGCCAAGTACCTGCTGCGCCTTTTCGGCATGCGTCAGGTCGCCAGCCAGGATCAGGACTTTGCCGAGGACGCTCAGAAGCCCAGCCACGATGGCGTTCAAGAGCATCACCCGCGGGCCAATGTACTGTCCGGCATTCATGCCCTGGACAGCATTACGGTCAACGACATTCTGATACCACGCAACGAAGTGGATGGCGTCAACATCGACGACCCCATCGAAGAGATCATCGAAAGCCTGATCATTTCGCGCCACACTCGCCTGCCGGTCTATCACAACGATATCAATCAGGTGCAGGGCGTCCTCAACACCCGCCAGATCAGCCACCTGTTGCCCAAGGGCGAACTGACCAAGGAGCAATTGCTGGCCGTCTGCTACGAGCCTTACTTTGTGCCCGAGAGCACGCCCCTGCAGTTGCAACTGCTCAACTTCCACAAGCAACAGCGCCGACTGGGCGTGGTGGTAGATGAATATGGTGAAGTGCTGGGGATTGTCAGCCTGGAAGATATCCTCGAAGAAATCGTCGGCGAGTTCGAGAACGAACAGACCCTCAACAACCCCCACGTCACCCGTCAGGCCGACGGTCGCCTTGAAGTGGAAGGCGCCGCATCGATTCGCGAGCTGAACAAAAGCCTGGGCTGGCACCTGCCTTCCGACGGCCCCAAGACCCTCAACGGCCTGGTGACCGAAGCGCTGGAAACCATACCCGAAGGTCCGGTGTGCCTTAAGATCGGCCCGTACCGGCTGGAAATCCTGGAAACCGAGGACAATCGCGTGAAGCGCGTCATGATGTGGCAGAACGCACCGAGTCTGGTCTTTAACTGAATCCCGACGAGATGTGGCTACTTGTTTCGCGAGCGAAGCCCTTCCTATAATCCTTGCGCTTACCCAGCCAGCCGTCGCGCGTGCTACCCGCACCCAGCGCAGACGGCCAGTCATTCAGCCTGAACGACTCGTATATTCCCTGGCACGCTCCCATCCCCGAGCCTTGCCATTGCCTCCAGGCCCAACCGGGCCAATCTGCTCAGCGCTGCTGCCCACAATCACAAGAATGAATACTTGCCGCTGCGTGATAAACGCCAGGCAAGATGACTGTCAGGGATAACCGCATGACCAGCACCGCCACACTCAACGAAAACGACGACACTCAAACACCACCCACCAACTCGGCAACCCGCGTAGCGACGGCCAGCTTCATCGGCACCGCCATCGAGTTCTACGATTTTTATGTCTACGCCACGGCAGCGGCGCTGGTGATCGGTCCGGTGTTCTTTCCGCAGACCTCCGGCACCGCACAGATGCTGTCGTCGTTCCTGACCTTTGGTATAGCCTTCCTCGCCCGCCCATTGGGCTCGGCACTGTTCGGCCATTTCGGTGACCGCATAGGCCGCAAATCGACGCTGGTCGCCTCATTGCTGCTGATGGGCGTCTGCACCACCCTGATTGGTGTACTGCCGGGCTATGCGACCATCGGGGCCTGGGCACCGATCATTCTCTGCCTGCTGCGCTTCGGCCAGGGCCTGGGACTGGGCGGTGAATGGGGCGGCGCAGCACTGCTGGCCACCGAAAATGCGCCCAAGGGCAAACGCGCCTGGTTCGGCATGTTTCCGCAACTGGGCCCCTCGATTGGATTCCTGGCCGCCAATGGCCTGTTCCTGGCACTGGCGTTGACGCTGGACGACGAGCAATTCCGTGATTGGGGCTGGCGAATTCCTTTCCTGCTCAGCGCCGCGCTGGTCATGGTCGGTTTATATGTGCGCCTGAA
>NZ_RBRE01000084.1 GCF_003700275.1 Pseudomonas cichorii | reverse complement strand
GCACTGGGTCGGGTGACCGAAGAAACTGTGGCCCCCGGCACGCCGTACGAAGCCACGCGCCGCTATGGGTATGTGCTCAGTGCTATTGAAGGGCAGCAGGCCGAGCAGGAAGTGACCAATGTCAAAGGCATCAAGACCCGCACCTTGCTTGACGGGATCAACCGTGTAGTGGAGGAATTACATCAGGGAGTCGACGAAAGCAGTCTCACTGACTACTTCCAGACCTACAGCGCACTGCACGACCGCCGCGGACTGCTGATTCAGGACACCGTCAGCGACTGGCTACCGACCGACAACGCTGCGGAGCCTGGCTTTCGCTTGCGAGAACTGCCGCTCACCAGCAGTTATGAATACGACGATTGGGGGGAGCTGCGCAGTGTCACCGGACCAGATGGCGTTTCGCAGGTCAGCGAAACCGATCCGCTACGCCAGAGCCAGCGTAGCTGGATGCAGAGCAACGATACGCCGCCATTGATCAGCAATAGGGTCGAAACCCGCAGCAACCGGTTCGGCAAACCCGAGTGGAACAAGGTACTGGATGCTGGCGGCAATACCGTGAGCCAGACTGATTACGCCTATGACGGCCTGGGACGCTGTATTCAGGAAGTGAATCCGCTCAGACACAGCACACGTTTCAGTTACGGGCCATGGTCACGGGTCATCAGCACTACTCTTCCCGACCTGACCGTGATCGAGAAGGACTATGCACCGCACAGTAACGAGGCCTTGGCCACGGCACTGCGCGTCAGAGCCGCCCAGGCACCCGAATCGATCCTGCTCGGCGAGCAAGGTTTCGACGGACTGGATCGTGCGATCCAGGTCAGGGTCGGTCCTCGCATCACGCGCCTTGTCTACAAGGGCGGGCAGATGCAGGTTGATGAATGCATCACCCCCGGCAATCACTCGATTCATTACCAATACAGCCCGGGCCTGACCAATCAACCCATCACCACCATCGCCGGAAATGAGCAGGCTGACTTCACCTATGACTTCAAGACTGCCGCATTGACGACCTCGCAGAACAGCCGTAGCCGTACCGAGTTCGATTACAACCACAATGGATATCTGACAGCAGAGCGGCGCATTGAAAATGGAATGACGCTGGAAACTCGCCATACCAGCTCTTTTGCCGGACGAGCGCTGAGTCGCCAGGAGCCCGGCGGGCTGACTTCGATTTATGAATATGATCTACAGGGCCGGCTCGCGTCGATAACACAGGGGCAACTGCAGGCGGAGTTCAACTGGTCAAGCCTGGGCCAGTTGCAAAGTACCCTGACGACCGATATCGGCAGCGGCAACACGCTGCGGACCAGCCTGCAATACAACGATCTGGGGCAGGAAACAGAACGAACCCTCGAACTGACTGGCCACATTACCCGTACGATCAGCCAGACATGGCGCAAGGACGGCAGGCTGAGCTCGCGACACCTGCAGACCCAAGACCGCTCATTACTCGATGAAACATTCGATTACGACGAACGAGGTCGCCTCACACTGCATGCCTGCACCGGCGAGACGCTGCCGCAGGATCGTTATGGCAACGAAATCAGCGAACAGCACTTCGATTTCGATGCTCTGGATAACATCACGCAAGTAAACAGCACGTTTGCAGATGGCAGTAGCGACCAGGCCCTGTTCAGCTTTGCCGCGGATGACCCGACGCAATTGGTGAACATTACCCATACCCACCCCCACTACCCGGCCAGCATCACCCTGGATTACGACGCCGATGGCAACCTGCTGCATGACGAAAACGCCCAACGCCTGGCTTATGACACACAGAACCGGCTGCTGGGGGTCATTGCAACGGATGGCAGCGAGACAGCGCAATACCGCTATGACTCGCATAATCATCTGGTGGGCGTCAGACAAGGCAGCGCGGGGGAGTCGCTGCGTTTCTATCAGGGCGAACGCTTGAGCAGCAGCATTCTGGACAATGAAACCACCAGTTATCTGTATAGCGGTAATCAGCCGCTGGGCCAACAAACCCTGGGCGACGAGGCTAAAACCCTGCTGTTCATGACTGATGCCAAGCAAAGCCTGCTGGGTGAAAGCCAACAGGACGAATTGCGCACTGCGGTGTACAGCGCCTACGGCGAGCGTAGCAGTGAAGACCGCCTGCACAGTCTGCTGGGATTCAATGGCGAAGTGCGCGATGAAGTCAGCGGCTGGTATCTGCTGGGCCGCGGCTACCGCGCCTACAATCCGACGCTGATGCGCTTCCATAGCCCCGACAGCCTCAGCCCGTTCGGTGCTGGCGGGCTTAACCCTTATGTTTATTGCCTGGGCGACCCGATCGGTTTCGTCGACCCTACCGGCCATATATCGCGTGGTCTGCTTATGGCATTCAATATCGTCGGCCTGGTAGCGGCAACCATAGGCATCGTCGCTTCGGTCGGCACGATAGCCCCAGCATTGAGCTGGGCGTTCGCTGTATATGCCGGGTCCATCGCTGCTGGAGCCGGAGCAGTGGGGACAGGTGTCGCAAGCCACGTCGTCTCCGACATGAAGACCAAAGAAGTGCTGGACCTGACAAGCTTTGCACTGGGCATGACATCGATGTTCCTGGGAATGAGGACCGCTCTGACCGGGGTTTCCAAGTGGTCGACGAAAGCCGCAGCCAGTAGTGTTGATGAATTCACGCAGACCGCACCACTGAAGCCCCCTAAAATGACTCCAAACGGGTCTTTCAAGGCCCCGTCTATTTCCGGCTCTACCTCCAGTTCTGCTCCCAATGCTGCCTCCAGTGCTGCCCCCAGCGCCATCCCCACGCGACTGCGCCCGATGTTTCCCAAGAAGCCCGGAACTGGTCAGCCTGCAATAAATTACGATGAGTGGGCAGGCTTCGATTTAAGACCGTTTGAAAGGGGTGTTAATAAATCCACACAGACTGAATCCTTCCTCGGGTCCAGCTTAAATGAAGCCAACTTCCCGCCGCCACCTCAACCTGTAACAGCGGTGGAGTCAACTGTCTCAATCACGCCGCCCAGAAGCCCGGCGCCTGAGCAGGGAATTCAGGGTGAATTCATTAAATGGATCAATGCTTCAGACGGTAAAGCCACAACCCTTGGCAAGACAGAGTTACCGGGGCAGGTACGACAGCTATTAAAGGAGGTGAGGAAGCCATAGTAGTGGCTATCAGAACCAATGAAAAACCGTCCCGGCCTACAGGCTGGGGCGGTTTCACGACTCAAACCACCAACGTCAACTCCAGTCGCCTGAATCCCAGATACGACAAGCCGTCATCGAAACTCACTTCGATATATACCCAGAACTCGATATTGAGTTTCAACCGGTCCAGAAACGAACGCACCAGCAAGGCATCGACCTGCGTATTGACCTCTGCCTCCGTGACACGGCGATTCTGGAATACCTCCAGGTACAGATCGTCTCCCGTGTTCTTGTCAACGCCTTCGGCCCACATGTACATCTTTTGCCCCGCTTCGATAAATACCCACGGTTTAACGTAAAAATCTGCTCCGCCTGGCACTTTGGCCAGGCTGAGCAGCTCCGGAATACCGCTGGCCTGTTCGCACTGCAGCTTGGGAAACCTCTCCTGGGCAATCGTCAGGATATTCAGCATATAGGACGCAGAACGCCTGATCGTGCCGTTCTGCAGCGTCAGGGTGTAGTAGACCTCGACCTCTCTGCCCGCCCCTATATTGCCGGGCACTGCCCTGGCCGGTATCGCATACTCGAGGCCTCCCGCCTGGATCGGAGCCTTGGCGACATGACTGGACGCGAGGTTGATTCCTGTCCAGTAGACCGTGATCAGATCGGTAGGCTGCGGATCGATTTCTGCCGGAATCACCACCACCGCACCATCGGTTACCAGCAGCGGGTCCAGGGTGCCCTTGCCGCCGCCTGAAGGCTGGGACTTCTTGACCGAAGGCATCAACAGCGGAATCGGCTGCGCGTCCACGGTCAGCATGGCCGCACGGGACAGCACACTGAGATTACCTGCCCGGTCCTGTACCTCATAGCTTGCATAACGCTGACCATCGCCTCCGGCGACAATCACGTCACCGTCGATTTCGATCTGCAGGCCCATATCGTTCTGACTCAAGGTCTTCTGCCCCGCCAACAGAGACCCCACCGGATTCTGCTCCCAGTACCAACTGATGATGTCGCCGGGTTTATGGGGGAAATACTGCGGAACAGTGGCCGGCAGCACATTGTTGTGCTCCTCCAGATAACGGGCGGTAACCCGGTTACCGATCAGATCAGGAGGAAAGACGAGATGATCCTTGTTACCGGCCAGCGTGGCCGGAGTCTTGTCGATCGTGATGGGGATCGGGTCAGAGCTGTTCTGGTTGCCGGTCGAAAGCGTGACCCGGTAGAACAACTGATGTGTGCCCTCAGTCAGTTCGACCAGAGGAATGTCCGCAAACAGAATGTCCGGATCGACGATGGGCGTGGTGAAGCTTTTCAAGGTCACTTCCCTGCCATCCCAGTTCAGTGCCACCCATTCAGTGCGACCTGCTATCGGTTCGCTTGCAGCCCATAAAGGGAACTCAACTCTAAGGCTGGCTTGCAATGCATCCACTGACAGCAGATTGACCTCGCCTCCCGGAATATCCGGTAAAGCCTTTGGCACTGTTGGAGGACTTAACGGCGCCAGAGTATCAGTAGCATCCATATCGAATTTCTCCTGTGTACCCCGAACAGGCCAGACTTACTGAAAAAAACACAAGCAGCCCGGCCTGCGATGCTCAAGGTTGTGTCGGTGGCACGGTACAGGGCAGGCCACCGGGGCGAATAAGCGATACGTACTGCTTGCCAGGCATGGGATCAGCGGGGACCGGCACACCTCCTTGCGTCACGGAGTAGGTGACATCTGCATACCCCTGTTCAATCGGCAAGATATGAACATCGTAAGGCTCGACAAGAACGATGAAACCATTGGTCACCTCCTCCTGAGTCAATGACGGTTTGGTAAAGGTAAATCGGGTCGCTGGAATCTCGGTGATCCCGTCAAATTCATAACCCCGCCACACCACTGTCACTGCATCACCCACATTCAAGTCCTTGTCCCCGGGAACAGCGACCCTGAAACCAAATTTTGCATCAGGGTCGGCATAGTCTTCGGAGTACAGGGAAGCGCATGAAAGCGTCTTGTTGCCGTTACTGTCTTCAAAGATATCGGGAAAGCTGACAGGGTCGAAACCCACTATCAACACCCCCACGTTTACGGGTGTATCAATAGAGCGAGTAGGGTTATTACCGGTAGCAGTGTTAATGCTGTAGTACATCGGTAATGCCGGGTTGTTGGCCTGGGCTTCAATGGCTACCCAGGGAATGATGAAGTTAATTGGATCTCCGGGGGCTTCATTGACCACTGTGAAACTGGCTACCGGGTTTGGCTCGCTTCCCCAATACAGCTTCAGTATTTCACCGGCCACAACGGGATCGTAAAGCGCTACAGTTGCAGTAATGTCCTTACCGACATCACTCGGTGTCAGCGTGTCCTGTATGCCATCAGTTCCCTGAAGGTGCACTTGGGCAAGATCCGGATTGGTGGGGTCTGGCTCATTGGGATTAGTTGGGCCGTTGGTAGAAAAATCGACTTCGACGTCCAGCACCAAAGGTGCAGCGGGGAAAACCAGCGTACCGCGTTTAACCTGATAGCTGACCTGAACCGTTTCCTCTCCAGGACCGCCTGTATATTCTCCTTTGAGCGTCGGCCACGGCACTCGAATACTTACATCACGCGGCATGGAACCCGGATCAGTGGGAAGCAAGGAGGTTGCGCCCCATTTCGCATGGATAACCGTGCCCTGAGGGTTATCGTAGGCAAGAATAAGCACATCGACGCCCATATGAGCATCAGCCAGATCCACCAGGCTTCCCAATGGAACCAGTGGATCTTTCAAGTTGGCAGGCAGAGCCCCCAGTTGTACATCCAGTTGAAGAGGCTTGGAAATGGAACTCACATTTCCGGCTTTGTCTGTCAGCCAGTACACCGCATAAGTAGCACCATTGGGATTGTTTACGATAGTGTCTTTTGAAATCGGAATTTTTCGGTCTGCGGGAATCTTCACCGGTCCAAAAGCTGGATCGGGTGCGTCAGGTGTTTCTGGCTGTCCGGGGCCCCAGTACACCACTATCACGTCATCATCGGTGATATCGGTATACTCAGCCACCGTGCAGATAAACTCGGTCTCACCACCGGCAAAAGTGGCATCCGTAATAACGGCTGCCGGGGCCGTCAGCACAACGGGGAATGCCTGAGTGGGATCCAGATTGTAATACGGCGGAGTCCTGTCAATAGTGATAGTGCGAGGAGCGGAATGGTTGTCGGTCCCGTCACTGATAAAAACATGGTATTCAAGCCTGAAAACACCTTCATGGGGAATACCGCTCTGGGGAATGTTATGTTCCAGTGGAAAATCACCAATGCTTATCGGACCATCGAATTTTTTTTTGGAACTATAAACAGTGGCACCCTTGCTATCGATAAGGCTCAAGTTGACCTCGGCGTACAACGGGGCAGGAACCTGAACATTCCAATAAGGGATTTTCACATCAAGATCAGCCGTCAGTGCCGAAACAGGCAACAGTCCCTCCGGGAGGCCAGCAAGAATAGCCGCCACCTCCGGGGGGAGGAGCTGATTTTGCAAAACATGGTTTCTTTTCTTGCTCTGTGAACGCAGATACTCACGACGCTTTTCCATACCTTCCGTGATTTTATCGGAATTCGACATATTCCTCTCCTTGAGACTCAATTGATCACGTGCATTAATGAGGCGAGCTGGAGTCTTCTGATCAAGAGCCAGAAAGCCTCTATCTTCAGCGTCTCCACACTCAAAGACCATTAAACTCCCCGCCTGAAAAACTGGATACTGTCAGAACTGCCAGTGCCTGCCTGCCACGTAACTGTCCTTTGATTCAGCAGGTAATAAAAAGGGAGGCTTTCGCCTCCCCTCCAAAACCAACAATAACTACCAGCTATAACGCAACCCGACATTAGCTCCCCAGGGCTGTTCAAGTTTCCTGCCATTGCTGTAGTCAAAATCGGCATGCAACTGCAGACGTTCAGACATCGAGACCGCTATACCGGCACCCAATTCACCCCGCGCACCGGAAAGATCATTATTGAAAACGTTGTTATTGACCTGTACCCCATTGTCCTGAGAAAACTCATGCACATAGGCGGCGCGGATATAGGGCTGGGCAACCCTGCCATCGCCCAGATCAAAATCACGACCTGCGGTAGCGCCCAGCTTGCCGACCAACGACCGGGTAGCATCGCCTTGCGCACGCATGCCATTGCTCAACTCGTAATCCTTGCCTTGAACCATCAAGCCCGCCCACTGCGTGTAAGGCTCAACGAAATAGCCATCATCCAGCTTGATGTGTCGGCCGAACTCCACGGAAGCACCCACGCCCGTGTTGTCATAATCGCCCTTCGATTCGGAACCATCGCTCATGCTGACATCGGCTTCATTGCGAAAGCGGTTGAACTTGAGAACGCCGTCAAAGTAATAGCCGCTGTCCTGATCGAGCCAGGTTGTATAAGCACCCACATAGTAGCTGCTGACATTGCCGGTCGTGCCACGACCAAGACTCAGGTCAGACTTGCTGTAGCCACCCAGCACGCCAACCAGCCACTGGCCATCGCCCAATGGCAATGGAGCATCTGCACCGAAGGAAATACCCTGTTGAGTCTGCTGATAACCAACGCCGGATGCCGCCCTGGCGTCAAATTTGTTGCCATAGCTACGAACCCAGCCACCGGGCTGCCCGCCCTTGAAACGCAATTCCCCCATACGGCTGCGCAGGGTGGACAACTCGCCATACCAGACCGTTGGGGCGGTATTGAACAGCGCCAGAACCGCGCTGGTACCGGAGCTGACCTTACCGGTGTTGACCAGGTACCAGTCGTTACTGCCTTGCTGGCTCAGTTCGTAAGTGTAAGTGCCCATATCTACCGGACCGTTGAGCAGCGAGAACTGCGCATCGCCACTGCCGGTGTGCACCACATGCATGGAAGAATCGGCGAGCGGGTCTGCACCCGTAGCACCCACCAGCAGCGAATGATTGCCGGTGGCGGTACCGGTCACATCGAGAAAATCGACTTTACCCTGAGAAAAATCGGCATCCATGATAAAGGTGCCACTGCCTGACAGGTTACCCAGCGACAGCGTGTAGAACTCATCCGGCGCGCCCATCTGGATAAAACCGCCATCCATTGCCAGATTGCTGACCGTCGAGTCCTCAACCATTACCCACTTTGCTGCGCTATTGATCGCCAGGCTGTTCAGGTTTTCCAGGCGGCCAGTCAGAACAGAGTTATTGGACAGGGCAACATCCACGGTACTGCCGGCTTCAGCCGTCACGTCACCGGTCAGGGTGCTCTGATCCAGGCTCAGGTTCATTTTGCCATTATCCGTAACCTGGACATTGCCGGTCAGTGCACTGCCCTGAACTGCCACTTTGGCCGTAGAACCATTGACTTCCAGAATGTTGCCATTGCCGCCTGTCAGGCTTGAACCATTCTTTATGACGATTTCCGTCGAGTCGGCGCTGCCAAAGGGTGGACCGACTACGATTGCGGCACCGGTCTGCCCCACTACCTGGCTGTTGTCGATTTCGATAACAGGATTGCCCGGACCGGCAGTGACAGGACTTTGGTTAACGGAAATACCGTTCACCGTGCCAGAGATCAACGAGCCGCCAGTAGCCTTCAATGCGCCGTTGAACATATGGATGCCCACACCGTTGGTGCCAGTACCGCTAACCTGACTCCCTGAGAGTGTCACGGTACTGCCCGCGAGAATGTCTATTCCGATCTCTTTACCGCTCACTGAACTATTGGTCAACGAAACGTCGGCTCTGGTGACACGCATACCGATATCTGCACCACCGATACTGCTACCGGTAAAGTTTCCTGTGCCGCCCATAAAGCTGATGGCGATTCCTGAACCGTTGGCGCCATTCACTTGCGTGCCAGTGAAGTTCAATGTGCCATTACGCACCTCTATATAACCGGTTCTGGCATTCGTGGCATTTAAAACTCCCTCATCCCTTACATTCCAGTCAGTATTGACATAAGAGCCATCTATATTCTTGGTCTCTCCGATAACGGGCTCCGGTGCAGCAGCAACATGATGGCCAGCCAACATTAGCGGCGTAACGCAAAGCACTCGCAGCGCCCGATGCAAAGGCACTACCTGCGCAAGATTATAAAAAATCATGTTTTATTCCTTGGATTTATAAAGCGATGACCGCAATGCTTGCGTCATCAACGACGCCGAAGAATAACAATACAAACCCCATAATCATGTAGGACTTTTCCCGCAGTAATGTAGCCCCATTCCCACAGACAAAATCCTTATAAGCGATGAAGAACAAATCAATTCACTATAAAAAAGTCAGGCTTATCCAATTGAAGAATAATTGTATCTTTTCATGAGCAAACACTTATCAAACTCTTACACCGCCTTCAAAACGGCAATAAGAAATCTCTCACAATTATTAAGCTGCTAGTTGGCAGGCGTGAACCTGGTGTCCGTTTTTGAAACAGAACACCAGGCTCTGTACGAAAAGTCGGCGAGCGAAGGTCAGGCAAGGCAAAAACNGGCGAGGAACGGTCGGAGTCGCGCTCGACTTTACAAATTGTAAATAAGCATTCCGAGCCTGTTTTTAACGCAGCATCACCGAGCACAGCCACTTTTCGTACAAAGCCTGGAAGATAAACGCATCCGGGCCTTACAATCGCCAACCTCACACCGCCGACCGATTTCTGCGAATGCCGACCTGCACCCTTCACTCCCTGCGCTATTCATCTGACCCTGCCGAATACTTCAAAAGGGTTCGACATGCGCCGGGCGCCATCCTGCTGGACAGCGGTCGTCCCGAGGCTGGTCGCGGCAGGTTCGACCTGCTCAGCGCCTGGCCGCTGGAGCATCTGGTGGTCGAGCCGGGCGAGTCCGGCATGGCGTTTCTGCAGCGGTTGCGTGACAGCCTTGAACGCCTTGGCCTTGCGCAATTGCCCGATGCAAGCGAGTTGCCTTTTGCCGGCGGGCTGATCGGTTACCTGGGCTATGACTTCGGTCGGCGTCTTGAACCGCTGCCAACCCAGGCCATCGACGACCTGCAACTGCCCGATGCGCGCCTGGGCCTGTATGCCTGGGCGGTGATCAGCGATCATCAGGCCCGCACCACGCAACTGGTCTGCCACCCTGCTCTGCCACAAGACGAACGCTTGCGTTTACTGGAGTTGTTCCAGCAAACGAGCACAGCGCAATCGAATGAATTCCATCTGACCGGGCCATTCCAGGCAGACCTCAGCGCACTGGACTACAGCACGGCACTGGCCTGCATTCAGGATTACATCCAGGCCGGCGACTGCTATCAGGTCAATTTTGCCCAGCGCTTCCAGGCCCGTTGCGAAGGTGATCCATGGGCGGCCTACAGCGCCTTGCGCGCCGCATGTCCGACGCCCTTCTCCGGCTACCTGGCATTGCCCGATGGCGATGCGATCCTGAGTCTGTCACCGGAGCGCTTCGTCAAGGTCAGCCAGCGCGAGGTGGAAACCCGGCCAATCAAAGGCACCCGCCCGCGAGGCAGCGATGCAAGTGAAGATGCCGTCTACGCGCAGGAGCTGCTTGCCAGCGTCAAGGATCGCGCCGAAAACCTGATGATCGTCGACTTGCTGCGCAACGATCTGGGTCGCAGTTGCACCACCGGTTCGGTGAAAGTCCCCGAGTTGTTCAGCCTGGAAAGTTATCCGAATGTGCATCATCTGGTCAGCAGCGTGACTGGCGAGCTGGCGGCCGACAAGGACGCTCTGGACCTGATCGCCGGCAGCTTCCCCGGCGGTTCGATCACCGGCGCACCGAAGATCCGCGCCATGCAGATCATCGACGAACTGGAACCGACTCGTCGCGCCCTGTATTGCGGCTCGCTGATGTACATGGATGTGCGCGGCGAAATGGACAGTTCCATCGCCATCCGCAGCCTGCTGGTCAAGGACAACAGGGTTTTCTGCTGGGGCGGCGGCGGGATCGTTGCAGACTCCGATTGCGAATCGGAATATCAGGAGTCGTTTACCAAGGTGCGGGTGTTGCTGGATACGCTGGAGGGGCTTTGAGTCTGCGGCTTGTTCACGAATGAATTGGCTCCCGCAGGTTTGTGCAGGAGCCAATTCATCGTGAAGGACCGGAAATGACTACAGACTCAAATCCCGGTTCGAGGCCTTGATGAATTCCTTTTTCAGGTCTTCAAAGGTGTGGACTGCCGGGAATTGCGGGAACTCGCGGATGACGTTTTCCGGGGCATGGAACAGGATGCCCGCATCGGCCTCACCGAGCATGGTGGTGTCGTTGTACGAATCGCCGGCAGCGATGATGCGGTAGTACAGGCTCTTGAAGGCCAGTACCGACTGACGCTTCGGGTCTTTCTGGCGTAGCTGGTAGCTGACAACACGGTCGGTTTCGTCGGTAATCAGACGATGGCACAGCAATGTCGGAAAGCCCAGTTGGCGCATCAAGGGCTGGGAGAACTCATAAAAGGTATCCGACAGAATTACCACCTGAAAGCGCTCGCGCAGCCAGTCGACGAACTCGACAGCACCGTCCAGCGGCTTGAGTGTGCCGATCACTTCCTGGATATCCGCCAGTTTCAGACCGTGTTCATCGAGAATGCGCAGGCGCTGTTTCATCAGTACGTCATAGTCGGGAATATCCCGAGTGGTCGCACGCAGCGATTCGATACCGGTTTTCTCGGCAAAGGCAATCCAGATTTCCGGGACCAGCACACCTTCCAGGTCGAGACAGGCAATTTCCACAGGACACTCCTCAAGGGGATTTCAAGATCAGGCGAAGCGGCACTCTAGAGTCTGTTGCGGTTTCAGTGCAAGCCGTCTCATGAACACAGCAGACAGGCCACTGGGCGATGATTTTGTTACCATTGCCGCCATCACGAGCGCTTAAGCGCCACTCTTGTATCTAGGAAGCCGCCTGATGAGCCACCCTTTCGACGTCGCTGAACTAGCCGCGACGTATGCCAACAAGTCTGCTCAGGACATTCTGAAACTGGCCTTCGCCCACTTCGGTGACGAGCTGTGGATTTCATTCAGCGGCGCCGAAGATGTGGTGCTGGTGGACATGGCCTGGAAGCTGAACAAGAACGTCAAGGTCTTCAGCCTCGACACCGGTCGCCTGCACCCGGAAACCTATCGGTTCATCGAGCAGGTCCGTGAGCATTACAAGATCGATATCGAGCTGATCTCGCCGGATCAGCGCAAGCTTGAGCCTTTCGTCAAGGAAAAGGGCCTGTTCAGCTTCTACAGGGACGGTCATGGCGAGTGCTGCGGCGTGCGCAAGATCGAACCCCTGCGCCGCAAACTGAGCGAAGTAAAAGCCTGGGCCACCGGCCAGCGTCGCGACCAGAGCCCTGGTACCCGCAGTGCGGTAGCAGTGCTGGAAGTCGACAGCGCCTTCTCGACGCCCGAGCGCGCACTGTACAAGTTCAACCCGCTGGCACAGATGAGCAGCGAGGAAATCTGGGGTTATATCCGCATGCTTGAGCTGCCGTACAACAGCCTGCACGAGCGCGGTTTCATCAGTATTGGCTGCGAACCCTGCACCCGTCCGGTCCTGCCGAACCAGCATGAGCGCGAAGGCCGCTGGTGGTGGGAAGAAGCGACCCAGAAGGAGTGCGGGTTGCACGCGGGCAACTTGATTACCAAAGGCTGAGAATCGGCTTTTTGCGAATGAATTCGCTCCTGCGCAGGTGCAGGAGCGAATTTATTCGCGATGATCAGTGCACAGGCAGTTCAACACCTGCGAACAGCTCTTCGAGTTCCTGTTTGTTATGGCACTGAATCGCCTTGGCCATGACTTCGCGAGTCAGGTGCGGGGCGAACTTCTCGATGAAGTCGCACATGAAGCCACGCAGGAAAGTCCCACGACGGAAAGCAATCTTGGTGATGCTGGACTCGAACAGTTCACTGGCATCGAGCATTACCAGGTCACTGTCCAGTTCTTCATCCACTGCCATCCTGGCAACGATGCCGACCCCCAGATTCAGGCGCACATAGGTCTTGATCACGTCTGCGTCGGCAGCTGTGAAGACGACCTTGGGCACCAGACCACGGTGGCTGAATGCTTCATCAAGCTTGGAACGACCGGTGAACCCGAATACGTAGGTCACGATCGGGTATTCGGCCAGCAGCTCCAGCGTCAGCTTCGGCACCTTGGTCAGGGGATGGCCCTGAGGCACCACGACGCAACGATTCCAGCGGTAGCACGGCATCATGACCAGATCACCGAACTGCTCCAGCGCTTCGGTAGCAATGGCGAAATCCACGGTCCCGTCAGCCGCCATTTCACCGATCTGCATCGGTGATCCCTGGTGCATGTGCAAGGCCACGTCCGGGTACTGCTTGATGAAATTACTGATCACAGGCGGTAAGGCATAACGCGCCTGGGTATGGGTGGTTGCAATCGACAAGGTGCCCTTTTTCTCGTTGGAGAATTCCTGGGCGATTTGCTTGATACTTTCGACCTTGCGCAGAATCTCGCCAGCCGTGGTGATAATGCGTTCACCCGCTGGAGTGACTCGTGTCAGGTGCTTGCCGCTGCGGGCAAAAACTTCGACCCCCAGCTCGTCTTCCAGCAAGCGTATCTGCTTGCTGATGCCGGGCTGAGAAGTGTAAAGGCTCTGTGCCGTCGCGGAAACGTTGAGGTCGTGGTGCGCCACTTCCCAAATGTAGCGCAATTGTTGAAGCTTCATATGTATCCCTCAAAGCAGATAAACCCTAGGGGTATCAGCGACGGTATATAACTGGATTAATGGTCTGGTGAATATTACTAGAACTTTTTATCACCTTTGAGAGGTAATCGCACGCTCGATTTCACTTAAACCCACATTTACACCACCACCCTACCCCCGTCCTCTGTTCTGCATCATGGGCACCATGTAAACCGGTACATCTGAAAGCTGTAAAACCCTGGCGGCCGTACGACCTATCGGCGCGCCCTCTTTCGCCATACGGCTATGACTACCTAGCACCAGCAAGTCCACTGCCAGCTCGCGTGTCTGCTCAAGGATCACATTGCATGGCTCACCCTGAACGACCCTCACTGCGCGGATGAAAGACAGGTCTTTATGACCTTCACCTAGTTCTTCACGAAACCCGTCGAGCATCCGTTGCTCTATTCCATCCATGAATGTACTCACGCCCTTGCCGTGAAGATCCTTTAACGCATCCTCCCCCAGATAGCTCTGCAGCACCGATTCGGCGAACAGGCCCATGGGTTCAACCACATGGATGACGTACAGACCGGCATTGAACGTTCGAGCCATTGCCAGCGCATGCTGCACCACATAGGGCGCATACAGCCCCAGGTCTGTGGCGTACAGGATCGAACGAATCATATGACCTCCCGAACAACTGGAATGGCGGAGATTGATTCAGCTTAGCAGTGCACCAAAGACTACGAAGGCGGCTTATTGCGCCCGGCACTTTCAGAGCTTTATTTCATTGCTGATTCCGTGTGGGACATGGCCGGTAGCCACGACCTCCCGAGCCTTCTCGCAATGCCCTGGCTGATCGTCGAAGAACACATCCGCCGCGAACGCCTCCAGAAAAGCCGACTTCTGCAAACCACCCAGAAACAGCGACTCGTCCAGACGAATGTCCCACTCCCGCAAGGTGCGGATTACCCGCTCATGGGCTGGCGCAGAGCGCGCCGTGACCAGGGCCGTGCGAATCGGGCAGGTTTCTTCGGGGAACTCACGCTGCAACAGATTGAGCGCCGCCAGAAACGGTTTGAAAGGCCCGCCGCGCAGTGGCTCGCGGGCCGACTCGCGTTCACTGGCCTGAAAGGCCTCCAGCCCGCCAGTCTGATAAATCCGCTCGGACTCATCGGAAAACAACACCGCATCGCCATCAAACGCGATGCGCAACTCGGCACTGGCCGCACGTCGTGCACCGCCGGAGAGAATGGTCGCCGCAGCAAAGCCGGCATCCAGCGCGCTACGCACATCCTCGGCATGGGTGGAAAGAAACAGATGACAGCCGAACGCCGCCAGATAAGGATAAGGGCTGCGCCCGCCGACAAAAGCCGCACGGGTGATATCCAGCCCGTAATGCTGAATGGAATTGAAGACCCGCAACCCGGTGTCGGCACTATTGCGCGACACCAGAATGACTTCGACCCGCGCCTTGCTCAGGCTGGCGTTGAGACTCAGCAGCTTTTCCACCAGCAGATAAGCGTCGCCCTGCTCCAGAACCTCGTCTTCATGCTCGATCTGATACTGGCGATAGGCTTCGACCCCGTCAGCCATATACACCGCATGGCTGTCACGCAGATCGAACAAGGCCCGCGATGAGATCGCCAGCACCAGTTTATGTTCATCACGCTCGGCCATGATCGCCTCCTGGTTTGCAGATCGAATCAGTTGTTGCGGCGTTCGATGAACGCCAGCGCCTGATAGAGCATCCGTACCCGTGGCATGTCGCATCCTGCGGCCAGCGCGGCGGCGAGTGGCCGGGCATAGATGGCCTCCAGCTCAAGCGGTCGCCCTTCGGCGAAGTCATGGTACATGCTGGGCTTGTAGTCCGGCATTTTTCCGGTCACCTCGAACAATTGTTGGGCAAACCCGGCCGGCAGTGGATAGCCACAGGCCTCGGCGCCCTGCACCACTTCATCCATCAAGGCTTTAATGAGCTCACGACTGCAAGGATCGACCATCAATGGCGTGGTGCTGGCCTGCAACAGTGCAGACAAGCCGTTATAGGGCACATTCCAGACCAGCTTCTGCCAGCGCGCCTGCTGCAGATCGGCCATGGCATGGGAGTCGACCCCGGCTATCCGAAACAATCCGGTGCATTGCTCGACGATGGCCTGGCGACTGTCCTGATCGACAGCAGGACCGCTGTGATAACCGACACTCACCGCACCGAAGGCCTGATGGGTCACAATCCCAGGCTCGGCACGATTGACGCAGACAAAACACAAGCCACCCAAAAGATGCAGGCTCTCCGGCAACAAGGGCCGCAACTGATCTTCGACGCCCAGGCCGTTCTGCAGCAGCAGAACTTTCGCTCCGGGCGCGGCAGCCCGGGCGATTACAGGCGATAGTCCGCCATTGCCGGTACTCTTGGTGCCCACCAGCAGCAAGTCGCATGGCGGCATATCGGCAACCGAACAATAAGCCTGGACCTGATCGAGCTTCAGGCTGCCATGCACGGCGCTGTTGACCTGCAGGCCATTGCGAACCACCGCATTGAACTCGCTGCGCAGTAGAAAGTGCACATCAAAACCGGCACGCGCCAGCATCAGGCCATAAAAGCCACCGATAGCTCCGGTCCCGATAATGCCTATCCTGGGTCGCTGCACATCACTGATCATCGTTTTCCCTCTTCAAGATCGTCTGCCTCATGGCAACTCTGATTGTTCGCACACTATCCGATGCCTGCAGGCCGGTTGCAAATTCACCGGGCCATGCGCGTTTGTACCGCTACCTTTATTGGAGCCCGACAGTCCCAAAGCCACGTTTACCCATTGTCGAGCAACAGGGTAACGCGCTAAGGTTCGGCTCCCCGATACGCTCAACCATACTGAGCACCGCCGCAAGCAACACTGCGAGCGGCCCGTACCCGTGACCTGATGAGTAACACGATGGCTGATTTACCGATTGACGACCTCAACGTTGCATCCAACGAGACTCTGATCACGCCGGATCAGCTCAAGCGCGATATCCCGCTTACCGGTACTGCCCTGCAGACTGTAAGCCAGGGCCGCGAAGTGATCCGCAACATTCTCGACGGCAAGGATCATCGCCTGTTCATCGTGATCGGGCCATGCTCGATCCATGACCTGAAGGCAGCAAAGGAATACGCCGAACGCCTCAAGGCGCTGGCTGCAGAACTTTCCGATACCCTGTACCTGGTCATGCGCGTCTATTTCGAGAAGCCGCGCACCACGGTCGGCTGGAAAGGCCTGATCAACGATCCATACCTGGACGACTCGTTCAAGATCCAGGACGGCCTGCACATTGGTCGCCAATTGCTGCTGGACCTCGCAGAAATGGGCCTGCCGACCGCTACCGAAGCGCTGGACCCGATCTCCCCGCAATACCTGCAGGACCTGATCAGCTGGTCGGCCATCGGCGCACGCACCACCGAATCCCAGACGCACCGCGAAATGGCTTCCGGCCTGTCGTCGGCCGTCGGCTTCAAGAACGGTACCGATGGCGGCCTGACAGTAGCCATCAACGCCCTGCAATCGGTTTCCAGCCCTCACCGCTTCCTGGGCATCAACCAGGAAGGCGGCGTATCGATCGTGACCACCAAGGGCAATGCCTATGGCCACGTGGTGCTGCGCGGCGGCAACGGCAAGCCGAACTATGACTCGGTCAGCGTCGCCCTGTGCGAACAGGCGCTGAACAAGGCGAAGATCCGCCCCAACATCATGGTCGACTGCAGCCACGCCAACTCCAACAAGGATCCGGCCCTGCAACCGCTGGTCATGGAAAACGTCGCCAACCAGATCCTGGAAGGCAACGAGTCGATCATCGGCCTGATGGTCGAAAGCCATCTGAACTGGGGTTGCCAGGCGATTCCGAAAGACCTGTCGGAACTGCAATACGGCGTCTCGATCACCGACGCCTGCATCGACTGGGAAAGCACCGAGAAAACCTTGCGCAGCATGCACGCCAAACTCAAGGACGTGTTGCCAAGGCGCAAACGCGACTGATCTTCAGGCTGTAACGAAAACGCCGAGCATATGCTCGGCGTTTTTCATGGTGCGTCATGTCCTCAGATCTTGGCGGCCTGCCGGTGATGGCGCTCCATGTAGCGCTCCACATAGGAGCAGGAAGCAATTACGGTGTAACCCATGCTATCGGCATAGTTGAGCGCCTGCTCGGTCAGGGCAGCGGCAATTCCGCGGCCACGAAGCTCGTCGGGCACAAAGGTCCTGTAGAAATCCAGAGTCTGCTTACCCAGATCCATATAGGTCAGGTAGGCACGATGACCTTCAATGTTGATTTCAAATTGATGGCCAGTCTGATCATGGTGGATGGACAACGCCTCGCTCATCACTACTCCTCGCGGGTCTTGGATTTTGACCCCTACCTTACCGATGTTTTTCCGGCGAAGGAATATCTACGCCACCCCGTGCCTGTCTGGACACCGAGAAGAGCATTGTCGATTTCCAACAAATAGCACCTCCAAATAGTAGGCGTCCTTGCAGAAGATGCTCAAGATGTCGACCATAAAAATCATGATCGGTTTCTGGTTTACCGGATCGGTTGAACCAGTCCTCGCCGAATGTTGTCGATTGAGACGCCCTTGAAGAGTGAAAGTCACCGCCGCTTCTTAGATAAGCTGCGTATTCAAGAGCAAGGTGCGACATTGGACATGAAATGGCCGATATGAAGCCCGGCCCAAGGATTTCGGGCCATTGCGAGACCCTGTCCGGGGCTCTGGAACAGAGTCACGAGACGGTGCGGCAAAGTGGATAGTTTTTATACAGAATGCATGAGAAGTAGCGCGGAACACTTTCAAAGCCAAGAAATTTATCCTCTTCTTGCGCTTCGTCAGTTTACTTACTACAAACAATGGGTACTATGTACGCCGGTCATTTTCTCACTTTCGAGAGATGACTAATTTGAAGAAAAGTCCTTGAAGGGGAACACGATGAACAACGTTCTGAAATTCTCTGCTCTGGCTCTGGCCGCAGTTCTGGCCACCGGTTGCAGCAGCGTCTCCAAAGAAACCGAAGCTCGTCTGACAGCTACCGAAGACGCAGCAGCTCGTTCGCAAGCACGTGCCGACGAAGCCTACCGCAAGGCTGACGAAGCTCTGGCTGCTGCTCAAAAAGCTCAGCAAACTGCTGACGAAGCCAACGAGCGCGCTCTGCGCATGTTGGACAAAGCTAGCCGCAAGTAATAATCCCTCGGGATTGTTGAAAAGGCCGACCCGGTCATCCGGGTCGGCCTTTTTTATTGCCTTGCGGTCAGTCCTTCGGGCCATGGCCAACCCGTTGAGGCTGGCCCGAGCCCGAATGGATTACTGAAAGATCACCGGCGCTTCGGCAGCAGCAGTTGCCGCCCCCGGAACCGCGATTTCTACCGGCAGGCCATCTTCGGCCGCCACTACATCACGTACCAGATCCCAGTTCATGCGCAGGTTGTTGGCCAGGTCATCGCGCTTGAGCAAGGCATTGATGACCGCAGTGTGCTTGTCGACCACCGACGGGTTGCCCTGATCATCCAGTGGCGTATGGGCTTCCAGATAAACCTTGCCGCCACTGATACCGAACTTGTAGGGCTCGCTGATGATGCGCACTGTCGTGCCCACCGGCGCCATGTCGGCCAGTTCCAGGACGTTGTTGTTGTACATGCGGAAGCAGCCATGGCTGGTGCGCATGCCGATGCCGAATTTCTTGTTCGAGCCATGGATCAGGTAGCCGGACATGCCCAGGCCGAACTTGAACGGCCCCAGCGGGTTATCGGGACCGGCCGGAACGACGCTGGGCAGTATGTCGCCATCAGCCGCGTGCTCGGCGCGGATCGACGCGGGTGGCGTCCAGGTCGGATTCGGGGTCTTGGCGATCACCTTGGTCACGCCAATCGGCGAACCCCAGCCTTCGCGGCCTACTCCCAGCGGATAGGTGTGCACTACGTTCTGGCCCTTGGGGTAGTAGTACATGCGGTATTCGGCCAGATTGATGACGATACCTTCGCGCGGACCCGGCGGCAGGATGAAACGGGTCGGCAGCACGATATCGGTGCCCGCACCCGGCAACCATGGGTCGACGCCAGGGTTGGCGGCGATCATTTCCAGATAACCCAGGTCGTACCTGGTGCCCAGATCGGCAAAGGTATCTTCGTACTTGGCCTTGATGACCTGGACCTGCCCGATGATGTCCTCTCCGGGCGCAGGCAACGGAAGCTCCAGGGCATTGACAGAGCTCGCCACACAAAGAGCAGCAAGCGACAGACAGCGGGTAACGGCTGGAATGCGCGACAACATCCGGGAAAATCCTTGGGCTAAACGGCGAATGGGGGAAATAGATGAAGTGTACACCGCCGTTTACAGAACCGGGAGACAGGCTCTGAACGGAGACAGCTACAGTTCAGGCCAGATTGGCTGCATGCCTCTGCGCTGGGCGTCGAGAATCGCCTTGCACAGCGGACACAGACGCTCATCCTGCAAGGCCTGCTGCTCGACCCCCGACCAGCGTGGCTGCGCCGGGAGCAAGGTGCCACACAGCGTACGATCGATGGAGCCGCCCAGCTCCAGTTGCCGAGCAATCAGATGCACCCTGGCTTCCTGGCACGCGAACAGGTCAAGCTGCTCATCGGGCTCGATCAATTGATAGGCATATAGGGACCAGGCGGGACGCGGCATGGGGGGCTCCAGATAGGGGGCGCCACATTAGCCGAAAGCCCCCGCCTAGAAAAGCCTCAAAGCAGCGGTTTCAGGCTCGGCCAGACATTTTCCAGCAACTTGCCCTGAGCACTCGCTGCCGGGTGCAGGCCATCGGCCTGCATCAACTCGGGAATCCCGCCCACACCTTCAAGGAAAAAGGGCACCAGAGGCACTTTTTTCTCTTCGGCAAGCTTGCCGTAGACTTCCTCGAAGGCCTTGGTGTAGCGCGGCCCGTAGTTGGGCGGAATCCGCATGCCTAATAAAAGCACCTTGGCGCCCGCTTCGCGAGAGCGATCTATCATTGACGCAAGATTTTGTTGCAATTGTGCTGGCTGCTGCCCGCGCAACCCGTCATTACCACCCAGCTCCAGAATAACCAGCTCCGGCTTATGCTCTGCAAGCAGCGCAGGCAGCCGCGCCTGGCCTCCGGCACTGGTATCGCCACTGATCGAGGCATTGATGACTTTATCGGTGTATCCCTCGCTGCGCATGCGCTGTTCGAGCAGGCTGACCCACCCGACACGGGTATCCATGCCGAAAGCCGCGCTGATACTATCCCCAACGACCAATACCGTGCCCGCCACTGCCCCTTGTGACAGCAGCAATAACCCCAGGCCAGCACTTAAAAACCACGCACGCATCGGATTCTCCATGAGTGAAAGTATTCTCAGTGCCCAAAGCCTCAGTAAAGTGGTCCCCAGCACCGAAGGTGACCTGACTATCCTGCACGAACTCTCTCTGGAACTAAACAAGGGAGATACGCTGGCCATCGTCGGCTCTTCGGGTTCCGGTAAATCCACCCTGCTGGGTCTGCTGGCCGGGCTCGACCTGCCCAGTGCCGGTGCCGTGACCCTGTCGGGCCGCAATCTCAGCCAGCTCGATGAAGACCAGCGCGCCCGAGTGCGCGCCGAACACGTCGGTTTCGTGTTCCAGTCGTTCCAGTTGCTCGACAGCCTCAATGCCCTGGAAAACGTCATGCTGCCCATGGAACTGGAAGGCCGCAAGGACGCCCGCGAAAAGGCGCGCAGCCTGCTGGAGCGCGTCGGTCTGGGTAAACGCCTGACCCACACGCCGCGCCAACTGTCCGGTGGCGAACAGCAACGGGTCGCGATTGCCCGCGCCTTCGCCGCCGATCCGGACGTACTGTTCGCAGATGAGCCGACCGGCAATCTGGACAGCCACACCGGCGAGCGTATCAGCGACCTGTTGTTCGAGTTGAACAAGGAGCGCAATACGACACTGGTGCTGGTCACCCACGACGAGCGCCTGGCCCATCGCTGCCGACGCCTGATCCGTCTTGAAGGTGGGCGCCTGGTCGCCCCTCTGGAGCCTTGATGGCACGCCTGCCCTTTATTCGCCTGCTCAGCCTTGCCACCCGTCAACTGCTGCGCGATGCCCGCGCAGGCGAATTGCGGGTGCTGTTCTTTGCATTGCTGGTTGCGGTAGCCGCCAGCACCGCCATCGGTTATTTCGGTGCTCGCCTCAATGGCGCGATGATGCTGCGCGCCACCGAGTTTCTCGGTGCCGACCTGATCCTCGAAGGCTCCAGCCCTGCCCGTCCCGAACAGGTAGAAGCTGGCGAAAAGCTCAAGCTCGACCATGCCCGCATCGTGCTGTTCTCCAGCGTGATCGCCACCGATAGCGCCATCCAGCTATCGAGCATCAAGGCGGTGGACGATGCCTACCCGCTGCGCGGAGAACTGAAAAGCGCGCCCGACCTTTACCAGCCCGAGCAGGTCGGCAACGGCCCCGAACCGGGAGAGGCCTGGGCCGAGGCACGCTTGCTGCCGGCCGTGGAC
This sequence comes from Pseudomonas cichorii, assembly GCF_003700275.1. Taxonomy (GTDB): domain Bacteria; phylum Pseudomonadota; class Gammaproteobacteria; order Pseudomonadales; family Pseudomonadaceae; genus Aquipseudomonas; species Aquipseudomonas cichorii_B. The sequence continues at coordinate 120,813 of NZ_RBRE01000084.1, read as the reverse complement.
CTCAAGGTCGGCGACAATATCGATGTCGGCTCCAAGACCTTGAAGCTGACCCGCATCCTGACTTACGAGCCTGATCGCGCCGGAAACTTCTACAGCCTGACACCGCGAGTGATGATCAACCTGCAAGACCTTGCCGCCACCGGCGTGGTGCAGCCGGGCAGCCGGGTCGAATACCGGGAAATGTGGAGCGGGCCTCCCGAAGTGCTGGCCGCCTACCGCAAGGCCATCGAGCCTGGCCTGGAACCGCATCAGGAAATCAAGGACGCCCGCGACGGCAGCCAGCAGATCGGCGGCGCGCTGGGCAAGGCCGAGCGTTACCTGAACATGGCAAGTCTGGTGGCGGTGCTGCTGGCCGGTGTCGCCGTTGCCCTGTCAGCCTCGCGTTTCGCCGCCCGGCGTTTCGACGCCAGTGCACTGTTGCGCTGCCTGGGCCTGTCACGCAGCGAAGCCATGACTCTGTTCAGCCTGCAACTGGCGATCATTGGCTTGCTGGCCAGCCTCAGTGGCGCCCTGCTTGGCTGGCTGGCGCAACTGGGGCTGTTTGCCCTGCTGCAAAACCTCTTGCCGACCACCGTGCCTTCTGGCGGCTTGCTGCCGGCCCTTGCCGGGATCGGCACCGGTCTGGTCGCACTGGCCGGTTTCGCCTTGCCACCACTCGCCGCGCTGGGCCGCGTGCCGCCACTGCGCGTACTGCGGCGGGACATGCTGCCGATTCCGGCCAGTTCCTGGCTGGTGTATGGCGCCGCCCTGCTGGCCCTGGGCTTGATCATGTGGCGCCTGAGCCTGGATCTGGTGCTGACCTTCGCCCTGCTCGGCGGTGGCATCGTCGCCGCGCTGGTGCTGGGCAGCCTGTTGCTGCTGGGCCTCAAGAGCCTGCGCAGCCTGCTTTCCGGAGCTTCGCTGCCCTGGCGCCTGGGCCTCGGCCAGTTGTTGCGCTATCCATTGGCCGCTGCCGGTCAGTCACTGGCCTTCGGCCTGATCCTGCTGTCCATGGGGCTGATAGCCCTGTTGCGCGGCGAACTGCTCGATACCTGGCAGAACCAGTTGCCCAAGGACGCACCGAACTATTTCGTGCTCAACGTCCTGCCGGCAGAGAAGGAAAACTTCGCCCAGACCCTGAGCAAGCTGTCGACCCACTCGGCACCGCTCTATCCGGTAGTGCCGGGGCGCCTGATCAGCATCAACAACGAGCCGGTCGGCAACTTCGTAACCAAGGACTCACGCGGCGAAAATGCGACCCGCCGCGACCTGAGTCTGACCTGGGCTGCTGAAATGCCCGAAGGCAACAGGCTGACCGCCGGTCAATGGTGGACGCCCGCGACTTCCGACGGTAAAGCCGAACCCGGCGTCTCGGTGGAAAGCAAACTGGCAGACAGTCTGGGGATCAAGCTGGGCGACCGCCTGAGCTTCATTGTCGGCGGTCTGACCCGTGAAGTGGTGGTCACCAGCCTGCGCGACGTGAACTGGGATACCTTCCAGCCCAACTTCTTCATGATCTTCCAGCCCGGCACCCTCACCGATCTGCCGACCACTTACCTGACCAGCTTCTATCTGCCACCCGGTCAGGACAAGCAGATCGTCGAGCTGTCCCGCACCTTCCCGTCGATCAGCATTCTGGGCGTGGAAGCGCTGTTGTCACAGGTGCGCAGCATCCTCGACCAGGTAACCCTGGCGGTGCAGTTCGTGTTGCTGTTCGTGCTGGCGGCCGGTATTGCCGTGCTGTTCTCGGGATTACAGGCGACACTGGATGAACGCATTCGCCAGGGTGCGCTATTGCGGGCTCTGGGTGCCGAACGCAAGCTGTTGATCAAGTCCCGGCGTATCGAGTTCGGCCTGCTCGGCGCCGCCAGCGGCCTGCTGGCGGCACTGGGCTGTGAGCTGGTCAGTCTGGTCCTGTATCGCTACGCCTTCGATCTGGTCTGGCAACCGCATCCATGGCTGTTGCTGCTGCCACTGATCGGCGCAGTACTGGTGGGCGGCGCCGGCGTGTTCGGCACCCGACGCGCCCTGAATGCCAGCCCGCTGACCGTCCTGCGGGAGGGCTGACAGGGTTTTTCGCGAAAGAATTCGCTCTTACAGACTCTGTGGGAGCGGATTCATCCGCGAAGGCTCATAAGTAATCTCATTGATCCACCACAACACCTCGCCGCCCGGTGTCTGCACCAGCGCCTCATCGCCCACCTGCTTTTTCAACAACGCACGAGCCATTGGCGAATCGATTGAGATGTAATCGTTGCGGCCGTAGATTTCGTCATAGCCCACGACCCGGAATTTCTTGATCTCGCCCGCTTCGTTCTCGATCTCGACCCAGGCACCGAAAAACACCTTGCCCTCCTGCTCGGGCGAATAGGCGACGACCCGCACATCCTCAAGCCGCTTGCGCAGATAGCGGACCCTGCGATCGATCTCGCGGAGCAGCTTCTTATTGTACTGATAGTCGGCATTTTCACTGCGATCCCCAAGCGAAGCGGCCCAGGTGACCTTGCGGGTGGTATCGGGGCGTTTTTCCCGCCACAGGTAATCCAGCTCTTTCTTCAGAGCGTCGTGACCTTCCGTTGTGATGATGTTGGTGCTCAAGGAGATTCTCGCTCGCGAATATCTATAGCCGGATCATAGCCTTACCCTCGCTCAAACGACAAACGAGGGGGGCTTGGGACAATGCAGCTATAAGGGGCGATTATCGCGACAATTGAAAGCGGCCAACCACGGTACGCAACTCACTGGCCAGGGATGACAGCTCGTCGGCGGTCACGGCGTTGTCTTCAACGCCTTCCATGACCACCAGGCTGCTATTGCGGATACCCATCACGTTGCGGTTGATGTCTTCCGACACCGAGTGCTGCTGCACCGCAGCGCTGGCGATCTGGGTATTCATTTCCACGATGCCGCCTACCGCGTCGTTGATCTGCTGCAAGGTGCCGGAAGCCTGCTCGGACGCTTCAAGACAGGCATGAGCGCGATCCTGGCCGGCTTTCATCTGGTGCACGGCTTCGCCGGTAGCATCCTGCAGGTGCTGAATGATGCGGCGAATTTCCTCGGTAGATTTTTGCGTGCGAGACGCCAGGGTACGCACTTCATCGGCCACCACTGCGAAGCCACGGCCCTGCTCGCCAGCCCGCGCCGCTTCAATGGCCGCGTTCAGGGCCAGCAGGTTGGTCTGGTCGGCAATGGTGCGAATCACCTCGATCACACCGCCGATTTCCTGGCTGTGCGAAGCCAGGGCTTCGACTTTCTGCGCACTGAGTTGCACTTCATTGACCAGCGCTTCGATGGTCGAGCGGGTTTCACCCATGACTTTCATGCCTTGCGCCGAAGCACTGCTGGCCGCTTCGGCAGCACGGGCGGCGCCTTCGGTGTTCTGTGCCACGTCGGCAACACTGGCGGTCATTTCGTTGATCGCAGTGGCGACTTGCGCCGTCTCGGCCTGCTGGGTATTCACCGACACCTTGGCCTGGCTGATCGAACGTCCCAGACGCTGTGCGGAGTCGGAAACCGAATGCGAACTGCGCTCGACCTGGCTCAGCGAATGCGAGAAAGCCTCGACCATGCTGTTCAGGCCGGCACCGACATCGCCAATTTCATCGCGACTGCTGATCTGCACCCGCGCGCTAAGGTCGCCCTTGGCGATGCGTGCAGTCACGCTCAGCAACTCCTCCACGGCGCTACGCAGGGCACTGTAAATGCCTGCAAAAGCGTACAGCAGCAACAGGCTTATGAAGCCCAGCAAACCGGCGAAGAACAGCCGCTCATTGCTGCGATCCTCAAAGCGCGTGATGAGTTTGTCCTGCAACGAGGCCTGCATTTGCTCCTGAGCCTTGTAGAACTGCGCCACTACGGCATTACCGCGTTCACCGAGGCTATTGGCATTCACGTTCTGGCGTTTTGCAGGGTCCAGGTAGTCCGCCAGGTCGCGGCGCAGATTTTCCAGATCGGCAAAAGCGGCCGTGACCGGTTGCTCCACCACATCCGCGAGTTGCGGCTCTTCACGGCGCAGCAGGCGCAGGCTCTGTTGCAGCTCCTGACGGATCTGGACTTCCTGCTTCATCAAGGTCAGAGCAAAGTTGCGAGTTGCCTCGTCCAGTGGACGGTCAGCACTGAAACCGCTGGCCAGGCCGCGAATCTGGCCGATCACGTTGATCTGCCGGGGCAGGCGCAAGGTACTCAGATCGATCAGAAACAGCGATCCATAGTCTTCGTCCAGAACCATTCCGGAAGTGGCCGAAACGTAATAGATAAAGCCCAGCACATTGGTCAACTGGTCGTTCCAGGCGCTGAAGGTCGTCAATGGATCTGCGCCATTCCTGGCCCGCTCGATCAATTCACGGGTGTCGGCACGCAGTTTCTGCACACGGTCCGCGGTTTCCAGCTCGCTGCCGACCTTGCCATCCAGAGTGGCCAGGGTATTGAAGGCCTGTTCCAGCTTGTCGGCATTGCGGGCAACGTCGGCTCTGGCGCTTTCATTGCCGCTGAGCAGGCTGTGGGTCAAGGCACGCTGCATCATCGACAGGCGCAGCACCGGGGTTACATCCAGAAGATATTGCTGGCCAACCTTTTCATGGCTCAGGGTATTGAGGCTGGCGTTGAGCGTCTGCATCACCCGGGTACCGAGAAAAATCAGAGGAATCAGCACAATGATTCCCAGGATAAAAAACTTCATGGGAAAACGGACGCGGTTTGTTACGTAAACGGCAGGAGTCAAAATATTCATCGGGTTCTCGTTTCACTAATTATTAGCGACAGCCGTTCAGGGCCTTTTTTGAGACGATCCCTTTCTCGTTTATGTTGGATTTTTATCGAAAAGTCGGTGCGTCAGGCTTTGTACGAAAAGTCGGTGCAATGCGATCAGACAAGATAGAGACAAGCGATGAGTGGTCGTGGGTCACGCTCCGGTTCCACGGTCATAAAGCCCTGTACCGGTTTTGCAGTACACGACTCGACAGCGGCCAGAGCGCAAGATAATGGCGATTGCACAGTGGCAGTTTTTTGCCTGGCAAGCATGAAGTGCCAGGCGGCGCAGGGAATGGCGAGTTGTGCGCAGGCCTTTCAGCCCAGGGTAATCAGACCTTGTCGGGCGATGCGGGTCAGATCATGGATGACCTGCTCGGCATTGCCGGCATCGGGAGCATGGATCACCGCCAGGTCGAACTGATCGTTGGCGTAATGCGCCAGCGATTGGGTCGTATCGGCAAATTGAATGAGAAAGGCACAAGAGCCGCCACGACGCCGAGGCCAGCCGTCCAGATAGCGCAACAGTGTGGGTTGATGCGAACCACCCAGGAGGATTTTCGGATTCTTGCGTGACAGCACGGTAGTGATCGGGGACAGGCGAACGAGGGGGCGCAGGTTGTTCATGGTGTCTTGTCTCAGCCTCGGGAGGTCCGCTGGGCAGCGGTGGGAGGCATCACCGAACCAACGTTTTAGCGGTATTTCGACAAGGTTTGAGCTTGCCTGGCGCCCCGCAAGTAGTTGTTAAATCGGCGCATGAGCAGCATCGTAGAGAAGCCGCCAGTTAATTGTCAAATGCCATCAACGAAAAAGGCCCGCCTTTCATGAGGCGAGCCCTGGGCTTGAATGAGCCTGTACTCAGTTGCCGATGGCGCGATCCACCGAAAGCTTGCCCGCACCTTCGATCAGGATTGCAATGGCGCCGCCCAGCAAGGCCAGAGCGAACTCATAACCGTTGTTGGCCATGAACAGGCCATTGCCGATATGTACCGAGAAAATCGCCACCAGCAGCAACACTGCCAGACCCAGTGCCGCCGGACGGGCCAGCAGCCCGACCAGTACAGCCAGGCCACCGAAGAACTCGACACTGCCCGACAACAACGCCATCAGGTAACCCGGAGCCAGGCCCTGGCTTTCCATGAACTGCGCCGTCCCTTCCAGACCGTAGCCGCCAAATGCGCCAAACAGCTTCTGGCTGCCGTGGGCAATGAAGATGATGCCGACGATGATGCGCAGGACAGTCAGGCCATAGCCGGCGCGAGTGCTGAGTACCGATTTGATGGTTGCGTTCATGGTGATTCGTTCCGTTACTGATTAAGAGGGAGTGGCGCCATCATAATCAAATTAACAAATATGAAAATCGCAAAAAACGCGGCATAACAATCGAATTTTACGATCTATCTACGAACGGCATATTTTTCCGAAGCATCTTTTTCCAGCGCCCCTCTTTCCCGGTCAAACGCCAGGTAATACTTGTTGACGCTGTTCACGAAGCTGACCACGCCCGCACTGCCCTGCTCCATGGCGATACGTTCGGTCTGGAAAAACCATTGATGGGGGTTGAGCCCGCGACGGCGCGCTTCTTCGCGCATGCCTTGTACACGCTCAGGCCCCAGATTGTAGGCCGCCAGAACAAAAGCCATTCGCTCACGCTCGTTGACCCTGGAGCTGGCGAAGTACTTGTTGCGGATCAGCGCCATGTAGCGGGCACCGGCCTGGACGTTCTTGTCAGCCGTCTGGATATCGGAAACGCCGACCCGCTTTGCCGCCGACGGGGTAATTTGCAGCAGCCCGGTAGCGCCACCGCTGCCCTTGGCCGTCGGGTCCAGTTTGGACTCCTTGAAAGCCAGCGCTGCCAGGTCCAGCCAGTCCATATCCTGCGCGTCGGCATGGCGTTGCAGCATCGGGCGCAGCTTTTCCAGCCGCTGAAGATTGCTGCGCACCAACGGGTTGTTGACCCGATAGGTGTTCTTGTAAGCCTTGGCGAAAGCCAGGTCCTGACTGGCGGAGGGTTTATAGGTCTTGAGGAATTCATCGATGCTGGCGCGCAGCACGGTTGCGTCCTGGCGCACAAACCAACTGATATCGTCATGGGTGCGCAGCGTCAGGCTGCGGTCCAGACGCAATCTGGGCATGACCCTGGCCCAGCGTTCGGCAATCGGTTGCTCCACCAGTGTCAGCGGATAAATACCGGCCTGGACCATTTCCAGCACGTCTTCCACGGCAAGGCTGGGATCGACCCACTCGATCCGCACCGGCGCCAGCTTGCGCAAGGCCAGTTGCTGATTGACCTGATGCAGCGCTTCGTCGGCCATGCTGCCGGCCGGCAGGCTCAGGGTGCGCCCGGAAAGCTGCTCGACATTCTTGAAGCTGCGCCCGCCTCGAACGCCTACCAGTACCAGCGGCACGTCATGGAGGATCGGTTCGCCGGGATTGATGCCCTTGGCGCTACCGGTATCGAGTAACTCACCGGGCGCCACCAGATCGCCCTCGCCGCGTTGCAGGGCGGCGAGCAACTGATTCTTGGCTTTGGGGATGATCTTGAACTGCACTTTCTGGCCATTGCCGGAATGACTATTGAGGTATTGCTCGAACGCCTGCAAACGCTGATATTCGATGCCGATTTCCTGGCCTTTGACGTCACCCGAACTGTTGCGACTCTGATTGACCAGGACACGCAGCACTTTACTGCTGCGAATCGCAGCCAGATCCCGCACCTGGGTCTTGGGCTGCGCAGCCTCCGGGCCAGCCTGACGGGCAGCCGCCGGCAAGGGCGACAGGGCCAGCAGGCAAATCAGGGGCAAAAGCAGGATTCGGATGGTCATTCACTCCTCCGGGGAAATGCCAGAAAGGACAGAAAAAGGGTTTTCAAGGGTGCGTTACAGCTAAAAACGTTGAACCTTCACATTCAACCTGTTGAATACGTTGTACTTTCTTGTTTTTACCGAGGCTCTGATATCCTCGTCAGCCTTCGGCTGGAGGTAGCACCATGCAACTCATCGACATCGGCGTCAATCTCACCAACGCAAGCTTCGACTCACAGCGACAGGCGGTACTCGACCGGGCCTATGCCGCTGGCGTGTCCCAACTGGTAGTTACCGGCACCAGTGTCGAGGTCAGCGAGCAGGCCCTGGAGCTGTGCCATGAACTGGATGAAAGTGCCTTGCAGCTCTTCTGCACGGCAGGTATTCACCCGCATTCGGCGAGCGATTGGACGCTGGACACCGAGCAAAGGTTGCAGGCCCTGCTCAAGGAAAGTCGCGTGCGCGCCGTCGGTGAATGCGGGCTGGACTTCAATCGGGATTTCTCGCCCCGCCCCCGGCAGGAAAAGGTTCTTGAAGCCCATCTGGCCATGGCGGTTGAGCTGCAATTACCGGTGTTCCTGCATGAACGCGACGCCAGCCAGCGCCTGCTGGAAATCCTGCGCGACTACCGTGATCGCATGCCAGCGGCAGTAGTGCACTGCTTTACCGGCGAGCAGCAGGCATTGTTCAGCTATCTGGATCTGGACCTGCATATCGGCATAACCGGCTGGATCTGCGATGAACGCCGCGGCACCCATTTGCATCCGCTGGTGCACAACATTCCTCGTGGCCGACTGATGCTGGAAAGCGATGCGCCTTATCTGTTGCCCCGCAGCCTGCGTCCCAAGCCGAAAAACGGCCGCAACGAACCGGCCTATCTGCCCGAAGTACTGCGTGAAGTGGCTTTGCATCGCAAGGAGAGCCAGGCCGATCTGGCCAGCCATACCACGGCTTGCGCCCGCCAGTTCTTTGGCCTGCCTGATTTCGGACCGCCCGCGCAGGAAATGTGATGCTTCCTTGACTAGCATCAATGGTTTGTTTATTGGCTAAGGCATCGTGATGGCACCTTGCTGCACATCTCTAACGATCAACCAAAAGAAGACCACTTATGGGCTCATTGCTTAGCAATCTCTCGCTGAAGTACAAGTTCTGGGCCGTTAACGCGGTCGCATTCATCACCACACTGCTGCTGGTTGTGTACGCCATAGAACTCGAACAACAGGCCCGCCAGGAAACCGCCAGAGATTCGGCCCAGGCTCAGGCTCGGCTGATTGCCGCCTGGCCTGGCGCGCAACCCTTGCCCGCCGACGCCAATGTCCTGACCTACGCCCAGGGCCAGACACCGAGTCTGAAAGGCCTGCAGTTGCCCGAACTGGCCAACGCCAAAGACTGGGTCGCTCTGGACAGGCAGACCAGCGAGCAATATCTGGTTGGCGCTCAGGTCGTCAGCCGCGCCGACGGCCAGCGCGTCGCCGTGTTGGCCTCCGCGCCGACCCCGGTACAAGTACTCAAGGATCGCTTTGCCAATTACGCCATCGCGGTATTCGTGCTGATGGTCGCCATGCTCTGCGCCTCGCAACTGCTGATCCGCTTTATCCTCACGCAACTCAACAGCCTCAAGGATGTGATGCTGCACGTGGAAAAAAGCGGCGACCTGTCCGCCCGCGTGCCCAATGGCAGCGACGATGAAGTCGGACAGATGGCCAAGGCCTTCAATGCCATGCAGGCGGGCTATCAGCGCGTGGTCAATACCGTTTCGCAGACTGCCACGCGCCTGGACGAAGGCGCCGCCCACCTGGCAGCCGGCATGAAGGATGTGCGCCACGGCATGCTTGGCCAGCAAAGCGAGACCGATCAGGTCGCCACCGCGATCAACGAAATGTCGGCCACGGTTTACCACATTGCCCAGCACGCCAGCACCACCCGCGACCAGTCGCAGACCGCAGACAGCCTCGCCGGTGGCGGCAAGGCAGTGGTCGACCGGGTTCAGGTTTCGATTGCCGGGCTGTCCAGTGGCGTGCAACAGACCGCGCAGATGATCCAGCGCCTGGCCGAAGACAGCCAGAAGATCAACGGCGTGGTCAACGTGATCCACAGCATTGCCGAACAGACCAACCTGCTGGCGCTCAACGCGGCGATCGAAGCGGCACGCGCCGGTGAAATGGGCCGGGGCTTCGCCGTGGTTGCCGATGAAGTCCGCAACCTGGCCAAGCGGGTGCAGACTTCCACCGACGAAATCACCACCATGGTTTCCGCCCTGCAGGCTGGCACCCGTGACGCCGTGGACTTCATGCAGGACAGCTCCTACAAGGCCGACGAATGCGTGCAACAGGCGCAGGAAGCCGGTGAAGCGCTGGCGGCGATTGCCGGTGCCGTGGCCCAGATGCGCGAGAGCAATACCCAGATCGCCGTGGCCGCCCAGCAGCAAAGCCAGGTGGCGGAAGAAATGAACCGTGCAGTCGTCAGCATCCGCGATGTGACCGAGCGCACCGTCACCCAGACAGTGGACTCGGCGTCCACCAGTGACGATCTGGCCACCCTGGCCGGCGAACTGAGCAAGGCCATCGGCCAACTCAAGCTGTAAGGGGCTATCGCACCGATAGTCAGGCTTGGCTCGCGGACAACCGGAGCCAGGCCTATTCTTCAGGCATTGAAACGTGTTTTGAAGAGGACCGCAGTATGGGCAAGCGACTTCCCAATCTCCCCACCTGGCAATGGCGTGGCTATGCCGACAATCATCAGCATCCGGCCAACCTCGTCCTGCACCTGATTGCCGTGCCGCTGTTTATCGTGGCGACTCTGCTGCTGCTCGACGGCCTGTTCTCCCTGAGCTTTTCCTCGATTGCCATCGGCGTCATCGGCCTGATCGCAGCGCTGGGCTTCCAGCGCCACGGGCACACACTGGAAGCTCAGGCACCGGAGCCGTTCAGTGACAGACACGATGCAGTAAAGCGCCTGCTGACCGAGCAGTTCGTGACCTTTCCGCGCTTTGTACTCAGCGGCGCATGGTGGCGCGCCTGGAAGCAAAGGCACCGCCGCTAGTCCAGAATGGCGCTTCAGCCAAATACCGTGACCGTCTGCCGACTGATCGCAATCAACTGGCCATCGGGTGCCCAGAGCATCGCGGCAGTATGGCCGTAACCATCGCGGGCATGCTCGATCACCGCCTTGTAGCTGCACCATTGATGGGTATTCATGGCCGGTTGCGGCTGCACGAATTCGATGGTCCAGGTCAGGGAGCTGCCAGGAGTAGGCCTGCTCAGATGCGGCAAGAGTGCTGGCGGCCAGGTATCGACCAGCCCGAGAATGTGCGCCTCGGTCATCGGCTCCGGCGCTCCCAGACTGCGAAAACGCGCATGACCGCCAATCGCGGGCGATGGCGTATTGCTGAATGGCAGGCCACCCAGCGCCCAGCGCAGATCCATGAAACGCAGATACTCGGGCATCATCCCGCTGACAAAAGGCAGTTCCGGGCACTCCTCGGCCGGCTTGAGCCCGGGAGCCGGCTGCGCAGAAACCGCAATCACCGACTCACGCGACGCACCAAAGCTGCCTTGCACAAGGGTCATCACCTGACCGTTCTGCATCGCCCGCCCCAGCACCTGGCTGACCGCCTTGCCTTCGCGCAGGATCTCCACCTCGAAGGAAATCGGAATATCCGGTTCGGCTGGCCCGACAAAGGTAATCGCCAGCGAACGAACCGGCCTGCCTTGCGGCACCCTGGCACGCATGGCTTCATATTGCAGGGCCGCCATCAGCCCGCCAAAACAGGCGCGCCCCTGGGACCATTGGGCCGGAATGGTCACAGATCGGGGATTGTCGCGGACCGCGTTGATCAGGTCGGAAAAATTCATGGGCACTCCGGCGTAGGAAATAGCTGACTGACGGCGATCTTAACGACCTCGCCGCTCGCTGACATACGCCGTATCGGCCATATTTGCGGCCTGAATGACCTATTGCATGACCTTGATGGCCATTTGATCAAAAACCATCCCTGGCCAGCCGTACAAGGGCCGTTTCGGCTTTGCGTTCGGCGCGCACGATACCGATCTGCCAGCTGGCAATGCAGGGTGCCAGATCGCTCTGCTGTCCGGCCTGCGCCAGCCACTGCAAATGATCATGCCAGTTGCCCAGTTCGCTTTGCGCGGCCTTGAGCCGGGCCTGGACTTTCTTCGGTTGATGGCTGAGCTGCGGATAAGCCTCGGCGGCATAGCGCACGCGCTTGATAAGCAGGCGCAGATCGTGGCGATCATGGCCCGGGTCAGCCATGGCGAGGCGCAGCGTCTGCCATTGCTTGTGCATGCGCTTCTCAATGATCTTGCGCAGGTCACCCAGCAAACCCTGGCGCTGCTGCATGCGCAGCATGGCCGGGAACTGATCGAGCATGACAAACAGCTTGAGCAACTCTGCGGAGCGGGCCACCTTCGGACAGGCCTTGTCCAGGTAGTCGTTGCGCGTGTCCGCTGCCTTGCTCAAACCTTTTTTGCCAAGAAACGCAGCCAGCACCTGCATGTCGCGCAAAGGTGTCGTCAACTGGCCAACCGCCTTGGCTGCAGCCTCCAGAGGCTCGACACCCGCCAGTTTGCGCAGCGGGCGCAGCACACTGCGCAGACGGCGAACCGTGGTGCGCAGGTCATGCAAGGCTTCACTGTCGGTGGAAACCGCCACACGCGCCTGACACGCGAGCAGCTTGACCTCCAGCTCAATGATTTCGGCGATCAGATGATTCACCATCGACGACATGAACATCCTCCTGAAAGAAACGACTTATGAATGGTTGCCCCTGGCTGGCGCCAGGCGCCATGGCAAACGACGACGCAGTTGCTTGAGGCTGCGGCGCAACTCACTCACCGACGCCCCGCTCGCGCCATAGCGCTGGGCCTGAAATTCCTCGACGAACGCTTCGATGACATCGGCATGTTGCGGGAAAGCCAGCACTGCGCGCCGGGAAAAGGCCTCGGCGCCCTCGCCCGGCTGGCGGCGCAGCCCATGTCGGCCCAGCAACCGCTCGAACGCCTTGAACAGGCGCAGCTGCGAATCACTTTCCCGCTGCCAGGGCTTGAACAGCCACAAGGCTATCAGTGCCAGAACGCCCAGAACACCCCCCACGAAAACCGGCACCTGAAAACCCGAAAACCAGCGTCCCAATACCTGCAATTGCTGCTGCCCCTGATAACCCAGCACCCAGCGTTGCCAGCCGTAATTGAGGTTGTCCCAGCTCAGGCGCAGGGAATTGATCCAGGGCACATCGCGATAGCGCAGCGCCGACATGGGCGAATTCTGCAGGAAGGCTTCATCGGCGGCCAGGGCCTGCTCCAGTCCCTGCTCGATACGCTGCGGCGCAACCGCTGCGGTTGGATCGACACTGCGCCAGCCAATATCCGGTTGCCAGTATTCGACCCAGGCATGGGCGTCGAACTGGCGCACGGTCAGGTATTGCCCGTCGGGATTCAATTCACCGCCCTGATAGCCCGCCACCACCCGCGCCGGAATCCCCGCCGCACGCAACACAAAGGTCATGGCCCCGGCATAGTGGGCGCAGAAGCCCTGGCGACTGACAAACAGGAAATCATCGATGCTGTCGAGGCCCAACGGCGTTGGCTTGAGGGTGTAATGAAAAGGCTGGTCGCGGAAATACCGCTGCATGGCCTCGACCAGCGCATCGGGTTTGGGATAGTGCCGCAGCAGATCCCTGGCCCATTGCCTGGCCTGCTCATTGCCCTTGGCCGGCAGTTGCAGATCCTGGCGCTGAATATTCTCGTTCAGTTGTGGGTCACGCACCGCCAGCGGCCATGACGTCGCTGAAAACATCAGCGCCTGATCGACCGGACGCCGGCGTTGCAAGCGGAAGTCGCTCATCTGCCGCACTTCAGCCAGATTCGTTTCGGCAATATCCAGGCTCGGCAGCCATGCACGCCCGCTGGGTTCCATGACGATGCTGTAGTTCACCGCATCCCCGCGCTTCTGCCACTGGGGAAGCTGTACCGTCTGGGCACGCAACGACTGCGACCAGCGCCGTCCGTCGAACTGCTCAAGGGTCAGGCTGCGCCAGTACAACTGATTGCGCGCTGGCACCGGTCCCTCGAAACTGGCGCGAAACACCAGCGCGGGCGACTTGCTCAGTTCGGCCAGATCGCCCGGTGCCATGCTGTCCGAGAGGCCGGTAACGCCCTTGTTGCTCGGCTGCGGCAGCGACCACAGCGGATCAAGACGCGGAAAGAACAAAAACAGCAGCAGCATCAGGGGCACAGCCTGCGCAATCAGTTTGAAACCCAGTTTCAGGCTGTTGACCGGTTTACTGGCCAGATCCGACTGTTGCAGACCGATCAACGCCGCCAGCAAGGCGGTGACGGGCAACAGGCTGAACAGTGCCCACAGCAGGTTATCCTCGAACAGATAGCCCACTACCACGCAAAAGAATCCGAGAAAGATCAACACCAGTGCATCGCGGCGGGTCTGCATCTCCAGCATCTTGAGCACGAAAGCGGCAATCAGCAGCGCCGCTCCGGCATCGAGCCCGACCAGACTGCCACGTGCCAGATACACGCCTGCGGCCGTACCGACCAGCAGCCCCGACTTGACCCAGTTTCCGGGCATTCTCGCCCGCATGCGCATGACTTGCAGGCGCCATATCATGCAGCCCAGCCACAGCACAATGATCGATATCGGCAGATGCGTCAGGAACGGCAGGATCACCAGGGCCTGGGCCAATAGCAGCCAGGTCAGCCCAACCCGCGGAACCGGCTGGCCGAGGCTGGCGGCGTTCATGAGCGATTGCCGTATAGCGCCAGCGCTTGCAGACAGGCCTCGCGATGGGCATCGCTGCTGTCCACCGCCGACAGGAAGTCCGGCAAACGCAAGGCAAACGGCTGCTGGCGTTGCGACAACTCCAGCACCCAGTAACACAGGCGTGACAGCCGCTCCTCGATGTCGCCACCCAATGCCATGAAATCCAGACACAGTTCATGACCGCTCAGGTCGGTGAAATCCTTGACCAGCAGACCCTGGCCACGGGAATAGGCCTTCCAGTGCAGACGCCGACGATTGTCCCCCGGCTGATAAGTGCGCAAACCTTGATAATCATCCACCCCGGCGCCCCGGGTCGCCTGGCCGTCGTCCTGGGCATGCGGTTGCACGCCCGTCAGCAGCGGCATCGTCCCGGCCAGCGGACGGGGATAGATCAACACACTCTGCTCCAGATCAAGCCAGCTCCAGGCCCGGAAAATACCCAGCGGAAACACACTCTCGACCCGCAATCGAGGCGCGCGCAGCCAGCCGCGGGTTTCGGCGGGAAGAGTCAGCTCGACTTCCGTCAGACCGTCGGCAGCCACGTCGCCTGGCTGCAAGGTTTCTGCATTCCAGCCCAGTCCGAGTGCCTGATGGGCATTGCCACTACTTTCCAGCCGCAGGCGCAACTGCACCGGTTCACCGACAAAGACCGAACGTGCCAGCCCTGCACTGAGCACCAGACCGCCAAGATTGCGATAGGTATGCAGGATCGCCAGCACGCCAACCGAGAGCAGTAGAAAGGTCAGGCCATATGCCAGGCTGTTCTGGTAATTGATCGACACCAGCAGCATCAGGAACACCACCAGCGCATAAGTCACGCCGGTGCGGGTAGGTAAAATGAAAATGCGCCGGTGATCCAGCTGGATGCGCGCCGCCGGAGGAATCCGCCTCCCCAGCCAGCGCTGCCAGAACGGTTTGAGCTGTTGGATCAAAGCACCGGCACCTCGCGCAGCAGCCACTGCACCAGCGCACCGCCACCATGCCCGGTCGGGTCGCTGCGCTCACGCAGGCGATGGCCGACCACTGACGGCAACACCGCCTGCACATCCTCGGGAATCACATAATCGCGGCCCAGTAACAAGGCCCAGGCCCGCGCCGCTGCCAGAATCGCCAGGCTGGCGCGTGGGGAAAGCCCATAGGCGAACTGTGCCTGACTGCGCGTGGCATCCGCCAGTCGCAGGACATAATCCACCAGCGCATCGCTGACCCGCACCTGTCGCGCCTGAGCCTGCAACAGGCCCAGTTCGGCATGATTGAGTATCGGTTGCAGACGCGGCACCAGCTCGCGCCGGGACTGCCCCAGCAACAAGGCCTTTTCGGCGGCCTTGGCGGGATAGCCCATGGAAATGCGCATCAGAAAACGATCCAGTTGCGATTCGGGCAAGGCAAAGGTGCCGCCCGAGCTGAACGGATTCTGGGTAGCGATCACGAAAAACGGATCGGGCAACAGTCGCGTCGCGCCTTCGATGGACACCTGGCCCTCTTCCATCGCTTCCAGCAAGGCGCTCTGGCTCTTGGGCGTTGCCCGGTTGATCTCGTCGGCCAGCACCAGTTCGGCGAAAATCGGCCCCGGATGAAAGGTGAACTGTCCGCTATCGCGATCGAATACCGAGGTGCCGAGAATATCCCCGGGCAACAGGTCGGAAGTGAACTGGATACGCTGATAGCTCAGACCGAGAATCTTGGCCAACGCATGGCTGAGGGTGGTCTTGCCCATGCCCGGCAAGTCTTCGATCAACAAATGACCGCCGCCCAGCAGGCACGTCATTGCCAGACGTACCTGCGCTTCCTTGCCCAGCACCACTTCGTTTATGGCACTGAGACATGCATCGAGTTTTCTGCCCATAGAAAAGCCTCTCCAGGCGACTGCTTACCAAGCTATCGGGACTGCAAACGATGCAAAACGCCCACACTGTAGGGTTAGCGTAGGCCTTTTCGCCAGAGTAGGCAGGAGAGAAATGATTGAAAGAAAGGATTCATTCAGGAGTATCTGGGGCTTTGAACCGCTATCGCGAATGAATGGGCTCCTGTAAACGCGGCAGGAGCCCATTCATTCGCGAAAATCTCAGCGCCCGGCGCGGGACTCACGGATATAGAAACGGGCTTTCTCGGCTTTCTGGGTGCAACCTTCAAACGCCTCGAATTGTTGTTGGGTCTTGGCTCCGGTCAGCAGCGACAAGGCCTTGGAGTAGCTGACCGTTCCGGCAAAACCTTCAGCCTTGGCCAGATCCAGTTCCTGCCAGGCACTGTCGAGCTGAGTGGCGCAGCTATCCCGATACCCGGTCTTGCCGGCGCAACCTGCAAGGACCACGATGAACAATGGCAGACAGATCCAGGCTTTCATGGGGGTGTTACCTCAGCAGTAGAAATAAGATGTGCGAGTTTGACGATGCTTGCCGCTAAAAGTGCCACAAAGGCATAGTCCCAAGCGTAACTGTTTTTATCGCAGGGCATTCTGCATGACACAGCCGCGAATCGATACGAATCAGGAGCAAGCTGATGAAAAAACGAATAGCACTGGTGCTGGGTTCCGGCGGCGCCCGGGGTTATGCGCATATCGGCGTGATCGAAGAGCTGGAACGCCGCGATTATGAAATTGCCTGCATTGCCGGCTGCTCGATGGGCGCCGTGGTCGGCGGCATCTATGCCGCCGGCAAGCTGGAGCAGTATCGCCAGTGGATCGAGAGCCTCGACTATCTGGATGTGCTGCGTCTGGTGGATGTGAGTTTCCGCCTGGGAGCGATTCGCGGCGAAAAGGTTTTCGGCCATATCCGCGACATTGTCGGTGACATCAATATCGAGGATTTGCGCATTCCTTACACCGCCGTGGCCACCGACCTGACCAATCAGCAGGAAATCTGGTTCCAGGAAGGTTGCCTGCATCAGGCCATGCGCGCTTCGGCGGCAATCCCCAGCCTGTTCACGCCGGTCATGCAGGGCGGCCGGATGCTGGTCGATGGCGGACTGCTCAATCCCCTGCCGATCGTGCCGGTGGTTTCCAGTCATTGCGATCTGGTCGTGGCGATCAACCTCAATGCCACCAATCAGCAGCAATACCAGTTACCGACGATCGAGCGTCCGCCCGCCGTGAAAAAGCGCATTGACTCGCTGATCAGCTCGGTGGGCTCACGCCTGCCGTTTCGCCGCAAGATCGAGACGATCGATGGCGAACCGCACAGGATGAAAGCCGCTGCGGCACTGATCGACAACCCATGGCTGGGTGAAGGGTCCGCCGATCCTTTGAGTCAGCAACCGGCCGCCGCACCTCAGACAGCAGGCGCACCGAAATCGGCCAGCGGCTCGGTCATCATCGATAACGTGGGCCCGGCTTCCTTGCTGGATTTGATCAACCAGAGTTTCGAGGTGATGCAGACCTCACTGGCGCAGTACAAGATTGCCGGTTATCCGCCGGACATCCTGATCAACGTGCCCAAGAAGGTCTGTCGGTTCTTCGAGTTCTACAAGGCCCCGGAACTGATTGCGCTGGGTCGCGAGATAGCCAGGGATACGCTGGACAGGTATGAAAGTGAACACCGCTAACCTCGCCGCAGAAGCCAATTCATTGGCTTTGTCGGCCTCTTCGCGGATGAATCCGCTCCTACGCGGTCAGCCTTCGATCAAGCGATAGCCGACCCCGGGCTCGGTCACGATAAAGCGCGGGGCTGTCGGGTCGTCTGCCAGTTTCTGGCGCAGATGTCCCACGACGATTCGCAGGTAGTGGCTGTCCTCGGTGTGGGTCGGTCCCCAGATATCCTTGAGCAATTGCTGTTGGGTAATGACTCGTCCCGGATAACGCGCCAGTTGCGCCAGCACTGCATACTCCTTGCGGGTCAGCGCTACTTCGATGCCGTCGAGCAGTACACGCCGGTAAGCAAGATCAACGGTCAGCGGGCCGATGTTCAGCGCCGCTTCCGGTCTGTCGCCGGCCGGCACCTGGCGCAGCAATGCACGGACCCTGGCCAGAAATTCCTGGATACCGAACGGTTTCGTCACGTAATCGTTGGCTCCGGCGTCCAGAGCCTGGACTTTCTGCGCTTCGCTGGCGCGAACCGAAAGCACCAGCACCGGCACGCTCGACCACTCGCGGAACTCGCTCAAGACCTGTTGACCGTCCATATCCGGTAAGCCCAGGTCGAGTACCAGCAAATCCGGCTTGCTCAGCGCAGCCTGGCTCAGGCCGTCAATGCCGGTTGCCGCCTCAAGCACTTTGTAACCCTGGGAGACCAGACTGATGCGCAGAAACTTGCGAATCTGCGGTTCGTCGTCGATTACCAGAATGGTCGTGGTCTGACTCATGATATTTCCGGGGCTGTAATGGCTCGGTTGGCCACCAGCCTAACGTAAAGCATCCTCAAGACAACGACTCCGTTTCCGCTTCGGGCTGGGCCTGTAACGGCAGGTGCAAGGTGATGCAGGTGCCCTGCCCGTCAATCCCGCTGCCGACGCTGACCCGTCCGCCATGTGCGCCGACCATGCCCTGACAGATCGCCAGGCCCAGACCGGTGCCCTGCCCGCCACGATCACCACGGGCTGCGGTGTAGAACATGTCGAAAATCTTCGCCCGCTCGTCCTCGGGAATGCCCGGCCCTTGATCGCTGACGGCAAATGCCAGCTCGTCGCCCTCAACCCTTATCGCCACCTGCAAGCGCCCGTCGAGTGGCGAAAAACGCGCTGCGTTTTCCAGCACATTGACCAGTGCCTGTTCGATCAGTGCAGCATGTACATACAGCAACGGCAGTTCGCCAGATACCTGAGCCTCGACCTGCAAAGGCGCGAGTACCGCACGCAGGCGAGCGAGGGCACTGCCGACGATATCGCCGGGCGAGACCCAGTCTCGCGCCAGTTTCAATGCACCGTGCCCCAGGCGGGTCATGTCCAGCAGGTTCTGAATGTAGCGGTCCAGCCGCTCGGCTTCGTCCCGCGTGCCTTCCAGCAGTTCGCGACGATCTTCCAGCGAGATGGCTTCGCCCAGTGCCAGCAGGCTGTCGATGCTGCCGCGCATGGCGGTCAGCGGCGTCCGCAGGTCATGGGACACAGAAGCCAGCAAGGCGCTGCGCAGTTGTTCGGTTTCACCGTGCAGGCGTGCGGCTTCCAGATCTTCGGCCAGTCGCGCACGCGCCAGTGCCTGGGCCAGCGGCTGGCTGAGGGCGATCAACAGACGGCGACGCTGAGCGGTGAATTCCTGGCCGTTGCGCGGGCAGACGCCAAGCAGGGCCAGCGGCCCGTTGTCACCGGACAACGGCCACCACCACCAGCGGCTGGACGGCAAGGTGCCCGTGCCGTAACCCGCCGCCTGATCGTGTTGCCAGGCCCAGTCTGCCGCCGCCCGCTCAGGCTCGGACAACGGCGCGATATCGTTGTCGAGTTTCCAGCCACCCTGTCCGTCACGATCCAGCAGGCAGACCTGCAGTTCCTGCCAGCCATTGAGGTGCTGCTCGGCAGCACTGAGTACGGCCTGCCGGTCAGTCGCGGCCGTCATTTTGCGCGACAGATCCAGCAATTCGCTGGTCTGTTCCTGAGTGTCGCGCAAGGCTTCCAGTTGCCGACGCTGACGGGCCGCCAGCTTGCCGGTCAGGGCCGACATCAGCAGAAAGAACAGCAGGGTCAGCACGTCTTCTTCGCGCTGGATGGTCAGGGAAAAACTCGGTGGCATGAACAGGAAGTCATAGGCCAGGAACGACAACACCGAGCAGGCCAGCGCCGGTCCGACGCTGGTGCGTATCGCCACCAGCAGGACAGCAGCGAGAAACACCAGCGAGATGTTCGGCAAATCCAGCACATTCGACACCGCCCAGGCAAGGGCACTGGCCAGCACCGTTGCGACCAGCGCCAAGAAGTAGTCGAACCAGGGCGCCGGGCGCGACGAACGAACCCGTGGCTGATCCGGCAGCGGCTCGCTGTCCAGCACACTGATTTCCAGGCCATGGGCTTCACGCAACAGGCGCTCGGCAACCCCACCGCCGAACAGTCGACGACGCAGGCGCGGCGGCGACTGGCCGACCAGTACCACGCTGGCCCGTCGCTCTGCCGCATGCTGAATCAGGGTTCTGGCCACTTCACCCGCACGCAGCAGCACCACTTCACCGCCCAGCCGCTCGGCCAGTTGCTGGGCACGTTGCAAGCGGGCACGGGACTGTTCATCAAAGGGCCGACCATTGTCGACATGCACCAGCGTCCAGGGCAAATGCCGACGTTGCGCCACCCGGCTGGCGTGGCGCACCAGACGCTCGGCATGCACATCGCCATCGACACACACCAGCAACCGCCCGCGCACCGCTGGTGCGTCCTGGCCCATCTGCCGATAACCCTGGGCCAGATCGTTATCGACCTGGGCCGCCGCCGTCTGCATCGCCAGTTCGCGCAGAGCCGTGAGATTGGTCTGGGTGAAAAACGCATCAATGGCGGCCCGCGCCTGTTCCGGCACGTAGACCTTGCCGTCGCGCAACCGCTCCAGCAGTTCACGGGGAGGCAGGTCGATCAGCACCAGCTCATAGGCTTCCTGCAACACCCAGTCAGGCAGGGTTTCGCGGACCTGCACGCCCGTGATGCCGCGCACCTGATCGTTGAGGCTTTCCAGATGCTGGACGTTGACCGTGGTGTAGACATTGATGCCCGCTGCCAGCAGTTCCTGAATATCCTGCCAGCGTTTCGCATGGCGGCTGCCCGGCGCGTTGCTGTGGGCCAGTTCGTCCACCAGTGCCAGTTCCGGGCGCTGCCTGAGCAGGCCGTCGAGGTCCATTTCTTCCAGCGTCACGCCGCGGTATTGCGAGCGCAGCAACGGCTGTTGCGGCAGACCGCCCAACAGCGCTTCGGTTTCTGCGCGGCCATGGGTTTCGACCACCCCGGCAAGCACCCTGACGCCCTGACGCAATTGCCCATGCGCAGCCTGGAGCATGGCGTAAGTCTTGCCGACTCCGGGCGCTGCGCCCAGAAACACTTTAAGGCGCCCGCGCCCGGCTCTGGGCATATTGGCTAACAAGGCATCGGCACGGCCGGAATCACTCATATCTGTTACTACTCACTCAAAGTTGTGCCTGGCGTTGCGCAGACGTTAACTGATTCAGGCCACGATTCAAGTTCAGCACATTGACCACCGGCGGGCCGATCAGGGAACGCTCGGTATTGGCCTCGATAAGCGCCTGCACTTTTTCCAGTGGCAACTGCCGCGCCGCCGCAACCCGGGCTGCCTGGTAAGCCACCGCGGATGGCGGCAGATGAGGATCGAGGCCACTGCCGGAAGTGGTCAGCAATGCCAGCGGCACCGCGCCCTGCCCCGCAACAGCCAGCTTCGCCGCGTCATCGGCGACCCGGGTTGTCAACGCCGGATTGCTCGGCGCGAGGTTGCTCGCACTGCTGGAAACCGTGGCAAAGGCTCCGGCCGAAGGACGGGACTGGAACCATTCATCACCGCTGAACGCCTGGGCAATCAACTGCGAACCCTGCACCTTGCCATTGGCATCGTAGACCAGGCTGCCATTGGCCTGTTCGGGGAAAGCCAACTGGGCAACACCGGTTACCGCCAATGGGTAAGCCACCCCGGTCAGGACCGTCATCAATACAATCAGGCTCAAGGCCGGACGCAATACACTGGACATAGCAAATTCCTCAAAAAACCAAACACTGTGGGAGCGGATTTATCCGCGAAAAGCATCCCGAATGAATTCGGCCCTACACCAGCCCCAATCCAACCAACAGCAGGTCGATCAACTTGATGCCCACGAACGGCACGACAATCCCGCCCAGCCCATAGATCAGCAGATTGCGCCGCAGCAGATGGGCAGCGCTGGCGGCCTGGACCCGCACGCCGCGCAGGGCCAGCGGAATCAGCAAGACGATGATCAGGGCGTTGAACACGATGGCCGAAACGATTGCACTCTGCGGGCTGGCCAGTTGCATGATGTTCAGCACGCCCAGTTGCGGATAGATCGCGGCGAACAGCGCCGGCAGGATCGCGAAGTATTTGGCGATATCGTTGGCAATCGAGAAGGTCGTCAGCGCACCGCGGGTGACCAGCAACTCCTTGCCGATCTGCACCACATCCAGCAGCTTGGTTGGATCGCTGTCCAGGTCGACCATGTTTGCCGCTTCCCGCGCCGCCTGGGTGCCATCGTTCATCGCCATGCCGACGTCCGCCTGGGCCAGTGCCGGAGCATCGTTGGCACCGTCGCCACACATAGCCACCAACCGTCCTTCGTTCTGCTCGGCGCGAATACGCTCCAGCTTTTTCTCCGGCGTGGCTTCGGCCAGTACATCGTCCACTCCGGCTTCGGCGGCAATCGCCGCAGCAGTCAGCGGATTGTCGCCAGTCACCATCACGGTACGAATCCCCAGCTTGCGCAGTTCGGCGAAACGTTCACGAATCCCCGGCTTGACCACGTCCTTGAGGTGAATCGCGCCCAGCAGCTTCTTGTCGACACACACCAGCAACGGCGTACCACCAGTCTTGGCGATATTGTCGATTTCCCGCGCCAGTGCCGCTGGCAGGTCGCGGCGCTGAAGGTCGACGAAAGCCAGCAACGAATCCACCGCGCCCTTGCGGTACTGGCGCCCCTGATAGTCGACACCGGACAGACGGGTTTCGGCGCTGAACGGCACAGCAGTCAACTCAGCGGACTTTGGCTCGGTCATCGGATGCAGGTTACGCAGGTATTCGACGATGGATTTGCCTTCGGCAGTGTCATCGGCCAACGAAGCCAGCAAGGTACCGTCGCTCATTTCCCTGGCCGTCACACCCGTTGCCGCATACAGCGCGCTGCAACGTCGATTGCCGAAAGTAATGGTCCCGGTCTTGTCCAGCAGCAGGACATGCACATCACCGGCCGCCTCCACGGCACGCCCGGATTTGGCGATGACATTGAGGCGCACCAGACGGTCCATGCCGGCAATACCGATGGCCGACAGCAGACCGCCAATGGTGGTCGGAATCAGGGTCACCAGAAGCGCTACCAGAAACACCAGCGGCAGGCTGCCACCGGCAAAACGGGCGAACGGCTGCAAGGTCACCACTACCAGCAGGAAGATCAGGGTCAGGCCGATCAGCAGGATATCCAGCGCCACTTCGTTGGGCGTCTTCTGCCGCTTGGCACCTTCGACCAGGGCAATCATGCGATCCAGGGTCGATTCGCCGGGATTGCTGCTGATCCGCACCAGCAGCCAGTCGGAGACCAGCCGGGTGTTACCGGTGACGGCCGAGCGGTCGCCGCCGGACTCACGGATGACCGGCGCCGACTCACCGGTAATCGCCGCCTCGTTGACCGCGGCAATGCCTTCGATGATTTCGCCGTCACCGGGGATCATTTCCCCGGCCTCGACGCGCACTACATCACCTTTGCGCAGGGCACTGGCATTGACCATGCTGAACGCGCCGGATTCGTCGCGGCGTCGCGCCTTGAGCCCTTCGCTGCCCGCCTTGAGGCTGTCGGCACGAGCCTTGCCGCGGCCTTCGGCCAGCGCTTCGGCAAAGTTGGCGAACAGCACCGTGAACCACAGCCACAGGGCGATCTGGACCGCAACGCCGGTCGGTACCGCCGGATCGGGAATCAGGCAGAGGATGGTGGTCAGGATCGCGGTCAGTTCCACCACCAGCATCACCGGCGAACGCACCAGTTGCCGAGGGTCGAGTTTGACGAAGGCTTGCACCAGCGCGCCACGCCACAGGGCCGCGAAGCTGGTTTTCAGCGGTTCGCTCACGGCAGTGGTTTCAGACGGCTTTGTCACAGGAATCTGCATATTCATCATCGGTTCCTCAGAAGCCCAGGCTCAAATGTTCGGCAATCGGTCCCAGCGCCAGGGTTGGCAGGAAAGTCAGGCCACCGACCAGCAGGATGGTCACGGTCAGCAAGGTCACGAACAG
Source organism: Pseudomonas cichorii (assembly GCF_003700275.1). Classification (GTDB taxonomy): domain Bacteria; phylum Pseudomonadota; class Gammaproteobacteria; order Pseudomonadales; family Pseudomonadaceae; genus Aquipseudomonas; species Aquipseudomonas cichorii_B. The sequence goes on along the minus strand of NZ_RBRE01000084.1, from coordinate 96,642 downwards.
CGGGCCATGGGTCGGAAAGCTGTTGATGCCCTGCGGTGCAGCCTTTTTCAGCGCCAGGCTGCCCGCCAGTGCCAGCACCGGCACGATGTAGCCGAAGCGCCCGAGAAACATCGCCACGCTGAGCATCAGGTTGTGGAACACGGTATTGGCGCTGAAGCCGCCGAATGCCGAGCCGTTGTTGGCCGTGGCCGAGGTGTAGGCGTACAGCAACTGGCTGAAACCATGCGGGCCGGGATTACTCACCGAGGCCAGCGGCCCCGGCAGACTGGCCGCCACCGCGCCGAGAACCAGTACGCCGACCGGCATTACCAGCAGGGTCGCGACCAGCAGGCGGATTTCCGTCGCCTGCAGCTTCTTGCCGAGGTATTCCGGAGTGCGGCCAATCATCAGGCCAGCCAGGAACACTGCGATCAGCACGTTGAGCAGCATGCCGTTGAGGCCTACACCAACGCCGCCGAATATCACCTCGCCGACCATCATGTTGACCAGCGCAACCATGCCGCTCAGCGGGTTGAGGCTGTCGTGCATGGCATTGACCGAGCCGTTTGACGCGGCGGTGGTCGCCGTCGCCCAGAGCACGGAGGCAGTGGTGCCGAAACGGCTTTCCTTGCCTTCCAGCGGCGCGGTCTGCTCGACACCGGCCATATTCAACGCCGGGTTGGGCTGGTACTCGGCCCACAACGAAACAGCACCGCCGATCAACAGCAGCACCAGCATGCAGGCCATGATCGCCCGGCTCTGGCGCATGTCCTTGACGTAGTGGCCAAAGGTGAACACCAGAGCCGCCGGGATCAGCAGGATCGATACCAGTTGCAACAGGTTGCTCAGCGCGGTCGGGTTCTCGAACGGATGCGCCGAGTTCACGCCAAAGAAACCGCCACCGTTGGTGCCCAGTTGCTTGATCGCGATCTGGCTGGCGGCCGGCCCCATGGGCAGACTCTGCCCGGCACCCTGCAGGGTCACGGCGTCGATATAGTGGGCAAGGCTTTGCGGTACGCCCTGCCAGACCAGCAACAAGGCCAGCACGATGCACAGCGGCAGCAAGCCGTACAGGGTGACACGGGTCAGGTCGGTCCAGAAGTTGCCGAGATTTTCTGTCGAACGACGGCTGATACCGCGACAGAAAGCCAGCAAGACGGCAATCCCCGTGGCCGCGCTGACAAAGTTCTGCACGGTCAGGCCGACCATCTGGCTCAGGTAACTCAGCGAGGCTTCACCGCTGTAGCTCTGCCAGTTGGTATTGGTGACGAAACTCATCGCCGTGTTGAACGCCAGCGACCACTCCAGCCCCGGCAATTGCTGCGGGTTGAGCGGCAAGGCGCCCTGCCCCAACAGCATGGCGAACAACAGCACGAAACCGGCCAGGTTGAAGGCCAGCAAGGCCCACAGGTAAGCCTTCCAGTTCTGCTCGACCCTGGGGTCGATACCCGACAGCCGATAGCAGATATTCTCCACGGGCCTGAGCAGCGGACTGAGCCAGGTGCGCTCGCCTTCCACCACCCGATAATAGAAACGCCCCAGCAAAGGCGCTGGCAACACAACCAGCACCAGAAAAGCCAGAATCAGAAGATAGTCATAACTGTGCATGGCTGCTCCTAGTTCCGGCCAGCGCGCAACAGCGCAACCAGCAAGTAAACGAACAGCCCGACTGCCAGCAGCAGTGACACCCCGTCCAGAACGCTCATCAATATTCTCCGTCGCTACGGCGGTTGCCGCTTGGCAGCCATTGTCCGCAGACGGGGTGTAAAGGAACGAGATCGACAGGTCACAAGGGGCGTAAAGAAGGCGTAAAAATGCAGGCAAGGCACAGTCTGTCTGGGACCGGTCCTTTTGTACCAGCCAGGATACATTCACGACATGCCCACGACATTCTCCCGCTACACCCTTTCGCCGCGCCTCCCGGCGAAGTAGCATGACGGGCAGCGTTGATCTTCAACAGCGGCCAGTGATGGCGGCATCACAAGGCATCAGTCGCACTATGCAAGCAATCCCTGGCAGCAATTCCGATCAGTCCTCATCCGAACAGCGCTGGAATATCCGCGCCCTGATCGTCGATGATGACGTGGCGATTCGTGAACTGCTCTGCGATTACCTGTCGCGTTTCAACATCCATTCCAAGGGCGTCACCGATGGCACGCAGATGCGTCAGGCGCTGACCGAGGAAACCTTCGATGTCGTGGTGCTCGACCTGATGCTTCCCGGCGAAGACGGCCTGTCGCTGTGCCGCTGGCTGCGCAGCACTTCGGATATTCCGATCCTGATGCTCACCGCCCGTTGCGAACCCACCGACCGCATCATCGGTCTGGAGCTGGGTGCCGACGACTACATGGCCAAGCCATTCGAGCCGCGCGAGCTGGTAGCGCGTATCCAGACCGTGTTGCGCCGCGTGCGAGACGATCGCAGCGACCAGCACAACACCGTGCGTTTCGATGCCTGGCGCCTCAATAGCGTCCTGCGCCAGTTGATCGCCGCCGATGGTCTGGTCGTGCCACTGTCCAACGCCGAGTTCCGCCTGCTGCGGGTATTCCTGGAGCGCCCGCATCGCGTGCTCAGCCGCGAACAACTGCTGGATGCCGCTCGGGGTCGCTCCATCGAAGCCTTCGATCGCAGCATTGACCTGCTGGTTTCGCGCCTGCGCCAGAAGCTGGGCGACGATCCCAAGAATCCGCAGTTGATCAAGACGGTACGCGGCGAAGGCTACCTGTTCGATGCCAAGGAACTCGCTTGATCCGCTCAGCCGATACGCTTTTCGCACGATTGTTCGGTGGGGCGCTGATTGCGATCCTGCTGGCGCATGTATTGGCATTTATCTGGTTCACCCAATACGGCCCGCCGCCTCCGCGAGCGGAGCCACCGGCCTCCGCGCAGCAGGAAGCCAGGGGTTTTCCATCAGAACGCGAACATCGCAGGCCATCGCCCTGGCGCGGCCCGCTGACGGTCATGGGCTTCCAGTTGATCACGCTGGTGATCGCAGCCTGGTATGGCGCCAAGGCCCTGAGTCGCCCGGTGCGGCGCATGAGTGAAGCGGCCGAGCGGCTGAGCGAAAACCTCGACAGCCCGCCGCTGGAAATCACCGGCCCCCGCGAGGCTCGCAACGCGGCTCATACCTTCAACCTGATGCAGCAGAAAATCCGCGAACAGATGCAGCAGCGCGGACGCATGCTGGCAGCCGTCTCCCACGATCTGCGCACACCGCTGTCACGTCTGAAACTGCGGGTCGAAAAGATCGACGACCCCAGGCTGCATGGCCAGATGACTCAGGATCTGGACGACATGATCAACATGCTCGACGCCACCCTGAGTTACCTCAACGAGCATCGCAAGAGTGAAGAAGTGCAGCAGCTCGACCTGCAGGCCCTGATCGAATCCCTGGCCGAGAACGCTCAGGATAACGGCGACGACGTGCAATATCAGGGGCAATGCAAGCCCCTCAAGACTCAGCCGATGGCATTGCGTTCCTGCCTGCACAACCTGATCGACAATGCGCTGCGTTATGCAGGCAGCGTGAATATCGATATTCAGGATCAGGCGAGTCGCGTGAAGATCTCGGTCATCGATCATGGCCCGGGGATTGCGCCGGAGTTTCACGAGACGATCTTCGAGCCATTTTATCGCCTGGAAGGTTCGCGCAACCGCAACTCCGGCGGCGTCGGCATGGGCATGACCATCGCCCGCGAGGCTGCCTGGCGCATGGGCGGCGAGCTGTACCTGACACAGACACCGGGCGGCGGCCTGACAGTCGTCCTCGACCTGCCGCGCGCCTGAGTATCCCCCTCGATACAAAGCCCACATCCCCACGACAACTGCCCCCTTGAGGCTTCATGAGCCGGTTTACCGCTACCGGCCCTATCAATCTCATGGGAGTCAGCCCAATGATCAGTGGCATCAGCAGTAGTTTATCGAGCTACACCAGCTCAAGCAGTTTGACTTCAGGCACCAACAGCAAGAAGTTTCAGGAAGAGCTGTTGGCAAAGCTCGATACCGACGGTGACGGCAGCATCAGCAAGGACGAACTGGGTTCGGCGCTGTCTTCGGACAGGAAGGACGGCATTACCGTCAGCCTGAGCGAAGCGTTCAGCAGCCTGGACAGTGACGATGACGACAGTCTGGATGCCGACGAACTGGCTGCCCTGACCCCGCCTCCTCCGCCACCGATGCAGCCTGCAACCGATCTGGCCGAAGAGCTGCTCAGTTCGCTGGACGCTGACGAAGATGGCGCAATCAGCAGCGACGAACTGACCACGGGCCTGACCAATGCGGGCAGCACGGCCAACAGCACGGAAGTGTTCGACGTCCTGGACACCAACGAAGACGGTACCGTCAGCCTTGAAGAACTGACCGCCAGTCTGCAGCCACAACAGCCACCGGCTGGCGCGGCCCAGGCCTCGGCACTGAACCCGAGCAACAGCAATAGCGAACAGACCAACGCCAATCAGATGGCCGCTCAGGCCTTGAGCAAAATGATTGCCGCGCTGGGCGAGCGTTATGACACCGAAGGCAGCAAGCCGATCGGCAAATACCTCGACACCGCCGCCTGACAGGGAACCGCCGCTGACCTGCATCGAGCGGCGGGATCTTCCAGGCTCTTTACGAAACCTAGCGCTGAGTCTTGATGATGCGTTCTCCTGCGACCCAGTCGGTCAACAGGCTGTAGGCAACTGCCAGCAAGGTCGGACCGATGAACAGGCCGATAAAGCCGAACGCCAGCAAACCGCCGAAGACCCCCAACAGGACGATCACCAGCGGCAGGTTGCCGCCACGGCTGATCAGGTACGGCTTGAGCACGTTGTCCACGCCACTGATGATGAAAGTGCCCCACAGGCCGAGGAACACCGCCATGCCGTATTCGCCCTGCCAGACCAGCCAGGCGGTGGCCGGTATCCAGACCAGTGGCGGCCCCATGGGAATCAGACTGAATATGAAAGTCAGGATGCCCAGCACCAGCGCACCGGGAATGCCGGCGATCAGGAAGCCGATCAAGGCCAGGATTGCCTGGGCGGCGGCAGTGCCGATTACGCCATTGACCACCCGTTGTACCGTACCGGCCACCAGATCCAGATAGTACTGGGCCCGCTCGCCGATCAAGCGCTCCAGCAGGCTGAGCACAAAGGCCGCAAGCCGCGGGCCGTCCCGATAGAAAAAGAACGCAAACACGATGCTCAGGGTCAGTTCGAGAATGCCGCCGCCAATCTGCGCGCTACGGGCCAGCAACCAGTTGCCGACCTCGCCCAGATAAGGCCTTGCGGCCGCCATGAACGCCGCGCCCTGCTCATCGATGGTGTTCCAGATTCCTACCAGCCGTTCACCCACGAACGGAATCCCCGCCAGCCAGGCCGGTGGATCAGGCAGCCCGTCGACCTGGACATCCTTGATGAAGGCCGTGGCGTCGCGCACGTGATCGGCAAGGTTGAAGCCCAGCCAGACCAGCGGCGCGGCGACCAGCAACAGCCAGCACAGGCTCATCACCAGCGCGGCCAGCGACTCGCGACCCTTGAACCAGTGAGTCAGCAAGCGCATCAGTGGCCAGCTGGCAAATGCCAGAACCGCTCCCCATACCAGGGCCGACCAGAACGGCGCCATCACCCAGAGACAGGCACTCAGCAGTACCAGCAGCAGGATCTGCACCAGCAGACGGTCGTTGTTCATGAGGCATCCTAATGAAAGACATCGAAAAAATGAGCATAGCGATGAATCTAGCGGATGACTTCGATCACCAGGCCTGCTTTATCGACACTTCCCGTTTCCAATCGTGCCCCGCGCACGCCCTTGGCCACCAACGCTTCACGCCAGACGTCGGCACGGGCGCCCGAGACGGTCGCACGCAAGGTGCTGTCCAGGTTCAGGCCACGCGACAGCAAGGTCACCCAATTCTCTTGCGGCTCACCTTTGAGGCGCGGTAAATCCAGGCGGCCAGTGCTTTTGAGCTGGCGCAGCAATGTGGCGGACGTCGGCAGCAGTTCACCGAGTGGCGCGGCGGCAGTGAACTGCTCGACATGCAGGTAAGCCCGGCGATTGCCGCGCGTGATGCTGTATAGCGCGACCAGGGTTTCGTTGTCCGGCTCGGCCAGGCGGAGCAGCAGATAGGCTTGCCGGTCATCGGCGCCATACAGCTTGGAATTGCCAAAGACTTCATTGGCCCACAGGCTGCTTTCCCCGCAATCGCGGGCCTGGCACCAGAACAGTAACTCGGCACCCTGCGCCTGCAAGGCTTCGCGGGCGGCGGTAAAGGCTTCGTCGGAGGTGTGTTCGGCAGGTAACTGGTAGGTTACCGAGGTCAGGTTGCCGCGCGCACTGACCTGGCCATCAAAGCGCATCTGGCCGCTGATCTTGCGGATCGATCCCAGCGGATAGATACGCTCCAGCTCGGCAGCGGGTCGATAATCGACAATTTCGGCTTCCGCAAGACGCGGTACGATACGCAGGTCATGACTGCCCGGCACATCGGCAGCGAACGCCAGAGTGCTGAACAGTGACGCGCACAACATGACAAATGGAGCACGGGATAAACGCATGGATGCTCTCATCGACTTGCAAGGGAAAAAATGGAATGGGCAACGTCGCCCCTGAGGCGAGTATAGAAGGCCATTGGGTGGTCCATCATGATTGACTCCTGTTTCGATCCTTGCAGCGTCGACAGTTGCCTGTTGCAAGTCAAGACGCAGCGAAGAAGCGATTGAAACAGTCTGCAACAGAGGCTGCGCCCGCCTCGTCGTTCAAATGCAGATGATGCCCGCCCGGCAAGCTCAAGACCTGAAATGGCAGGTTTGAGAGTAGTTCCCGATTTCTCGCCAGCATCCCGTCTTCAGCCATTACCAATTGTGTCGGACACTGCACAGCCTCGACAAAATGCATCGCCTGACGATGACTGAAGCGGGTAGCCGATGGCAAAGTCAGGCGACTGTCGCTGCGCCAGGTGTAGCCGCCCGGGACCGGCATGAGCCCACGCTGGGCAAGTAATTGCGCCGCTTCACGACTGACCGCGACCATGCCTTTCATGCGCACCTCGATGGCCCGCTCCAGATCCGCATACACCGGCTTTTGCTTGCCGGGCAATGCCAGTTGCGCCTCAATGGCCATCCGCATGCGAGCCACCGTCTCGTCGGCTTCGCTGGTAAGCGGCAACAGCCCGTCGATCAAGGCCAGACGCTGGACGCGCTCAGGCTGCGAGGCCGCCAGGATCACCGAAATGATCGCTCCCAACGAATGCCCGAGCAGGGAAAAACGCTGCCAGCCCAGTTGTTCGGCCACTTGCAGCACGTCAAACACATAATCGGCGAGGCTGTAACTCGCCGCTGCCGGACGATGATCGGAATGACCGTGACCGGCCATATCGAGAGCCACGATGCGCAGACCTTCAAGGCGGGGCGCCAGCCGGGCAAAGCTGTTGGCGTTATCCAGCCAGCCATGCAGGGCGATTACCGGTTGCCCGTCCTCGGGTCCGAACAGATGCGCGGCCAGCTCGATATGCCCAAGGTTCAGGCGCACTTCTTCTACGGGGTGGCTCATTGGCCAGTGTCCTCAATGCGTCGGGCATCCCAACGGGTAAACAATGATTTGAGCAATTGCGCCGTTTCCGTGGGCCGCTCCAGGGGAAACATGTGTCCGCCGGGCATCGACAGGTACTCACCGTCACGCAGGCGTCTGGCCTGATAGCCATGATGCGGCAATACCACCCGGCTGTGCCTGCCACGCACCATCGCCAACGGCACACAGAGCTGTCGCGAAGGCTTGGGGCTGGTGTGCGGAATACTGCGATAGATGCTGATTTCCGTGGCGGCATTGAAGCGCAGGCGCAGTTGTTCGCCATCGACCTGCAGGCCATGCTGCAGATAGGCATCGAAACAGTCTGGATCGAAGCGGCGGAACAGCGTCTTGCTGGCGAAATAGTCGCGGGCTGCCTGGGCATCGGTAAACGCCTCGCGGCGACCCAGTGTGCGGCCTGCGGGGGTGATGCGGTCGATAAAGCCGAAACGCTTGGCAGCGCGAATCATCCATTGATCGACCAGGCTGAGTACCGGGGAATCGAGCATCACCACACCCCGATACAGTTCAGGGCAACGTAGCGCCGCGTGAAAATGCAGCACGCCGCCGAGGGAATGCCCGACGCCCCACACGGGGGCTGGCTGCTCACGCAAATGATGAATCAGCTCATCCACCAGATTCAGCCAATTGTCGTCGACCGGAAACCGTGGATCATGGGCATGCTGCTCCAGGTGGACGACCGCGTATTCCGGCGCCAGCGCATTGAACAATTTGCCGTAAGTCGCCGACGGAAAACCGTTGGCGTGAGCAAAGAAGATATGTTGTGACATGCCGACGCACTCGATGGCCGAACCTGTGGCGATTGTGCGCACCCTGCCCGGGCTACGGCAACGATTGGAACTGCCATCGGGGGTGACACTCCGGCCATCGAACAGACCGGAGTGACACATTCAGCGGGCTGGCAGCTCCTGACCATGAGGCACCACCGCGACGGTCAGGCGAGAAATGCAGCACAGCTTGCCGTCCTCGTTGCTGATACGGATATCCCATACATGGGTGGTGCGTCCGATATGAACCGGACGTACCACACCGCTCACCCGCCCGCTGCGCACGCCACGCAAGTGGTTGGCGTTGACCTCCAGGCCCACACAGAAGAACTTGCTGCTGTCGACCGCCAGATAACTGGCCACTGAACCCAGCGATTCGGCCAGCACCACCGAGGCCCCCCCATGCAGCAGGCCAAACGGCTGATGGGTGCGCTGATCGACCGCCATGCTGCCGGTCAGGGAATCTTCGGTGAATGAATCGAAGCGAATATCCAGCACTTCGCCAATGGTGTTCTTCTGGCCTGCATTGAGGCTGTCGAGATTGGGAGTTTCACGCCATACAGTCATGTTCGATCCTTGTTATGCGTTGACAGTTTTCGCAAATGAATTTGCTCCTGCGCAGACTGTGGTCGGCCAGGCGACAGTCACACGTGACGAACACTCAGCAGCGTCATGCCGCCTGTGGTCGCGAACTCGCCTTCGAGTTCGGCAAGGCTGGCGGTGCTCATGGGCTCGGCATGCTGATAGCTGCCGTGAACCAGCAGACCAATCAGGGCACCGACCAGAGGCTGATGGCTGACCAGCAGAACGTTGTCGTCAGCTTTCAGGTCCAGGTGACTGAGAACCTGGCGAGGATCGCTGTCGGGTGTCAGCCAGGGCACGGTCACAACCGGTTCGGCGAAACCCAGTGCATGACGCACCAGTTCGGCAGTCTGTTGCGCCCGCACATAAGGACTGGCCACGATGCGTTGCAGCGGCTTGCCCTGCAGATGCGTCGCGCTCTGCAGGACTTCTTCGCGGCCATGGGCCGTAAGTTCGCGCTCGGCATCGCTACGGGCTCTGGATTGCGCCTCTCCATGGCGCAGCACCCAGAGCTTCACAGTTTTGGCTCTTCATCGCGCACCGGATGCGGCGCGGGTTCGACGTAATGCGCGCTCTCGCCATCCGGCGCCCGGGGCGTCGGCCAGTCGGCGAAGGGCCAGGGTTTCTGATCGCTATGGAAAGTGCCGAAGCGACCAATCTGCGCCAGGAACTGGCTCAGGCTGTCACCGAAGTTCATCAGGCTGCCACTGGGCGCGCCATAGATGATCCGATAGCCCAGTTGCACCAGCACGACACCCGCCAGGACAATTTCCGCGACCTGCCAGACGATTGCGAATAGCAGCATCCAGAGGATGCGCAGCAGGATCGATTCGTTCTTCTGGATCTTCGATTCGTTCAAGACCTTCTCCCTGATGAGTTTGAATTCAGTTGAATCCCGTGGTGGAAATGAAATCGACGTCAGTCTTGGGCTCGGCGCGCATCAGCACCTCGATGACCTGATTGAGCGTACGACCTTCAAAAAGAATTGCATGCAGGCCGGCGACCAACGGCATATAGACCTGCACCTGCTGCGCCTTGACCTTGAGCACCTTGAGCGTATTGACACCTTCGGCCACTTCGCCCAGACGGCTCACTGCCTCGTCGAGGCTCAAGCCCTGGCCAAGCGCGAAACCCACCTGGTAATTGCGGCTCTTGGGCGAGGAACAGGTCACGATCAGGTCGCCGACACCGGCCAGGCCCAGGAAGGTCATGGGATTGGCTCCCTGACTGACCGCAAAACGGGTCATTTCCGCCAGGGCGCGGGTAATCAGCATGCTCTTGGTGTTCTCACCCATCTCCAGCGCCACGGCCATGCCCGCGATGATCGCATAGACGTTCTTCAGCGCACCGCCCAACTCGACACCAAAACGGTCGGCACTGGCGTAGACCCGGAAGGTGCGGCCATGCAACGCTGCCTGGACGCGCTGGCACAGCGCTTCGTCTTCGCTGGCGACCACTGTCGCAGTCAATGCATCCTCGGCGATTTCGCGGGCCAGATTCGGTCCGGACAACACGCCGATACGCGCCTTGGGAACGATCTCTTCGAGAATCTGGCTCATCAGCTTGAAGCTCTGCGCCTCGATGCCCTTGGTCAGGCTGACCAGCATCTTGCCATTCAGACGTTCGACATGCGGTGCCAGTACGGCGCGCAAGGCACTCGACGGCAAGGCGACAAAAATCAGCTCGCAGGCATCGATAGCCGCCGTCAGATCGGTGACCGGCTCGACTTCAGGACGCACCTTGATGCCCTTGAGGTAACGAGGGTTTTCACGGTTGTCGCGAATCGCTTGGGCCTGCTCCGGGTCGCGCATCCATTGGCAGACCTGATGACCGTTCTGCGCCAACAGGTTCGCAATCGCGGTGCCGAAGCTTCCGCCACCAAGAACCGCTACAGGTTGCTGTGTGGTCATAAACCAATCCATCCAGGGCCATTCAACTGGCGATGGCGCATTATACGGAGCGTTGCCGCATCGGCCAGCGGCAAACGTTGTCAGAAACGCCATCGATCATGGACCTGAGCCCACCAGGGTCCCACAAGTTCCATGGAAATCGCGCCCATCTCGGTTAACATGCGCCGATGCAGCATGGATGATCGCGGTAAACGGCCTTATGTGCGCCGCGCCGCCGACGCAAATGCTATGACCCGAATTCCAGAGCACAGAGCATGGACGCAACCATCCATTCCCCGGCCCAGAAGACCCGCAGCCAATGAAACTGCGTCACTGGGACATCAATACCCGCACCCAGATCATCAGCCTGGGTCCGGCACTGATCCTGACACTCCTGCTGGTCAGCTTCTTTACCTTCGTGCGGATTCAGGATCTGCGCCAGGAACTCAATCATATCGGCCAACTGATCGCCAACCAGCTGGCGCCGACCGCAGAAACCGGGGTCGTGCTCGGCGATATCGAAACCCTCAAGAGCCTGATGCGCGCAACGCTGTCGATGCCCAATGTCCGCTATGTGGAAATTCAGGACAGCGATAACAATGTCATGATCTACATCGAACAACCGCATCAGAGCGAAAATCACTCCTTGCAGACCGAAACCTTCCAGGCACCGATCCATTCGCTGCATGTTGGGGCGAATCACAATATCGCGACATCCGAGGAGTACCTGGGTCGCGTGCTGGTGGGCATGTCCAGTGAAGCGTTCAGTCAGCGCCAGCAGGAAATTCTGCTCAAGGCCGGGATTCTGGCGCTGTTCGCCCTGCTATTTACGTTCCTGCTGGCCAGACGGCTGGCCCTGAGCCTGTCGCAACCGATCAGCGACATGGGCGAAGCGCTCAAGGCGATCCAGCAAGGCGACTACCACACACCTTTGCCGGTCAGCGACGATGCGGAACTGGGCGCACTGGCCAGGCACATCAATAATCTGGCCTCGAATCTGGACAAGGCCAGCACCGAGCAACAACGCTCCATGGCCCAACTGATCCAGACCCGGGAAGAAGCCGAACAGGCCAACCGGGCCAAATCAGACTTTCTGGCAATGATGAGCCATGAACTGCGCACCCCGATGAATGGCGTGCTGGGCATGCTGCAACTGCTGGAAACCACCCGAATGACCGACGAGCAGGCCGAATACTCGGCGCTGGCAACCGAGTCCACCGAGCACCTGCTGCGGGTCATCAACGACATCCTCGACTTCTCGCGCATCGAGCGCGATGCCCTGCAAATCGAAGGCATCACATTCAATCTCGCCGACCTGGTCAATGCTTCGACCCAGGCTTTCAGCCATAGCGCAGCGCAACGCAAGCTGTTGCTGGAACGGCATATCCAGCCGGGTCTGGAGGCGCTGAACGTGGTGGGCGACCCGACCCGCATTCGCCAGATTCTGGTCAACCTGATCGGCAATGCCCTGAAGTTCACGGAAGTGGGCAGTGTGCGCATCGAAGTAGGCTGGGAAAACCTGGACGGTGATCAGGTGCGCTTCATCTGCATCGTGCGCGACAGCGGCATCGGTATTCGTGCCGACCGGCTGGAGTCCATGTTCGATGCATTCAAGCAGGCCGACAGCTCGATTTCGCGGCGCTACGGCGGCACCGGGCTCGGCCTGCCCATCGCCCGCACGCTCGCCGAACGCATGGGCGGGACCCTGCATGCGCAGAGCGAAGAAGGCGTTGGTTCGGTTTTCACCCTGCAGATCCCGCTGCCGCTGTGCCGCGTGGCCGCCGCCGACAAGGTGCAAGCGCTGGCGAATATCGAAGCATGCTACAAGGAGCGCCGGGTGTTGCTGGTCGAGGACAACCCGGTCAACCGCACCGTGGTCATGGCCATGCTGCACAACATGGGCTGCAAGGTAGATGTTGCAGTCGACGGCGCCCAGGCGGTGATCAAGGCCGGCGCGGGAAACTATGCATTGATTCTCATGGATTGCCGACTGCCGGTCATGGATGGCTATGAGGCAACCCGGCGAATCAGGCAGATTTCGGGGCTCGGCGAACTGCCGATCATCGCCCTGACGGCCAATGTTCTGCAGGGCGACCGTGACGCCTGTTTACAGGCGGGTATGAATGACTACCTCGCCAAACCTTTCAAACATGCTGATTTACAGCAGGTTTTACAACGTTGGCTATCCTTTCGGACAGCGGCGACTGGCGATAAATGCTAAATTGCGGCAGTCTTGGTGATCGTACCGCACCGTAATATCGGTCGAATGGCGTATTTCAGTGCACAGGTGTACTTTGATTTTCCCTTGCGCTGTGACTTTCACTTCAACGCAACAGTCTATGAGTAGGCTGCCGGACAGAGTCCTGGCGAATTAGTCCGCCAGGACTGGCGATAGGGCCAGTGGCGCCCCATCTTGCCGCACAAAGATTATTGAGGAGCTCGCATGACCAAACAACACGCCTTTACCCGGGAAGACCTGCTGCGCTGCAGTCGCGGCGAGCTGTTCGGACCAGGTAACGCGCAATTGCCCGCCCCCAACATGCTGATGGTTGATCGCATCACCCACATCAGCGAAGAAGGCGGCAAGTACGGCAAAGGTGAATTGGTCGCTGAGCTGGATATCAATCCAGACCTGTGGTTCTTCGCTTGTCACTTTGAAGGCGATCCGGTAATGCCCGGCTGCCTGGGCCTCGACGCCATGTGGCAACTGGTCGGTTTCTTCCTGGGCTGGCAGGGCCTGCCGGGCCGTGGCCGTGCACTGGGTTCGGGCGAAGTGAAGTTCTTCGGCCAGGTCTTGCCGAGCGCCAAAAAAGTCACCTATAACATCCAGATCAAGCGCGTTCTCAAAGGCAAGCTGAACCTGGCCATCGCCGATGGCTCGGTTACTGTCGACGGTCGCGAGATCTACACCGCCGAAGGCCTCCGGGTCGGCGTCTTCACCTCCACTGAAAACTTCTAAGGGTAATCGCATGCGCCGCGTCGTTATCACTGGTCTGGGCATTGTTTCCTGCTTGGGCAATGACAAAGAGACCGTCACCGCCAACCTGCGTGCCAACCGCCCTGGCATCCGGTTCAATCCGGAATATGCCGAAATGGGTCTGCGCAGCCAGGTTTCCGGCTCCATCGACCTCAACCTGGAAGAACTGATCGATCGCAAGATCTTCCGTTTCGTCGGCCACGCGGCAGCCTATGCCTACCTGGCGATGAAAGACGCTATCGCCGACTCCGGCCTGAGCGAAGATCAGGTTTCCAACGTCCGCACCGGCCTGATCGCCGGCAGCGGCGGCGCTTCCACGCTGAACCAGATGGAAGCGCTGGATACCCTGCGTGAAAAAGGCGTCAAGCGTGTCGGTCCTTACCGCGTTACGCGGACCATGGGCAGCACCGTTTCGGCATGCCTGGCCACACCGTTCAAGATCAAGGGCGTGAACTACTCGATCTCGTCCGCCTGCGCCACCAGTGCTCACTGCATCGGTAACGCTGTCGAGCAGATCCAGCTGGGCAAGCAGGACATCGTCTTTGCTGGCGGTGGCGAAGAAGAACACTGGAGCCAGTCGTTCCTGTTCGACGCCATGGGCGCGCTGTCCACACAGTACAACGAAACCCCGGAAAAGGCCTCCCGCGCCTACGACGCCAAGCGTGACGGTTTCGTCATTGCCGGCGGTGGCGGCATGGTGGTTGTCGAGGAGCTGGAACACGCTCTGGCACGTGGCGCCAAGATCTACGCGGAAATCGTCGGCTACGGCGCGACCTCCGACGGCTACGACATGGTTGCTCCAAGCGGCGAAGGCGCAATCCGCTGCATGCAGATGGCTCTGTCCACCGTTGACGGCCCTATCGACTATCTCAACACTCACGGCACCTCGACCCCGGTCGGTGACGCGAAAGAGATGGAAGGTGTACGTGAAGTCTTCGGCAGCAACGCTCCAGCCATTAGCTCGACCAAGAGCCTGTCCGGTCACTCGCTGGGCGCCGCTGGCGTTCACGAAGCGATCTACTGCCTGCTGATGATGGAAAACAACTTCATTGCCGGTTCCGCGAACATCGACGAACTGGACCCGGTTGTCGCTGACATGCCGATCCTGCGCGAGACTCGCGAAGACGCCAAGCTCGACCTGGTCATGAGCAACAGCTTCGGCTTTGGCGGCACCAACGCCACGCTGGTTCTGAAGCGCTGGCAGGGTCAGTAATACGGCCTCGCAGCAAATCTGAAGAAGGCGCCTTTCGAGGCGCTTTTTTTATGCCTGCGATATGCTTGGACATTGCCCTGACCTGCAGAGAAAAGCTTGATGCCCACCATCACCCCGCGCGCCGAAGACGTGGAAGGACAACCCATTCTGCGCCCCCTGCCCTCGGCCGGATGCCGAAGCGTCGGTCCTTTCGTGTTTTTCGATCACATGCTGGAAACCGTTTATGCGCCAGGCAGCGGCATGGATATCCGCCAGCACCCGCATATCGGCCTCTCGACCCTGACCTACCTGTTCGAGGGTCAGCTACAGCACAAGGACAGCCTGGGCAGCGATCAACTGGTCAGCCCCGGAGATGTGAGCTGGATGACCGCTGGCAGCGCCATCGCCCATATCGAACGTACACCCGCACCATTGCAGGCCAGCGGATCGAGGATGCATGGCTTGCAGGTCTGGCTGGCGTCTCCGAAGGAACATGAACAAGGCTCAGGTCATTACAGCCATCACCCCGCATCCAGCCTCCCCTACAGCGAAAACATGGGAATTGGCATTCGCATGATTGCAGGCAATGGCTTCGGGCTGATCTCACCCGTACCGGTACTTTCCCCTACCTTGTACGCCGAACTGCACCTCCAGAACGCAACGACCTTGCCGATCCCCGCCGAACACGAAGAACGCGCCCTGTACGTGCTTGAAGGTGAAGCGTCACTGAATGGCGAACCCATCACGCCACGCAGCCTCGTGGTACTGGACGCAGGCCAGGCGGTTAACCTGTGCGCAGAAAGCGACTGCCACGCCGTGCTGATCGGCGGAGCCCCCCTGGACGGCCCACGACGCATGAACTGGAATTTCGTGGCCAGCGACAAGGCTCTGATAGAACAGGCAAAAGCTCGCTGGGCTGCGGGAGACTGGCCGAGCGTGCCGGGGGAAATTGGCAGGATTGAGTTGCCCCGGTAAGAGCCAACTCATTCGCGAAGAGTCAGTACATCCGACAGGAACATGTCGCCTGAAATACCGTCTCGCGAATGAATTCACTCCTACACCGGTTCAGTTGGAACATTTCTTATATTTGGTTTAACTTTCAACCCGAATAATGGCTATTTAATGCCACCAGGTGCCGCCTGCTCCGCAGTACTGCTGCCGGAGTACCGTTTTTGAGCAACCTTTACGAGCGTTGCTTTTTTCAATCCTATCGCCAAGGAAGTCGCATGTTTGCCAACATCGTCACGGGAGCTCAACGCGGTCTTTTATTGCGGCCTCTATTCGGTCAGATTCTCACAATCACGCTCCGGGACCATACACCTGCCAGCCAGCAGGCGGTACTGGATGTGATACGCAAGCTGGCCCTGGCCAGCGAGGCTGCGCCCCAACCTGCGGGGCTGGTAGCAGCGTTTGCGCCAGAACTGTGGAGCAGTTGGCAGGGCCGTGAAATTCCGGTCAGCCGCAAGATACTCAACCATTCGCCCAAACTGCGCGATACCGGTGGAGATGTGCTGCTGTTCCTGAAAGCGCCCGATGCAGAAGCAGCGCACCGTCTGGTGAGCGAATTCAGGCCTGCACTGGAAGCACTGGCCAGCCACATCGAGGTGGTGGAGGCAGGAAAACGCGAGGATGGTCGCGTCATTGGCGGTCGCTATCTGGATGGCATTACCAATCCCAACGATCCAGTCAGTCTGGCCGAGGATATTTTGCTGGGCGACGCCTATGCAGGGGCGTCGTTCGCCTTCACCCAGAAATTCCTGTTTGATTGGCGCACCATTGCCGCGATGTCGCCGGACAGCGAAGACGCCATGATCGGCCGCGATACGGATGGGGCAATCTTGCCGCAGGGACCTGGGGATGCGCATATCCACCGCGCTCATGTGCGCGATGCCAATGGCGATAACCGCAAGCTGCTGCGGCAGGCGCTGCCATTTGGCGAACAGGCCGGGCACGCGGCGCGTGAGGCAGGCCTGATGTTCGTGGCTTTCTGCAACGAGCAGGAGCGTTTCGAGAAGATCCTGCACCACATGATGGGTGACATGCCGGATCGCCCGGTCGATCGCCTGATGAGCGTAGTACAGGGAGTGGCGGGTGCCTACTGGTATGTACCGGCGGCTGCAGAGCTGGACGTGGCGCACGTGGCCAGCGTGGCAGATACCGAGGAAGATCCGCACTGGGATGTACGCAGCTCCAATGGCTATATGTTCTATAACTCGCAGGACTACCTGCACCAGATGGCAGAGGGCGGCTATGCGCCGGGAGACCCGCCCGGCCCTCGCCTGCTGACCTTGCTGGGGCGCACCTTTTCGCATTGGAGCGACGGCTGGCTGCGCCGCCAGCCCTTTCCACGCCTGCCGCACCTGTCGACGCTGGTGACACCGGACGAAGCGTCGGTGCTCCAGGGCTCGGCCTTGCTGCGCAAGGGGCTGGCCAACCAGAAGACGCTGGCAGATCTGCTCTCGTCCCCGCATTCGCGACTGGCGCGTGACAACCAGTTGCTGCGCATCTACCCCGAAGAATTGCTGGTGGGGATCATTCCCGACTTCACGCTGGGGCGCGGCAAGGAAGTGGTGCCCTACCTGAACGAGCAAGAGACCATTACGGCCTGGCTCAAGGGCCAGCTCAACGAATGGTCGGCCATGGGCCATGTGGTGCCGCACTACCAGCACCTGGTCGACCTGGGCCTGGGCGGTCTGTTGGCGCAGTTGCAGCAAAAACGGGCACAACCCGGCCTGACAGCGGCGCAGCAGGACTTCTATCAGGGGGCGATCTGGTCGCTGGAAGGCGTACAGCGCTACCTGCTCAACTGGGCCGAGCATGCCGAGCACACAGCGGCCCAGGCCACTGCAGCGGAGGATGCGCAGAACATGCGCGACGTGGCTGCGCGCCTGCGCCACCTGAGCAGCCAGCCGCCGCGTGATTTCCATGATGGCGTGCAGTTGATCTTTTCCTTCCACTGCTGCCTGCACCTGTTGGGCGAACTGACGGCCCTGGGGCGGCTGGACCAGATCCTGTGGCCGTTGCTCCAAAAGCATCCGCTGGACGAAGCCCGTGCGCAGGAGATCGTCGATTGTCTGTGGCTGAAGATGGGCGAGAACGCTTTCGCGAACCGAGCCGACATCACCGACTACGTCAATTACGGCACCACGGCGGTCTGTGGGCTGGGCGGCAACTTCCCGCAGGGGGGCGGTATCAACCAGTGGGTGCAGCAGATCACCGTGGGTGGCTATGTGGCCAATGACGATGCCGAGCCTACCGGCGGCGTCAACCCGGTGACCATGCTGTGCCTGAAGGCGGCCCGCCGCATACCGGTTAACGCGCCCACTCTTTCGCTGCGGGTGTACAAGGACATGCCCCAGGAAATTCTGGACGCTGCGGCCCAATCGCTGCTGGCAGGCGGTGCGCACCCGATCCTGTACCAGGATGACAAACTGTGCGAAGCACTGCGCCGCTCGGGCAAGGACGTGTCGCTGCGCTGGTCGCGCGATTACGCTGCCGATGGCTGCTATGAGCCGATGCTGGCGGGTGCCACCGAGTTTGCGTTTGCCAACGTCACACCGATGGCGGCGCTGGAGCAGGCGCTGAATCAGGGAGCCACCTATGGCGCGGCCGGGCCGATCTACCTGCGCGGCCTGAAGCAGACTTTCCGCTCTCCGCCTGCGCACGAGATAGACAGCTTTGAAAAGCTGCAGTCGCAGTTCCTGCACCAACTGGAATGGCTAGTGATACAGACCTACAACGTCATCCTCGGCGCCTACGGCAATCTTGGCGAAATCTGCCCCAGCCCTCTGTTGTCCACGTTGATCGACGGCTGTGTCGATTCGGGCCGCGACCTGACCAATGCCGGAGCGCGCTTTCACATGATTGCACCGCTGTGCGTGGGCGTCTCCAACACTATCGATTCCCTGTATGCGATCAAGAAGCTGGTGTACGACCGCGAGACGGCGATTACTACACTCCCCGAGCTGGTGGATTGCCTGATCAACGACTGGGGCTACACCCTGATTGAGCCGTACCAGAACGAGTTGACGGGGCCTGCGGCAGCGGGCGAGCGCACACGCCGTTACCAGGAATGGCGCGACATCGCCCTGCAGTTGCCCAAGTGGGGCAGCGGAAACAAGGAAGTGGACGAACTGGGCAATTGGGTCATGGACCACCTGATCCGCCTGTGCGTGGATGTGATCCGCCAGCCTCATCCCGCACTGCAGCCGCTGCTGGACGGCATTGCCAAGACCTACGGCCAGTTTGAATTCGTCGTCACGCCGGGCATCGGTACCTTCGAGGGCTATGTGGGCGATGGCGCGCCCTGCGGTGCCACGGCCGATGGCCGCCGCAACGGCATGCCGATTGCGTCCGACCTGTCTCCGGTGCCGGCGCCACAGGATCTGGCCGCGGCACCAGCCTTCCGCAATATCTACCAATCGCTAGAGAGCTGGCGCAACGACGCCATTGACTACGGGCTCTCCAACGCATCCCCGGTGGACATGAACATCTCCGAGAACTTCCCGCTGGAAGACCTGAAACGCTTCCTGCGCGTATATGCCGACGGCGGCACGGGCTCCAACCTGATCACGCTGACCTGTGCCGACCTCGCCACCTACCAGGCGGCGAGCAAGGATCCGGAACGCTACGACCTGCTGCGCGTGCGCATGGGGGGCTGGACCGAGTTCTACGCCGTGATGTTCCCCATGCACCAGGAGCAGCACCAGCGCCGTCAGTATTTCACGCCCTGATCCGCTGTCCCTGACGGTTCACTGCCCGGGCCACAATTCAGATGCTGCGTTTCTTTTTGCTTGCCTAGTCGCGGGCAAGCCCCCTCCCACGGTTGAAATTCGTGGGAAGGGCCTTGGTCACGACAGTTGTATCCCGCGCGAATTTACTTGCGAAAGAGCCGGGTATTGCTTCAACCCTTGAATACTTCACCCAGCAGGTTATGCATGCTGGTAAACGCACGCCCGGCCACTTTGGCGTCGTACATCATCATACCCGGCACGTTGGCGTGCGGGTCGGTGAACGAGTGGAAGGCGCCGCCGTAGCTGTGCAACTGCCAATCCACACCAGCAGCGTTCATTTCTTCCTCGAATGCTGGCAACTGCTCCCTGGCGACCAATGGATCGGAGGCGCCGTGCAGGACCAGCACCTTACCCTTGATATTGTTCGCGTCGGCAGGGTTCGGTGTGTCCAGCGTGCCGTGGAAGGAAATGGCCGCTTTCAGCTCTGCACCGGTACGTGCCAGTTCCAGCGAACAGCAACCGCCGAAGCAGAAACCGAAGGTCGCGATCTTGCCGGCATCCAGGGAAACGTCTTCCTGGCTCAGCAATTGATCGAGGGCTACCTGCATGCGTTTGCGCAGCAAGGCACGGTCATCCTTGAGCGGCGTCATGGCAGCGCCCGCCTCGTCATTGTTGGCTGGACGAATGGTTTGCCCGTACAGGTCGGCCAACAGCACGACATAACCCTGCTCGGCAACTGCCTTGGCAATGGTTTCAGCGCCCTGACTGACACCCATCCAGTTGGGGGCCATCAGCAGGCCCGGGCGCTTCGAGGTAGCGGCCGAGTCAAACACCAGGCGACTTTCGTAAGGCTGGCCATCGATCTGGTAAACCACGGAACGGACAGTGATGTTGCTGCTCATTGCTGACTCCTGATCATTGAGAAAGAGGGTTCACATACCAAAACAAAAAACCCGCCGAAGCGGGTTTTCTGTCAATCAACTATCAAACAGACAGTTCGACCAGCAACTTGTTCAGACGGCGCACATAGGCAGCCGGGTCTTTCAAGCTGTCACCGGCGGCCAGCGCCGCCTGATCGAAGAGGATGTGCGACAGGTCGCCGAAGCGCTCTTCGCTCTGCTCCAGATCGAGCTTGCCGATCAGAGGGTGAGACGGGTTGAACTCAAAGATCGGCTTGGAATCCGGAACCTTCTGGCCGCTGGCTTCGAGGATCTGACGCATCTGCAGACCCAGATCCTGCTCACCAATGGCCAGGATCGCCGGAGAATCGGTCAGGCGGTGAGAAACACGCACCTCGCTGACCGACTCGCCCAAGGCTGTCTTGAGGCGCTCGATGAGGCCTTCCTTGTCCTTGGCGATCTCTTCCTGAGCCTTCTTGTCCTCTTCGGAATCAAGCTTGCCCAGATCCAGATCACCCCGTGCCACATCGACAAAGCCCTTGCCGTCGAAATCGCTCAGGTAGCTCATCAGCCACTCGTCGATACGATCGGTCAGCAGAAGCACTTCGATGCCTTTCTTGCGGAAGACTTCCAGGTGCGGGCTGTTCTTGACCTGCGCGTAGGATTCGCCGGTGAGGTAATAGATCTTGTCCTGACCTTCCTTGGCGCGCGCCAGGTATTCAGCCAGGGAAACGCTCTGCTCGCCGCTTTCGTCAGAAGTCGAAGCGAAGCGCAGCAGACCGGCGATCTTTTCCTTGTTGGCGAAGTCTTCAGCCGGACCTTCTTTAAGTACCTGACCGAAGTTTTTCCAGAAGCCCTTGTATTGCTCAGGCTCGTTCTTGGCCAGTTTTTCCAGCATGTCCAGCACGCGCTTGGTCAGCGCGGACTTCATCGAATCGATGATCGGGTCTTTCTGCAGAATTTCCCGGGAAACGTTCAGCGACAGGTCATTGGAGTCGACCACGCCCTTGATGAAGCGCAGGTACAACGGCAGGAAGGACTCGGCCTGATCCATGACGAATACACGCTGCACGTACAGCTTCAGGCCACGCGGCGCCTCACGCTGGTACAGGTCGAACGGCGCGCGAGCCGGAACGTAGAGCAACGAGGTGTATTCCAGCTTGCCTTCGACCTTGTTATGGCTCCAGCTCAGCGGGTTCTCGTAGTCATGGGCAACGTGCTTGTAGAACTCCTGGTATTCCTCGTCCTTCACATCGGTACGGGAACGAGTCCAGAGAGCGCTGGCACGGTTGACGGTTTCCCATTCCTCTGCCGGAGCCTCTTCGCCTTCGGCGGCCGGAGCCTGCTCTTTGGGCAGCTCGATCGGCAAGGCGATGTGGTCGGAATACTTCTTGATGATGTTGCGCAGACGGTAGCCATCGGCGAACTCGTCTTCACCACTTTTCAGGTGCAGGACGATACGGGTGCCGCGCTCGGCCTTCTCGATGGTGGCGACTTCAAACTCGCCCTCGCCTTTCGAGGACCAGTGCACACCTTCACCGGCAGGCAGGCCAGCACGGCGGCTGAACACTTCAACCTGGTCGGCAACGATGAATGCCGAGTAGAAGCCCACACCGAACTGACCAATCAGGTGCGAATCCTTCTTCTGGTCGCCCGACAGGTTTTTCATGAAATCTGCGGTACCGGATTTGGCGATGGTACCCAGATGGGTAATCACATCGTCACGGCTCATACCGATGCCGTTGTCTTCGAGCGTAACGGTCTTGGCGTCCTTGTCGAAGGTCACGCGAATTTTCAGTTCCGCGCCGCCTTCAAGCAACTCAGGCTTGGACAAGGCCTCGAAGCGTAGTTTATCGACAGCGTCGGAGGCGTTCGAGATCAATTCGCGAAGGAAGATTTCCTTGTTGGAATACAGCGAATGGATCATGAGGTGCAGCAGTTGCTTTACCTCGGTCTGGAAGCCCAGGGTTTCCTTTTGAGTTTCCACACTCATGGTCATCAAACTCCAAGTGGATGATATAAGCCGCCACATTTCAGGCTCGGGCCTGTGTGGCAGCGGGTAGTCATCAAGGTGGGGGCTGGGACCGGGATTTCAAGAGCCTGAAAACATCAACTGCGATTCTTCTGCGGCAGGGGCGCCAATGGAGGGATTGCCAGGTCGCATGTCGGCGTCTGGCGTTGCCCTGGCGTGACAGACGCCGGGCTCCTTTATCCCGCTGTGTCGACCGTGCAGTTCAGGAACTGTAATACCGACAGAACAGTGAACTTTAATATTCCGATAATCCGTTGGAACTTAACTTACAGGGCTGGGTTCTCAGGCACGTAGATAATCAATAAGGAGAAATACCCCATGCGTAAATCTTTAGCCTATGCCTTGATGCTTTCTGCCACATTGGGTCTTGCCGCCTGCGACAAAAAGTCCGAAAACACTCAGCAAGAAGCCAATAAAGCAGCTCAACAATCCCAGGAGTCCATGGAGAAGGCCCAGGAAAAAGTGAACGATGCGGCCAAGGAAAGCCAGGAAGCTGCCCAGAAGAATGCAGAAGCCGCACAACAACGCGCGACCGAAACACCGGCTCCAGCGCCAGAGACAGCTCCCGCCAAATAAACCACGGCCCGGGGACTTCCTGAAAAACAATAAAGCCCGTTATTTAACGGGCTTTATTAGTTCAACTGTAAAACTGCCTGTACAGCTGTGTATTAACTCATTACAGCCTTATGCCAGCGCTTCGCTGCGCTTGCCGGCTATCCGGTCAAATGCCATGGCACCGACCAGAGTAATCACCGACGGCACCAGCCAGGCCAGACCCTGCTCGCTAAGCGGCAGGTTTGCCAGCACGCTTGGCAGGTGTTCGGCAAAACCGGCCCCCTTGTAGGCATCGAGAATGCCGAACAACAGCGAAACCAGCATGACCGGGCCAATGACACGTCCCTGACTGTTCCACAGCCCCTTGCAGAAGCTCAGCCCGACCAGAACGATGCAGGGCGGATAGATTGCGGTCAGCACCGGAATCGAGAACTGAATCAGATTGGTCAGCCCCAGATTGGACACCAACAGGGAAAACAGCGCCAGGATGATGACCAGAGCCTTGTAGGACAGCGGCAGCACACGGCTGAAGTACTCGGCACAGGCGCAGGTCAGGCCAACAGCAGTAACCAGGCAGGCCAACGAAATCAGCACCGCCAGAAAACCACTGCCCAGCGAACCAAAGGTATGTTGCACATAAGCATGCAGCACTGCCGCGCCATTGGCTGCACCTGCCGCCACCGCGTGGCTGCCGGAACCGAGGCGGAACAGGCTGATATACACCAGCGCCAGACCTACGCCAGCGATAAGCCCGGCAATCACCGCATAACGGGTAATCAGGCGTGGCGACTCGACGCCTCGCGAGCGGATGGCATTGACAATGACGATACCGAAGACCAGCGCCCCGAGGGTGTCCATGGTCAGGTAACCATTGATAAAGCCCTGAGAGAACGGTGCCGCGACATAAGCCGGCTCTGCAGAACCGATTTCACCTGCCGGAAGCATGAAGGCAGCGATGCCAAGTACCGCCAGGGCAATGATCTTCAACGGCGCGAGGAAACGGCCAACGGTGTCCAGCAAGCGGCCCGGGTACATCGAAACCCAGAACACCACGAGGAAATACACCAGGCTGTACAGGAACAGCGCCAGCGGGCTCTCTCCTGTCAATGGCGCCAGGCCGACTTCAAACGATACGGTGGCCGTACGTGGCGTGGCGAACAGCGGGCCGACCGCCAGATAGCACACAGCAGCCAGAACTCCTCCGGCAATCTTGCCGATGGGGCTGCTCAAGTCGTCCATCGCGCCGCCGACCTTGGCCAGTGCGATGACGGTAACGACCGGCAGGCCAACAGCCGTGACCAGAAAGCCCAGTGCAGCCATCCACACATGCGGACCAGCCTGCAAGCCTACGATAGGCGGGAAGATGATATTACCGGCGCCCACGAACAGGGCGAACGTCATGAAACCCAATGCCAGAATGTCCTGGCCTTTCAACACTTTCATCTAGGGAAACCACACTGCCAATTCAGAATTCAAAAGAGGAGTTCCCGAGGGTCAGGGAAGTTCTGTCTGCCCTTTTAAGGCTGACAGTACGGTGCCAGGATTCCTTGTGAGAAACGGACGGCACGAAAAGGCTGCTAGCCTAACGAAATAGCCGATTAAACGCACTAGAAAAGAGCAGAAAGGCGACGACTCGCACTCGTATGTAGCGTTTTTATGCTTATTCCTGCATGAATTTCGCAAGGCAGTGCCTTTCACCGCAACAGAGGATTGCTTCGCCTGGCAAACCCCGAAAAGCACAAAGGCCACCCGAAGGTGGCCTTTGTCGATCAGACGAAAAGTAAGCGAAGCTTACTTGGCGGTCCAACCAGTCAGCTCAGCCAGGGCTTTGCCGATGTCTGCCAGCGAACGCACGGTTTTTACGCCTGCGTCTTGCAGTGCAGCGAATTTCTCGTCTGCAGTACCTTTACCGCCGGAGATGATTGCACCTGCGTGGCCCATGCGCTTGCCCGGAGGAGCAGTCACACCAGCGATGTAGGAAACAACCGGCTTGGTCACGTGTGCCTTGATGTAGGCAGCCGCTTCTTCTTCAGCCGAACCGCCGATCTCACCGATCATGACGATCGCTTCGGTCTTCGGGTCTTCCTGGAACAGTTTCAAGATGTCGATGAAGTTGGAGCCCGGGATCGGGTCACCACCGATACCAACGCAGGTGGACTGACCGAAACCGGCGTCAGTGGTCTGCTTGACAGCTTCATAGGTCAGGGTGCCGGAACGCGACACGATACCAACCTTGCCTGGCAAGTGAATGTGACCTGGCATGATGCCGATCTTGCACTCGCCCGGAGTAATGACGCCTGGGCAGTTAGGGCCGATCAGGGTAACACCCAGCTCGTCGCACTTGACCTTGGCTTCCAGCATGTCGATGGTAGGAATGCCTTCGGTGATGCAGACGATCAGCTTGATGCCGCCGAAAGCTGCTTCAAGGATGGAGTCCTTGCAGAAAGGAGCCGGAACGTAGATAACCGATGCGTCAGCGCCGGTTGCTTCTACAGCTTCTTTCACAGTGTTGAACACTGGCAGGTTCAGGTGAGTGGTGCCACCCTTGCCTGGAGTCACGCCGCCAACCATCTTGGTGCCGTAGGCAATGGCTTGTTCGGAGTGGAAGGTACCTTGCGAACCAGTGAAACCCTGGCAGATAACCTTGGTGTCTTTATTGATCAGAACGCTCATTACTTGCCCTCCGCAGCTTTGACAACTTGTTGAGCAGCGTCGGTCAGGCTGGTAGCCGCGATGATGTTCAAACCGCTTTCTGCCAGTACTTTAGCGCCCAGCTCAGCGTTGTTGCCTTCAAGGCGAACAACAACCGGGATTTTAACGCCGACTTCTTTCACTGCACCGATGATGCCTTCGGCAATCATGTCGCAACGAACGATGCCGCCGAAGATGTTGACCAGTACCGCCGCGACATTGGTGTCGGACAGGATGATCTTGAACGCTTCGGTAACGCGCTCCTTGGTAGCACCACCACCAACGTCGAGGAAGTTGGCTGGCTTGCCGCCATGCAGATTGACGATGTCCATGGTACCCATGGCCAGGCCGGCACCGTTGACCATGCAGCCGATGTTACCTTCCAGCGCTACGTAGTTCAGTTCGAACTTGGCAGCGTGAGCTTCGCGCGGATCATCCTGCGAAGGATCGTGGAAAGCCTTCAGCTTTGGCTGACGGTACATGGCGTTGGCGTCGATGTTGATCTTGGCGTCCAGGCAGTGCAGATCGCCGTCAGCCTTGATCACCAGCGGGTTGACTTCCAGCAGGGCCAGATCGTGGTCCTGGAACAGTTTGGCCAGACCGATGAAGATCTTGGCGAACTGAGCAACCTGCTTGCCTTCCAGACCCAGCTGGAAAGCCAGCTCGCGACCCTGGAATGGCTGAGCGCCAACCAGTGGATCGATAGTGGCCTTGAGAATCTTTTCAGGAGTGTCGTGAGCGATTTTCTCGATGTCCACGCCACCTTCGGTGGAAGCCATGAACACGATACGACGGCTGGAGCGATCGACTACAGCGCCCAGGTACAGCTCTTTGGCGATGTCAGTGCAGGATTCGACCAGGATCTTGGTCACTGGTTGACCATTGGCGTCGGTCTGGTAAGTAACCAGACGCTTGCCCAGCCATTGCTGTGCGAACGCTGCTGCGTCTTCCTTGCTGCGAACCAGCTTGACGCCGCCCGCTTTACCGCGACCACCAGCGTGAACCTGAGCCTTGACGACCCATTCGGTACCACCGATCTTGTCGCAAGCTTCTGCTGCTGCTTCCGGGGTGTCTACTGCGTAGCCTTTGGATACTGGCAGGCCGTATTCAGCGAACAGCTGCTTACCCTGATACTCGTGAAGATTCATGCTTATTACCGTCTTCGTTTAGGTACTGCGCATTCGGTGCTGCACGTTCAGCGTGCCGCACCACCTGTGACCGCTACTCCTGGCTGACTACAGAAGTGTCATTCAACACTTCTGAAGCCGCCTGAGAGGTCGAGTCCGGCGGAATTTCCGCGGTGAGTCTTGCTCGCAAGGCTCACGACGGGCATTCCGTCGTGGTTTTCTCTTGTTGTCTTAGCGTTTTTTACGGTTCTGGATGTGGATGGCACCGCCATTCACCGCCAGGGCCGCTTCGTGAAGCGCTTCGGACAGAGTCGGGTGCGAGAAGACCATCATGCCGATGTCTTCTGCACTGCTACCGAATTCCATTGCAATCGCGCCCTGCTGTACCAGCTCGGCAGCGCTTGGGCCAATCACGTGCACACCCAGGACGCGGTCGGTCTTGGCATCGGCGATGATCTTGACGAAACCACCGGTGTCGTTGGCGGCCATGGCACGGCCACTGGCTGCGAACGGGAAGGTGCCGACGTTGACTTCAACGCCTTCGCTCTTCAGGGTCTGCTCGGTCTTGCCAACCCACGCGATTTCCGGGTGAGTGTAGATAACCGAAGGGATCAGGTTGTAGTTCATCTGAGCCTTGTGGCCCTTGATGCGCTCGACGACCATGATGCCCTCTTCCGAGGCCTTGTGCGCCAGCATCAGACCACGAACCACGTCACCGATGGCGTAAACGCCCGGTACGCTGGTGGTGCAGTAGTCGTCGACATAGATGAAGCCACGCTCATCCAGGTCCACGCCGCTATCGGCAGCCAGCAGGTCGGTGGTCACTGGACGACGGCCAACGGCAACGATCAGGCGGTCGAAAGTGATGGTCTGCTCGCCGGCAGCATCGGTGTAGGTCACGACGACTTCTTCGCCATTGACCTTGGAGCCGGTTACGCGAGCGCCCAGCTTGACGTCCAGACCTTGCTTGGTGAAGGTCTTCAGCGCTTCCTTGGAAACAGCTTCGTCAGCGGCAGGCAGGAACTTGTCCAGCGCTTCCAGAACGGTAACCTGAGCACCCAGGCGAGCCCATACCGAGCCCAGTTCCAGACCGATAACACCAGCGCCGATCACGCCCAGACGCTTCGGAACGGCCTGGAATTCCAGGGCGCCGGTGGAGTCGACGATGACATTCTGGTCGACCGGAGCCGGTGGAATGTCGATCGGACGCGAACCGGAGGCCAGGATCACATGCTCGGCTTCGATGATTTCAACGGTGCCGTCGGCAGCGGTCAGCTCGACTTTCTTGCCGGCCAGCAGTTTGCCGTGACCTTGCAGAGTAGTCACGCCATTGGCCTTGAACAGGCTGGAAACGCCGCCAGTCAGGTTCTTGACGATAGTGGACTTGCGGCCAACCATCGCAGGTACGTCGATAGCGACTTCCGAAGTCGAGATACCGTGAACGCCGAAGCCGTTCTTGGCTTCGTAGAACTTCCACGAGCTGTCCAGCAGCGCCTTGGAAGGAATGCAACCGACGTTCAGGCAGGTACCGCCCAAGGCCAGCTTGCCTTCCTTGTCCTGATACTTCTCGATGCAGGCAGTCTTGAAACCAAGTTGCGCAGCCTTGATGGCGGCAACATAACCGCCAGGGCCTGCGCCAATCACTACCACGTCGAATTTCTGGGACATAAAAAAGAGTTCCTTTTTAGCTGCGAGCTTCAAGCTGCAAGCTACAAGCCGGTCTGCACTGTTCTGCAGGGCATGCTTGCAACCTGTTGATTAGATGCAACATACCAGCCCCGGCTGCAGGCCGCTGTACTTCGTCTTGAAGCACGCGACTTGCAGCGCGGGGCTGCGCCATCAGATATCCAGCAGCAGACGAGCCGGATCTTCCAGCAGGTTCTTGATGGTAACGAGGAAGGTTACAGCTTCTTTACCATCGATCAAACGGTGATCGTACGACAGCGCCAGATACATCATCGGACGGATGACAACCTGACCATTGATTGCCATAGGACGCTGCAGGATGTTGTGCATGCCCAGAATCGCAGCCTGTGGCGGGTTGACGATCGGCGTCGACATCATCGAACCGAAGGTACCACCGTTGGTGATGGTGAAGGTACCACCAGTCATCTCGTCCATCGACAGCTTGCCGTCACGAGCCTTCTTGCCGAAGGTGGCGATGCCGCCTTCGATTTCAGCCAGGCTCATCAGTTCGGCGTTACGCAGAACCGGTACGACCAGACCACGATCGCTGGATACGGCAACGCCGACGTCGGCATAGCCGTGGTAAACGATGTCGCTGCCGTCGATCGAAGCGTTGACTGCCGGGAAGCGTTTCAGCGCTTCGGTAGCAGCCTTGACGAAGAACGACATGAAGCCCAGGCGTACGCCATTGTGGGACTTCTCGAACAGGTCCTTGTACTTGGAGCGCAGTGCCATGACTTCGGTCATGTCGACTTCGTTGAACGTGGTCAGCATCGCCATGTTCGACTGGGCTTCGACCAGACGCTTGGCAACGGTGGCACGTACGCGAGTCATCGGTACACGCTTCTCGACGCGGTCGCCGGCAGCCAGTACCGGAGCAGCAGCGGCTGCAGCAGGCTTGGCAGCAGGAGCAGCAGCCGGCGCGGACTTCTTGGCTTCGACAGCGGCAACCACGTCTTCCTTGGTTACACGACCATCCTTGCCAGTGCCCTTGACGCTGGCCAGGTTGATGCCGTTTTCTTCAGCCAGCTTGCGAGCGGCAGGAGCGGCGATTGCATCGTCATCGGCAGCCGATGCAGCGGCCTGGGCTGGCGCAGCAGCAGGAGCCGCCGCGGCAGCAGGAGCAGCAGATGCGGTAGCACCGGCATCCAGGGTTGCAATCACTTCGTTGGACAGGACGGTGTCGCCCTCGCCTTTCACGATCGACGCCAGTACGCCGTCTGCTTCGGCCAGGACTTCAAGGACAACCTTGTCAGTCTCGATATCGACCAGCAGTTCGTCACGTTTTACCGCCTCGCCCGGCTGTTTGTGCCATTTGGAAATGGTGCCATCGGCAACGGATTCCGGGAAAGAGGGGGCTTTGATCTCGATAGCCATTATCTGTAATTCCTTAATTCGGTTTCTAATGCTCGAAGGCGTTAAACAGTGAAGGCATCTTGCAGGAGTTTTTCCTGCTGCTCGGCATGCATCGAAGCATAACCACAGGCTGGAGCGGCAGAAGCATCACGACCGGCATACTCGAGAACGAGGCTGCGGTTGTGGTTGCTCATGCTGCGGCGCAAGTGGTGTTGACTGCTGTACCAGGCACCCTGGTTCATCGGCTCTTCCTGACACCACGCTACATTCTGCAGGTTGGTGTAAGGCGCGATCGCTTCCATGAGATCATCTTCAGGGAACGGATACAGCTGTTCGATACGCACGATGGCGATGTCTTCGCGACCTTCGGCACGGCGCTTCTCCAGCAGGTCGTAGTAGACCTTGCCGCCGCACAGAACCAGTCGGGTCACCTTGGCCGGGTCGAGAGCATCGACTTCCGGGATAACGGTCTGGAACGAGCCTTCGGCCAGTTCTTCCAGAGTCGATACCGCCAGCTTGTGGCGCAACAGCGACTTGGGCGTCAGCACGATCAACGGCTTGCGCAGCGGGCGAATCACCTGACGACGCAGCAAGTGGTAGATCTGCGCCGGAGTGGTCGGCACACACACCTGGATGTTGTGCTCGGCGCACAGTTGCAGGTAACGCTCCAGACGCGCGGACGAGTGCTCAGGCCCCTGCCCTTCATAACCGTGAGGCAACAGCATGGTCAGACCGCACAAACGGCCCCACTTGTGCTCGCCGCTGGTGATGAACTGGTCTATGACCACTTGCGCACCGTTGGCGAAGTCGCCGAACTGGGCTTCCCAGATAACCAGAGCGTTAGGCTCGGTGGTCGAGTAGCCGTATTCGTATGCCAGTACCGCTTCTTCGGAGAGGAACGAGTCGTACAGGTCAAAACGTGGCTGACCGGCGAACAGGTTCTTCAGAGGAATGTAGGTGCCTGCATCCTTCTGGTTGTGGAGCACGGCGTGACGGTGCGAGAACGTACCGCGACCGATGTCCTGACCCGTCATGCGGATCGGGTGACCTTCAAACGCCAGGGTCGCGTACGCCATGGTTTCAGCGTAACCCCAGTTGATCGGCAGGCCACCGGCTTGCATCTTCTGACGGTCTTCGTAGATCTTCTGGACCTGACGCTGAACCACGAAGCCTTCCGGCAGCTCCATCAGCTTGGCCGACAGTTCCTGCAGGGTCTTGAGGTCGAAGCGCGTGTCGTGACGCGCAGTCCAGGCATGGCCCAGATACGGACGCCAGTCGACGAACAGTTCCTTGTTCGGCTCCTTGACCAGACTTTTCACAACATGCAGACCGTTGTCCAGCGCATTGCGGTAGTCATCGATCTTGGCCTGGACACGTTCCTCGGTGAGGACTCCGGACTTGATCAACTGCTCGGCATAGAGCTCGCGAGTGGTGCGCTGCTTGGTGATCTGCTGGTACATCAAAGGCTGGGTGCCGCTAGGCTCGTCCGCTTCGTTGTGACCGCGACGACGGTAGCAGACCAGATCGATCACGATGTCACGCTTGAACTGCATGCGGTAATCGATAGCCAGCTGGGTCACGAACACCACGGCTTCCGGGTCATCGCCATTCACATGGAGAATCGGCGCCTGGATCATCTTCGCAACGTCGGTGGCGTACTCGGTAGAACGCGAGTCCAGCGGGTTGCTGATGGTGAAACCAACTTGGTTGTTGATGACGATATGGATCGTGCCGCCAGTCTTGAAGCCGCGAGTCTGCGACATCTGGAAGGTTTCCATGACCACGCCCTGACCTGCGAATGCAGCATCACCGTGGAGGGAAATCGGCAGAACCTTGTCACCATCCGGATCGTTACGACGATCCTGACGCGCACGCACGGACCCCTCGACCACCGGAGAAACGATTTCCAGGTGAGACGGGTTGAATGCCATGGCCAGGTGAACTTCGCCACCTGCGGTCATTACGTTGGAAGAGAAACCCTGGTGGTATTTGACGTCACCGGAGCCCAGCTCCACTTTCTTCTTGCCCTCGAACTCGTCGAACAGCTCGCGCGGGTTCTTGCCGAAGGTGTTGACCAGCACGTTCAGACGGCCACGGTGGGCCATACCGATCACGACTTCCTTGGTGCCGTAGGAACCGGAACGCTGGATCAGCTCGTCCAGCATCGGGATCAGGCTCTCGCCACCTTCCAGACCGAAACGCTTGGTACCCGGGTATTTGGTACCCAGGTATTTTTCCAGACCTTCGGCGGCAGTGACGCGCTCCAGCAGGTGACCCTGGATTTCAGCAGAGAACGCAGGACGGCCGCGCACGCTTTCAAGACGTTGCATGAACCAGTTGCGCTGCTCGGAGTCGACGATGTGCGTGAACTCAGAACCGATGGTGCGACAATATGTCTGCTGCAACGCTTCGTGAATTTCGCGTAGGCTCGCTTCCTCTTTGCCGATGAACAAGTCGCCGGCGCGGAAAGTCGTATCAAGATCGGCATTGGTCAAGCCGTAATGATTGATCGACAGATCAGCAGGCGCAGGACGCTGCCACAGGCCCAGCGGATCGAGCTGAGCGACCTGATGGCCACGCATACGATAAGCCTGGATCAGTCGCAATACTTCGACTTGCTTCTTCTCGTGCTCGCTGCTCACGCTCCCGGCAGATACCGGTTGAGCGCGGCGCTGGTTTTTACCCAGCAACACGAAATGATCGCGAATCGTGGAATGCGATACATCGGTGGCAGAGTTGCCGTCTGCTGGCAACTTCTGAAAGTAGGTGCGCCATTCTTCTGGCACAGCGTTAGGGTCGTGCAGGTAGAGCTCATAAAGCTCTTCCACATAGGCAGCGTTACCACCGGATAGGTGGGCACTGTTCCACATGCGCTGCATCACGCTTTCTTGCATGCTTGGTCACCCTCGGTAAGGGGACACCACCGGCGAAGACGCCATAGCAAACGTGAAACAGTCGTGTGCAGCGACCATGTCAAGTCACTAAGGATCACGCAGATAGCCCGGGTACCAGCCCGGATGCCCCTGCTGGTCTCATTTCTTCAAAATAAGAGCGGCAGCCTTGCGAGCTACTGCTCAGGTTAAAGCTACGGCGCCGGTTGAAGCCTGCGCCGCAGCTACTTACAGGTACAACGGTGTTACGGTACTGCGATAAATCAGACGCCGCTCTGCAGAAGCATGTTGCGTACGTGTCCGATGGCCTTGGTCGGGTTAAGACCTTTAGGGCATACGTTCACGCAGTTCATGATCCCGCGGCAACGGAACACACTGAACGGGTCATCCAGTGAAGCCAGACGCTCGGTAGTCCGGGTATCACGGCTGTCAGCCAGGAAGCGATAGGCTTGCAGCAGCGCAGCAGGACCGAGGAACTTGTCCGGATTCCACCAGAAGGACGGGCAGGAAGTCGAGCAACAGGCGCACAGGATGCACTCGTACAGACCATCGAGCTTTTCGCGCTCTTCCGGAGTCTGCAGACGCTCGATGGCCGGAGCCGGAGTATCGTTCTGCAGGAAAGGCTTCACCTTCTCGTATTGCTTGTAGAAGATGCTCATATCCACGACCAAGTCACGAATAACCGGCAAACCAGGCAATGGACGCACGATCAGCTTGTTATTCTTGACCACGGCAGACAGTGGAGTGATGCAGGCAAGACCGTTCTTGCCATTGATGTTCATACCATCGGAGCCACATACGCCTTCACGGCAGGAGCGACGATACGAGAAACCCTCATCCTGTTCCTTGACCAGAGCCAATACATCCAGAACCATCAGGTCTTTACCACCGGTATCGACCTGGAATTCCTGCATGAACGGCGCAGCGTCCTGTTCAGGGTTGTAGCGATAAACACTGACTTGCAACATATCGGTCACCCTTAATAAGTCCGAATCTTAGGCTCAAAAGTCGGAACAGTTTTCGGCGAGAAGTTCACGGCACGCTTGGTTACGCGCTTGTCACCCGGGAAGTACAGGGTGTGGCACAACCAGTTTTCGTCATCGCGATCTTCAAAGTCTTCACGGGCGTGGGCGCCGCGCGATTCCTTACGATGCTCTGCGGCAATCGCCGTAGCTTCGGCAACTTCCAGCAGGTTTTGCAGTTCAAGCGCTTCGATACGGGCAGTGTTGAACGCCTGACTCTTGTCGTTGATCTTGACGTTGGCAATGCGCTCGCGCAGGCCAGCCAGCTGGGCAATACCCTTCTGCATGTATTCACCGGTACGGAATACACCGAAGTAGTTCTGCATGCAGCTTTGCAGCTCTTTACGCAGCGAAGCGACGTCTTCGCCAGTGGTGCGCTCGTTGAGGCCGGCCAGACGTGCCAGGGCAGCGTCGATATCGGACTCGGAGGCACGACGATAGTCGACACCTTCACGCAGGCTTTGTTCAAGGTGCAGACCGGCAGCACGACCGAAGACCACCAGATCGAGCAGCGAGTTGCCACCCAGGCGGTTGGCACCGTGAACCGATACGCAAGCCACTTCGCCTACAGCGAACAGACCAGGAATGATCTGGTCGACGCCAGCAGCGTCCTGGGTGATTGCCTGACCATGAATGTTGGTGGCAACACCACCCATCATGTAGTGGCAGGTCGGGACCACCGGAATTGGAGCCATGGCAGGATCGACGTGAGCAAAGGTCTTGGACAGCTCCATGATGCCTGGCAGGCGGCTGTGCAGCACTTCCTCACCCAGGTGATCGAGCTTGAGCATCACGTGATCGCCATCCGGGCCACAACCGTTACCGGCGATGATTTCCTTGACCATGGAACGTGCAACCACGTCACGACCGGCAAGGTCCTTGGCGTTCGGAGCATAACGCTCCATGAAACGCTCGCCATGCTTGTTGATCAGGTAACCGCCTTCACCACGGCAACCTTCGGTGACCAGTACACCTGCGCCGGCAATACCGGTCGGGTGGAACTGCCACATTTCGATGTCCTGGACAGGAACACCGGCACGCAAGGCCATGCCGACGCCGTCACCGGTGTTGATCAGGGCATTGGTGGTCGACGAGTAGATACGACCTGCACCGCCGGTTGCCAGCACGGTTGCATTGGCGCGGATGTAGGAGGTTTCGCCGGTTTCGATGCAGATAGCGATGATGCCGACAAAGGCGCCATCCTGGTTCTTCACCAGATCAACTGCATAGTATTCGTTCAGGAATACGGTGCCTGCTTTCAGGTTGGCCTGATACAGGGTGTGCAGCAGTGCGTGACCGGTACGGTCGGCAGCAGCACAGGTACGTGCAGCCTGACCGCCCTTGCCGAAGTCCTTGGACTGACCGCCGAAAGGACGCTGGTAAATGCGGCCCTGCTCGGTACGGGAGAACGGCAGGCCCATGTGCTCGAGCTCGAAGACCGCTTCCGGACCTACGGAACACATGTATTCGATAGCGTCCTGATCACCGATATAGTCGGAACCCTTGACGGTATCGTACATGTGCCAGCGCCAGTCATCGTTCGGGTCGGCCGAAGCGATTGCACAGGTGATACCACCCTGGGCGGATACGGTGTGCGAGCGAGTCGGGAATACCTTGGTGACTACGGCAGTCTTGTGACCACCCTGAGCCAGCTGCAAGGCAGCGCGCATGCCAGCGCCGCCGCCACCGATGATGATGGCGTCGAAGGAAAGTGTATTTGTGTTAGCCATGAATCAGATACCCCAAAGAATCTGCACGCCCCAGACGAAGTAAGCGAACATCGCAACGCCGCATACTGCCTGGAAGAGAAAACGTACTGCAGTCGCGGACTTGCCCATCGCCATTGGCGTCAGGTAGTCGGTCGCGATGGTCCACATGCCGACCCAGGCGTGAGCGCCAAGGGCAACAAAGGCCAACAGACTGAAGATACGCATCCCGTTGTGCGAGAACAGCTCGTGCCACTGGGCATAGGTCAGGCCAGGGTGAGCGACGAGGTAGCCGATCAGGAAAATGAAGTAAGCCGCGAGTACGACCGCTGAAACGCGCTGCGCCATCCAGTCATAGAGGCCCGAACGCGACAGGTTAGTGACGTTGGTTACCATATCCATACTCCCGCCAGGATGATCACCACCACGGAGACGGCGATAACGATTTTCGAGCCCAGTTTCCCGCCTTCCAGCGTTTCACCGACACCCGCGTCCATGATCAGGTGGCGAACACCGGCCACCAGGTGATACAGCAGGGCAGACAGCAGCCCCCAGATTACAAACTTGGCCAGCGGGCTGGTCAGACACGCTTTCACTTCACCGAAGGTTTCCTCGGAGGCCAGCGACTTGTCCATTGCATAAAGCATGATTGCAATACCGACAAAGAGGATGACACCGGAAATACGGTGAAGGATGGACGTGTAAGCAGTGACTGGGAGCTTGATGGTCCTTAGGTCTAGATTTACAGGTCGTTGGCTTTTCACGGCTTTTTTTCACACTGAAGAGCCCCTAACAATCAGGGCAAGTTGTTGGGAAGTGCACTGGTCAGGTACCCACCACCCAGGAAGTGACAACCCCCTTTAAAACGGGCCAAAAAGCCCTTGGCGGTCGGACGCCGAGTATAGACAGTTAGGTAACTAATGACAACGCGCAGACTTACAGCCAATAGCGGATTGCGCTGATCGAATAAAAGGCGTAAACGGCTGCAATGGCTTGCAGAAACATCGACATAAAGGCCTTGTGGAACACGACTTTAGGCAAATTGACTTTAGAATTTATCTAACTATAGTGGTGCGGGCCCTGCGTGGGGGGCCTGTCTGATGATTTGAAGCATAAATAGGAGGCCACATGGCTGACAAAAAAGCGCAGTTGATCATCGAGGGCACAGCCCCCGTCGAGCTGCCTATACTGACCGGCACCGTGGGTCCCGATGTGATCGACGTGCGCGGACTCACCGCCACCGGCCGCTTCACATTCGACCCTGGCTTCATGTCGACCGCCTCTTGCGAGTCGAAGATCACCTACATTGATGGTGATAATGGCATTCTGCTGCACCGCGGCTATCCGATCGAGCAACTGGCCGAACAGTCCGATTATCTGGAAACCTGCTACCTGCTGCTCAATGGCGAACTGCCAACAAGCGAACAGAAAGCCCAGTTCGTTGCCGTGGTCAAGAACCACACCATGGTCCACGAGCAACTGAAAAGCTTCTTCAACGGATTCCGCCGCGACGCCCACCCGATGGCCGTCATGTGTGGCGTAGTCGGCGCCCTGTCCGCGTTCTACCACGACTCGCTGGACATCAATAACCCGCAACACCGCGAAATCTCGGCAGTACGCCTGGTCGCCAAGATGCCGACCCTGGCAGCGATGGTCTACAAGTACTCCATGGGCCAGCCCATGATGTACCCGCGCAACGACCTCAGCTACGCCGAAAACTTCCTGCACATGATGTTCAACACCCCTTGCGAGATCAAACCGATCAGCCCGGTTCTGGCCAAGGCAATGGACAAGATCTTCATCCTGCACGCCGATCACGAACAGAACGCCTCGACTTCTACCGTGCGCATGGCCGGCTCGTCGGGCGCCAACCCGTTCGCCTGTATTGCTGCCGGTATCGCAGCACTCTGGGGCCCGGCTCACGGCGGCGCCAACGAAGCCGTATTGACCATGCTCGATGAAATCGGCGATGTTTCCAACATCGACAAGTTCATCGCCAAGGCCAAGGACAAGAACGACCCGTTCAAGCTCATGGGCTTCGGTCATCGCGTCTACAAAAACCGCGATCCACGCGCTACGGTCATGAAAAAGACCTGCGACGAAGTTCTGCGCGAACTGGGCATCAACAACGATCCGCAACTCGAACTGGCCATGCGCCTGGAAGAGATCGCCCTGACCGATCCGTACTTCATCGAGCGCTCGCTGTACCCGAACGTCGACTTCTACTCGGGCATCATCCTCAAGGCAATCGGCATCCCGACCAGCATGTTCACCGTAATCTTCGCCCTGGCGCGGACTGTCGGCTGGATCTCGCACTGGAAGGAAATGCTCTCCAGCCCGTACAAGATTGGCCGTCCGCGCCAGCTGTACACCGGCAATGTGACACGCGATATCGTGCCACTGGACGATCGCAAGTAAGCGAATTGCCAATGAAAAAGGGCTGCCAATGGCAGCCCTTTTTTGTTCCTGAGGTAAGAAAAACTACTTCTTCGCCCTTTCCTTCAAGGCCTTCAAGGTATTGAAGGGCGCATCGACCACAAATTTGTTGGCCAACCAGGACGGCACACTGCCACCTGGATCAGTATGCACTTGATAAGTCACTTCGGTCTGATTCGGCCCTTTAGGCACCAGCTTCCAGAAACCGGCCACCTCGGCTACCCGTACAAATCCCTTTTCTTCGGGCAAATAGCCGGACTGTTCTTCAATATGGCGTGTCAGGCTGCCATCAGCACCCTCCTCGCTAGTGATCAGCAGGATCGAATCACGCGGCGTCACAGGCCATGGCGTATTGAACTGAGTGTAGGTCCAGGCTTTGTTGCCCTCATGCTTGAGCAACTTCTGCGTCTTACATTCATGAATCCAGGCACACGCCCCTGCCACATCTTCCTGCAGGGCACGCAGTTTGGCCACGCTGGCATTGATGATGGTTACGCCGCGATACGCCTTGTATTTGGAGCCAGGCACATCGCTCAGGGAAACCTTTATCCCCTCCTCATCCTTGGCCACCTGCCAATCTTCAGCCTGAGCCACACCTGTCAGCAGCACACTCAAACCACAGACAACAGCCATGCGATGCAGCGTATTCATTGTTTATTCCTTATTGTTGAAATTCTGATAAAACAATTCCGCCCAAAAACATCCTTCATGCAACTGCAGTAGCCTTTTCCCACCAACCAATCAGACGAATAGCATCAGCCTGATCAACGCCACACACATCTTGCGCAGCCTTGAACTGACTACAGACGGCAGGTCGATCAACCCTGCCAAACAAGCCGCACAGCAACTCGATAGACAGATGCAGGCAACGCTCTCCGGCAGGCTTGCCGTCCGGCATACCTGGAATGGGAGAAGTAATAGAGGGCGCGATGCAACAGGCACCACAACCGGAACGGCAGTCCATGACCCAAGACCTTTATTGAGCGGTAAGAGAATATTTTAGCGGCTAAAACAGACGTTTCAAAACGCCATATCCGACGACAGGCAGGGCCTTACTGCTTGAATTTGAAATCCAGCGCCGCGCCTTCGATATCGCGCCGACTTTCGTTGCGCATCTGCAACTGCATTTCATTGCTCAACAGGCGGCCATTGAGCTCAAAGGGGCTAGGGTCCGAAGAGGAGCTTTTCTCGAACATGGGCGGCAACAAAGGCTTGCGCTTGGCAGTGATAACCTTGGCCGGAGGCGTCAGCGTCTCGACCATCTCTGGCGGCAGGCTCAAGTCGAGTTTAGGCGGATTCAAACGAACATCCTTGACGGGCGTCTTGGCGAGCCTGGCTTTTTCGCGCTGCACAACCGCCTTGTCCTTTACCACAGGAGCCTTGCTCGCTACGGCCTTTGAGGGCGCAGCTTTCACATCGGCAGATCTGGATTCTGGCGCCTTGCCAACAGGACGAGCCGGGGCAACGGCCGCCTTGCCAGCCACTACTGGAACAACAGGAACGCTCGGCTTCAATTCATGCACAGCCGCGTCCTGCCTCGCCGGTGAAGAGTCAGGAATGGAAGGCGCCGGAGGCGGCGACGGAACAGGCGGAGAAGCAGGCGCAGTCACACCTGCCTCAACCTTTGGCTCTGGCAGCGGCGCGTCCTGATTCTGAGAGTCGCAGGCTCCCAACAACACAACGACGAACAATCCGATACAACGAAACGCATTATTCATAAATAAACGGCTGAGGCAGTGAGGCAGAAAGAATACATGCTGTCCCTTTGAGGCCAACATGACAAGACAAGAGTTCCCGCGTTCGGACAAAGAGCAATGGCAATCAATAACTCGGCAACGCTTCCTGACACAATTGCTTGGCCAGCATCCCCAGCGTCATCAGCGCCCTTTCTGCCTCACGATTCCAGGGCATGCCGCAATTCAGGCGAATACAGTGATTGAACTGCTCGGTATTACTGAAAATAAGGCCAGGCGCAATGCTTATCCCCTGCTCCAGCGCCCGAACATGCAGTTCCTGAGTATTGACCCGACCCGGCAGGCTGACCCAAAGGATGAAGCCCCCCAGAGGCCGACTCATCTGCGTGCCTTCCGGGAAGAACTGCTGCACCGCCAACTGATAAGCACTGAGATTCTTGCGATATTCCAGGCGAATGAAGCGCAAATGCCGGTCATACCCGCCATTTTCCAGATAGGCAGCGATAGCCATCTGCGTGACACTGCACGCCGAATGGGTGCTGAACGTCTGCAAACGCTGGATTTCAGCCTGATATTTCCCGGCAATCATCCAGCCGATGCGTACACCCGGCGACAGCGTCTTGGAAAAACTCGAGCAATAAATCACCCGCCCCAGGCGATCAAAGGCCTTCAGGGCCTTGGTGCGCCCTACCTCAAACATCAGCTCGCCATACACATCGTCTTCGATCACCTGAATATCGAAGTCCGAGACCAGTCGCAGCAGGTTCTTCTGCCGCTCTTCCGGCATGGTGCCACCCAGCGGATTGCTCAAGCGCGCCGTAAGCACCAGCGCCTTGATCGACCACTGGTTGGCCGCCAGTTGCAGCGCTTCCAGGCTGATGCCGGTAGACGGATCACTGGGAATCTCGATGACCTTGAGCCCTAGCAAGTCTGCCAGTTGCAGCAACCCGTAATAGGCAGGCGACTCGGCGGCAATCAGATCGCCAGGCTGAGTCAGCACCCGCAATGCCATTTGCAAGGCATCCACACAACCGTGGGTAATGACCACCTCATATGGATCGACAACCACGCCTGCATCACGCATACGAATGGCTACTTGCCGGCGCAGCGGCTCGAAACCGGGGCTGAACATGTAACTGAATGCCCGGGGACTATGAAAGCGCGTCACCTTGGCCAATTGCTGATGCAGCGCGCGGACTGGCAAGTAGTCGACATGCGGCACCGCAGCTCCGAGTGCGAAAACCCCTTCACGGCGCGATTCCTCCAGCACTTGCTGGATGATGCTGCTGCGAGTCACCAGTCCAGGCCGCTCTACGCGCGCGATATCCGGCGTCGAGGCGGTCAGCGCCGGGGTCTGGTGAACGTAATAGCCGGACTGCGGGCGGGCACGAATCAAACCCTGATCTTCAAGATTCGCGTAGGCCTGCAACACTGTTGCGTGGCTGACATTGAGCTGCGAACTCATCTTGCGCACTGACGGCACACGCTCGCCGGGCTGATAGACACCACGACGGATGTCTTCCGCCAACTGCTGAGCAATGCGTTGATAGAGCAAAAGATTGGTCATGACACAGCCTCGAACCGACCCGCAATTTGTTTTTGTAAGGGGAGAGAATAGCCTAAAGACCGGAACAGTCACAAAGTGTACTGGGACAGTTTCCCTTCAAGGGAACTATTGTGCGCTCTGACAAAAAATATTGTCGGACAAAGATGCCAAACTCAAGGCTTTTTGAGCCAAAAAAAAGCCCGAGGCCGTTTCCGACGTCGGGCTTTGTGCTGATTTTTTGTTACCGGGCGGCGCCCAACTGACCCTTGTCATCGGAAAAAACGATTTCCACCCGACGGTTTTGCGCTCGTCCACGCTCGGAAGCGTTCACGTCGACCGGATATTGCTGACCATAGCCTTCAACCTGGATGCGCTTTTCATCAACACCCAGGTCCATCAGCACATCGGCCACCGATTGCGCACGATCTTTGGACAGCTTGAGGTTTTCCTGGCGGTCACCGGTACTGTCGGTATAACCCTCGATCCTTACCGTGCGGCGCGGATTGAGCAGCAGAAACTGCACGACCTTGAGCACAGTGCGATTGGCTGAGCTTTTCAGCTCGGCATGCCCGGGATCGAACAGCACATCGCCCAAAGTCATGACCAGACCACGATCAGTCTGTGTGGTGGCAAGGCTGAGAATCTGGTCTTCCAGCCATTTGCCATGTTGCTGCGCGCTCGCCAGCTTGGCCTCGCGCAACGCCAGTTGCAGGCGCTGACGATCCAGCTCCATTTTTGCAAGTTGCTCCTGAGCCAGCAGCAGGTTGCTGTGCTCGCGGGCAATCTCACTGTAGCGGGTACTCAGGTAAGCGTAATGACTGACATCGGCACCGCTGCCCAGATAGCTCGACAGACGCTCGGCCCGCGCCAGCGACTCGCCGGAACGGATCACGTCCTTGGGTGCACTGCGCAGCACATCGGGATCTTCCTTGACTTTCTGGAAGTCGATACTGGCCTGGCGCAGGGCCTGATCACTGTTCTGATGACTCGCACAGCCGGACAACCCCACCGCACCCAGCAACAGGCAGCCACTCAATACACGGATAACGCCGCTCATTGATTTTCTCCCAACTGTTTGCGCAGACGGTTGAGACGAACATTCAATTGATTGATCTGCTCCTGACTCTTGAGCGTCAGCACCCGCGCCTCGGCGAGACGCGCATCCAGCTCGGCCTGCTCGGCATTCATCCGCGCATCCTTGTAGGACTTATCAGCCATATCGGCACGCGCCTGGGTAAACCGGGATTCTGCAGTAACCAGTTCAGGCTGCTCATCGGTAGCTCCGACCGCCTTGGCCTGCTCCAGAGCCTGTTCGGTCAACTTGAACTGTTCGATAGGTGCCGGATCATTGGCACAACCGGCCAGTGTGGCGATTGTCATGAAAGCGATTAAAGGGCGAATACTCACAAAAACATTCCTACTTGTTTGGGGCGCTGGTGCCGGCAGGTTGCAGCAACTGGGCTTTCCATAACTCCAGATTGCGCGCAATGACTTGACCCGCAAGGCCAGAAGCCGCCGATTCTGTCATCTTTTTCACCAGCTGTCCGCGCAACCATGGATCGTTGCAGGCCGAATTAGCCGATAACGCCAGATAC
Source organism: Pseudomonas cichorii (assembly GCF_003700275.1). GTDB lineage: Bacteria > Pseudomonadota > Gammaproteobacteria > Pseudomonadales > Pseudomonadaceae > Aquipseudomonas > Aquipseudomonas cichorii_B. Next base: position 53,724 of record NZ_RBRE01000084.1, on the reverse strand, counting down.
AGACCTGCTGTATCAAGGGGTTCGGGCTGAGCAATCAAGTCCGCCGACAAACCCAGGGTCTGCACCATGACCATACCGGAATAGCGCCCGGCCAGCACATACTCGACCTGCCCCAGTGCCAGCTTCTGGAACGCCTGGGTCAGGTTGGGTTGCCGCTCCAGAGTCAGGTGCTCCCTGGCGGCCGCCTCGAATGCCTGGGTCAAACGGGTCTTTTCGGAAACCGCGCCCGGCTGTCCATGCAGCTCAGCCAGGGAGTTGAACGGCAAAGCGTGATCATGGCGAGTCCAGACGAGGATTTCATTCTGGACAATCGGCGGCTGGATGTAATCGAGTGATTCCAGTTGTGCCTGAATCAACGGCGCATCGGCCAGCATGTCCATACGACCGGTGCGCACTTCCTCCAGCGCCTGGCTGCGCTTGCCCGCGTACAGAAACTCGACTTTCATATCCAGTGATTCTGCTGCCTGCCTGAGCAAGTCGGCATTGGCACCGATCAGGTGCCTGGGGTCCTGCGGATCACGCCACAGGTAAGGCGGCGCATCCGGGCTGCCGGTCACGATCAGGCGCTCGCACTTGCCAGCCGCGGATGCAAGCGACGGCAGCACGGCCAGCCCCAGAAGAAACGTAGACAACAACAGCGCTGGCCGACTCATGAATAATCCTTTTTACCACCCAATAAAAAACCCGTTCATCAGGCCAGGCATCCTGTCCAAGACAGTATGCGCAGCCGGATTGAACGGGTTCCAGGAAGCTGGCTTAAACCAGCTTTTCCAGCTCAGGCACAGCTTCAAACAAATCCGCTACCAGACCGTAATCGGCTACCTGGAAGATCGGAGCCTCTTCGTCCTTGTTGATCGCGACGATCACCTTGGAATCCTTCATGCCAGCAAGATGCTGGATCGCGCCGGAAATACCCACCGCGATGTACAACTGAGGCGCAACGATCTTGCCGGTCTGGCCGACCTGCATGTCGTTGGGTACGAAACCGGCATCTACAGCAGCACGGGAGGCACCCACCGCAGCACCCAGTTTGTCCGCCAGCGCGTACAAGTGCTTGAAGTTGTCGCCGTTCTGCATGCCGCGGCCGCCGGAAACGACGATTTTCGCAGCGGTCAGCTCCGGACGGTCGGACTTGGCCAGCTCTTCGCCGACGAAGGACGACTTGCCTGCATCGTGAGCAGCCGAAACGGCTTCAACGGCAGCCGAACCACCTTGCGCTGCAACCGGGTCGAAACCGGTTGCACGAACGGTGATGACCTTGACCGAAGCGCTCGATTGCACGGTGGCAATCGCGTTACCGGCGTAGATCGGACGCTTGAAGGTGTCGGCCGATTCAACCGAAACGATTTCCGAGATCTGATCGACATCCAGTTGTGCCGCAACGCGAGGCAGGATGTTTTTACCGTTGGAAGTTGCTGCCGCCAGGATGTGGCTGTAACCAGCGGCCAGCTCGACCACCAGCGGTGCCACGTTTTCCGGCAACTGATGCGCGTAGGCAGCGTTGTCGGCAACCAGCACCTTGGCAACACCGGCGATCTTCGCAGCAGCTTCTGCCACGGCGCTCACGCCGGAACCGGCCACCAGCAGATTGATATCGCCACCGATCTTCTGGGCAGCGGCAATGGTGTTCAGCGTGGCTGGAGCCACGGCTGCGTTGTCATGTTCAGCGATAACCAGGATCGTCATTTAGATTACCTTCGCTTCGGTTTTCAGTTTTTCGACCAGTTCGGCCACCGACTTGACCTTGATACCGGCGCTACGTGCAGCCGGAGCTTCGACCTTGACGGTCTTGTTGGTCGAGGCCGTGGAAACACCCAGTGCATCGGGAGTCAGGGTTTCGAGCGGCTTTTTCTTGGCTTTCATGATGTTGGGCAGCGAAGCATAACGCGGCTCGTTCAGACGCAGGTCTGTGGTCACGATAGCCGGCAGGCTCAGGGATACGGTTTGCAGGCCGCCGTCGATTTCACGGGTCACGGCAACCTTGTCGCCCGACACTTCGACCTTGGAGGCGAAGGTCCCTTGCGGGTAGCCACTCAGGGCCGCCAGCATCTGGCCGGTCTGATTGTTATCGCTGTCGATGGCCTGTTTGCCCAGGATCACCAACTGCGGCTGTTCCTTGTCGACCACAGCCTTGAGCAGCTTGGCGACAGCCAGGGAAGTCAGCTCTTCGGCAGACTCGACCAGCACGGCACGATCGGCACCCAGCGCCAGGGCAGTACGCAATTGCTCCTGAGCGGTGGACGGGCCGATGGTCACGACGACGATCTCGCTCGCCACGCCCTTTTCCTTCAGGCGTACGGCTTCTTCCACAGCGATTTCGCAGAAGGGATTCATGGACATTTTGACGTTGGCAAGATCGACGCCGGAGTTGTCCGCCTTGACGCGAACCTTGACGTTGTAGTCGACCACTCGTTTGACAGCTACAAGAACCTTCATGGATTCCTCACTCTCCGGTGAAAAGAAAGTCGCCCGGCATGACCAGACGATCGATATGTGTGTCCTCAACAAGCAATCGCTTCAGTGCAGGCATCGGGGTTATTTGCCGAAAAACCGCCAAAAAACCGTACTCAAGGCCAGATCACACCCATAAATTGCCTCAGGGGTGTGTAAAATGCGCCGCGCGCGCTGGCCGGACTGCCTGCACTGCGCTCACCTGATGCCTTTTCAGAGGTTTCTCGAACCTCGTTTCAGCCTACGGCAAGCGCAAAACCGCCCGTATCTTGACCGCAACGCCTTTTCCGGTCAATACGACAGATCGGCCAGTCCCGAGTCTCGCGTCTATGTTTTATCTGGCCTGCGGCCAATTCAAACAAACGTTTGTATTGGACCTGCAAAGTGGTGTAGATATAATGCACTCCTTTAAAAGACGGGCAGGCATTCCAAGCCCCGCACGTCGGTTTGTACGCTTCATATAAAAAAATACCGTGAGCCTTGAGAGTAGGAGATAGCCTGTGGAACGCGAATACATGGAATTCGACGTCGTCATCGTCGGAGCCGGCCCTTCCGGGCTTTCTGCCGCGTGCCGCCTTAAACAGAAGGCTGCCGAAGCGGGCCAGGAAATCAGCGTCTGCGTGGTGGAAAAAGGCTCCGAAGTCGGCGCTCACATTCTGTCCGGCGCGGTATTTGAACCTCGTGCCCTGAACGAACTCTTCCCGAACTGGCAGGAACTTGGCGCGCCACTCAACACGCCGGTCAAGCGTGATGACATCTATATGCTGCGCAGTGCCGAAAAATCGGTGAAAGTCCCCGACCTGTTCGTGCCCAAGACCATGCACAACCAGGGCAACTACATCATTTCCCTGGGCAACCTGTGCCGCTGGCTCGCCCAGCAGGCCGAAAACCTCGGTGTCGAGATCTACCCAGGTTTTGCCGCGCAGGAAGCCCTGTTCGACGAAAACGGCGTAGTACGCGGGATCATCACCGGCGACCTGGGCGTTGACCGCGAAGGCAATCCAAAAGAGGGCCTGTACACCCCAGGCATGGAACTGCGCGGCAAGTACACGCTGTTCGCCGAAGGCTGCCGTGGCCATATCGGCAAGCAACTGATCAAGCGCTTCAACCTCGACAGCGAAGCCGATGCCCAGCATTACGGCATCGGCCTCAAGGAAATCTGGGAAGTCGATCCGGCGAAGCACGAACAAGGCCTGGTGGTCCACACTGCCGGCTGGCCGCTGGACGACCAGAACATGGGCGGTTCCTTCCTGTATCACCTGGAAAACAATCAGGTAGTAGTTGGCCTGATCGTCGACCTGTCCTACAGCAACCCTTACCTGTCGCCGTTCGACGAATTCCAGCGCTACAAGCACCACCCGGTCATCAAGCAATACCTGGAAGGCGGCAAACGCATCAGCTATGGCGCCCGCGCCATCTGCAAGGGCGGCCTGAACTCGCTGCCGAAAATGGTATTCCCTGGCGGCGCACTGATCGGCTGCGATCTGGGCACCCTGAACTTCGCCAAGATCAAGGGCAGCCACACCGCCATGAAATCCGGCATGCTCGCGGCGGAAGCGGTGGCCGACGCACTGTTCGCCGGCAAGGAAGGCGGTGATGTACTGAACACTTACGTCGACGCCTTCAAGGCCAGTTGGCTGCATGAAGAGCTGTTCGCCAGCCGTAACTTCGGCGCGGCGCTGCACAAGTACGGCACGCTCATGGGCGGTGCATTCAACTTCATCGACCAGAACATTTTCGGCGGCAAGATCCCGTTCACCCTGCGCGACACCACGCCGGATTATGCCTGCCTCAAGCTGGCGGCCGACTCGACGAAGATCGAATATCCGAAACCGGACGGCAAACTCAGCTTCGACAAGCTCAGTTCGGTGTTCCTCTCCAGCACCAACCATGAAGAAGAACAGCCTTGCCACCTGAAGCTGGCCGATCCGAGCATCCCGATCACCAGTAACCTGCCACTTTATGACGAACCCGCGCAGCGCTACTGCCCGGCAGGCGTCTATGAAGTGATTACCCAGGAAGATGGCGAGAAACGCTTCCAGATCAACGCCCAGAACTGTGTGCACTGCAAGACCTGTGACATCAAGGATCCTGCGCAGAACATCACCTGGGTGGCGCCGGAAGGTGCTGGCGGTCCGACTTATCCGAACATGTAGTCTGGACAAGCTGCAAGTTGCAAGAGAAGCCCGGTTCGCCGGGCTTTTTCGTGGGCGGGATTCAGGCTGGAATACGCAGGTAGCTGCTCTCTTCGCCCGGATTGCGCTCGAAGTAGCGCTTGTATTCGCGACTGAACTGCGAAGTGCTCTGGTAACCGACACAGTGCGCCACCTGCGCCACGCTCATGCCTTGTGCGACCAGCATATGCTGGGCCTTGAGCAGGCGTACGCGCTTGAGGTACTGCACCGGCGACAATAAAGTGCTGCGTTTGAAGTGCTCATGGAAAGTCGAAGCACTCATGTTTGCCTGACGCGCCAGAATATCGATATTCAGCGGCTCGGCGTAATGGGTGTGCAGATAGGCCAGAGAAGCCGCAACTCTCGCAAAATGACTCTGTTGCGCAACCAGCGCCCGCAACACACCCGCCTGCGGACCACGCAGCGCGGCATAAAGCACTTCACGCAGCCGCGACTGACCCATCACATGACAATCCAGCGGATCCTGCAGGCAACGCAACAAGCGCTCGACACTCTCGCGCATCGGCGCATCCAGCACTGCCGAGGTCATGGATTCGGGCGTTTGCGCTTTGACGAGATGATCCGGCACCGGCCCCATCAACTGCACCAGTTCGCCCAGCATGATCCGGTCGATGGCCACCGAAACGCCCAACAATGGCGCTTGTGGCGTAGCGAAGGTTTCGCACATGAACGGCACCGAAAGCGCCTGCACCAGATAATGCCCGGCACCGTAATCCAGGGTACGCGAGCCCAGGCTGGCCAGCTTGCCGCCCTGCGCGACGATCATCAGGCTCGGCTCATAGATCTGCGGGCTGCTGGCGACATACTCATAACACGAAACGACCTTGACCTCCGGCAACAACGTCGAGACGAATCCGGGACGTGTGGCCAGCGGCTTGATCAGGGAAGCAAGGACGACATTGGCATCAGAGCGATGGGGTAACGACATGGAACACCGGGCAGAGAATCAGACATGCCCATCATCGCAGATATAAGCCACTCAAGGCTGACTCGCCGACAAGATCCAGAGGAATAGGCATGACTCGCGGAGGAATGTTCATGGCCTTCACAGGCCGTGACGGGGAAAATAGCGGCCATTATTCAACCTTGATCAGCGAGGAACATCATGTACACAGCCATCGGCTACGCCGCCCAGTCAGCAACCGCCCCCCTCGCCCCCATGAGCTTTGAACGTCGCAGCCTGCGCGCCGACGACGTTGCCATTGAAATCCTCTACTGCGGCGTCTGCCACTCCGATATCCACCAGGCGCGCAACGAATGGGGCATTGCTGTCTACCCGCTGATGCCCGGTCACGAGATCGTCGGCAAGGTCACCGCAACCGGCCCGAATGCCAGCAAATACAAGGTCGGCGACCTGGTCGGTGTCGGCTGCATGGTCGACTCCTGCCAGCAGTGTTCGGCCTGCCAGGCGGATCTGGAACAGTACTGCCTGGAAGGACCGACCATGACCTACGCCACGCCTGACCGGGTGGACGGCAGCAACACCATGGGCGGCTATTCCAGCAGCATCGTCGTCAGCGAGAACTTCGTGGTTCGCATCCCGGAGAAACTTGACCTGGCGGCTGCCGCTCCGATTCTCTGCGCCGGGATCACCACCTATTCGCCGCTCAAGCATTATGGCGTCAAGGCTGGCGATAAAGTCGGCGTGCTCGGCATGGGTGGCCTGGGCCACATGGGCATCAAGTTCGCCAAGGCCATGGGCGCAGAAGTCACCCTCTTCACCCGCTCGGCTTCAAAAGCCCAGGAAGCACGCCGCCAGGGTGCCGATCACGTGATCGTCTCCACCGACGCCGAACAGATGCAGGCCGCTGCAGGTCGCTTCGACTTCCTGCTGGACACCATTCCGGTACAGCACGACCTGAACCCCTACCTGGAAACCCTGAGCTTCGACGGCGTGCATATTCTGGTCGGCCTCATTGAACCCGTCGAGCCGCCTGTGCATGCAGCCAATCTGGTCATGAAACGCCGCGTGATTGCCGGTTCGTTGATCGGCGGGATCGCAGAAACCCAGGAGGTTCTGGACTTCTGCGCAGAAAATGACATTACCTGTGATATCGAAATGCTCGATATCCGCAATATCAACCAGGCTTACGAGCGCATGCTGGCGGGTGATGTGAAGTACCGCTTCGTGATTGATATGGCGACGCTGCAGGCCTGATGTTTGTGTGGGAGCGAATCGGGCGGCGCTCCGCTCATTCGCGAAAAGGCCTCGCGGATAAACCCGCTCCCACACAGTTGAACTACCCACCAAGCTCCGCCGACAACCTCGCCGCTGCCTGTTTGATGATCGGCACCAGTTCGGCCATTTTCTCCAGCGGCATGTACGGGACGGTGCTGGCAATGCTGATACCGGCGACTATCTGTTTACCCGCATCGCGAACCGGCGCTGCTACACAGCGAATCGACGGTTCGTTGTCTTCCAGATCGAACGCATAACCGCCCTGCACATACTCTTGCCTGCGCTGGCGTAACTGCTCCCAGGTCTGCTGCTCGTGCGCAGGCCATAGCGGATTTTTCCCGCTGATCGGCAGGCTGATTTCATACAGCCTCTGCCACTCGGGTTCCTGACTGTCCAGCAACAGCGCCTTGCCTATCCCCGTGCGCACCAGCGGCATGCGATGCCCGACCCGGGAGCGCATTTCCGGTCCGTTGCGGCCCGGATTCTTGTGCAGGTAAAGCACTTCGTCACCGTCGCGAATCGCCAGATGCACCGTATCGCCGGTCAGTTCCGACAACTCATCCAGATAAGGCCGGGCCAGAATGGCCAATGGCACCTCTTCACGAGCCTGAAACCCCAGCTCGATCAAACGCGACCCCAACAGATAACCCACTTGGGGAAGCACCCGCAGATAACGCTCTTCGACCAGGCAACTGACCAGCCGGTGAGTCGTGCTGCGCGTGGTGCCGATCAGGGCGGAAATCGCTTTCAGGTCCCTGGCGCCACTGGCCACCGCCTGCACCACCGCCAGACCACGCAACAGAGTCTGGGTCCCGGTCGGCGCGCTGTCTTTACCGGTAGCGCTCACCGGCGTGAGGGGATCATTGTGCATATCAGCCCTTATCAGATCGGAAAGCTGGCGGCATTATCGTCGCCAGCCCTGCTGCATGCCAGCGATCACAACTCGATACGTTCCACCTTGCCCACCAACAGGATGTAGGACAGCGCACCCAGCAGCGCCAATCCGGCGATATAGGTGATGGCCGGTGCAAAGGAATCGCCCGACGCCAGGAAGCCGATCACGATTGGCGTCGCGATGGCCGCCAGGTTGCCGATGAAGTTGAAGGTGCCGCCGGTCAGCCCCAGCAAACGCGCCGGTGCCAGGGTCGACACCAGTGACCAGGTGATCGAAGCCAGGCCGTTGCCAAAGAACGCCAGGGCCAGGAAGGCGATCACCAGGGGCGTGGATTCCACATAGTTGGCACCGATGATCGAGGTCGAGATCAGCAGACCGGCAATGATCGGCAACTTGCGCGCCAGACCGATGCTATGCCCGCGACGGATCAGCCAGTCGGAGAAGAATCCCGAGCACAGCACGCCGACAAAGGCCGCCAGAAACGGCAAGGAAGCCAGCAATCCGGACTTGATGAAGTCCATGCCGCGGTACTTGACCAGATAAGTCGGGAACCAGGTCAGGAAGAACCACAGGGTCGAGTTGAGACAGAACTGGCCGAGATAGATGCCCCACAACTTGCGCTTGCTCAGCACAATGCCCAGATCCTGCCAACTGAAGCCACGCTTCTGCTTTTCGGTGTCGACCTGGATATCCACCAGCCCGCCGCCCTCGCGAATCAGGTCGATCTCTTCCTTGTTGATGCCTTTGAAATCACGTGGCTCGCGATAGACCATGTACCAGATCGCGGCCCAGATCACACCGACGCCACCGGTCACGACAAACACCATATGCCAACCGTAATGCGCCTGCAGCCAGGCCAGGACCGGGGTCAGGAACGCCAGCCCGACAAACTGGCCCGAGGTATAGAAACCGATGGCCGTGGCCCGCTCACGCTCGGGAAACCAGGTGGTGACCACGCGGCTGTTGATCGGGTAGGCAGGGGCTTCCAGGGCCCCCACCGCCATGCGCAGGACGAACAGGGCAATGAAGCTCGCGGCGAAGCCCAGCATGATGGTGGCCAGCGACCACAGCAGCAGCGCGGCGGTATACAGAATGCGCGGTGGAACACGATCCACCAGCCAGCCGCCCGGAAGCTGCATGGCCGCGTAAGTCCAGCCGAAGGCGGAGAAGATCAGACCGACGTGAACCGGATCGATGCCCAGGTCGCTGGTCAGGGCCGGCGCGGCAATCGACAGGTTGCTGCGATCCAGATAGTTGATCACCACTGTGATGAACAGCAGCACCATGATGAAAAAACGCTTGCGGGTCGGCGTAACCAGAGACGCCGCCCCTTCGAGTGTGCGGGTTTGCATGAAGATTGCCTCTTGTTGGAGTTATGTGAGGACTGGGTATTCAGCAATGCAGATCGTGCCCACGGCCTTGCGCGGGCACGATCCTTCAGGCGCCTGTCACCATTCGGCAAAGCTGCCATCGGCATGTCGCCAGATCGGGTTGCGCCAGCGATGGCCGATGGCTGCACGCTCCTTCACATACTCTTCATTGATCTCGATCCCCAGGCCCGGCCCGTTGGGGATCTTGACCATGCCCTTGTCGTAGTCGAACACTTCAGGGTGTTTCACATAGTCCAGCAGGTCATTGCTTTCGTTGTAGTGAATGCCCAGGCTCTGTTCCTGGATGAAAGCGTTGTAACAGACCGCATCCAGTTGCAGGCAGGCCGCCAGCGCAATCGGCCCCAGCGGGCAATGCAGCGCCAGCGCCACGTCGTAGGCTTCAGCCATATTGGCAATCTTGCGGGTTTCGGTAATACCGCCAGCGTGGGAAGCATCCGGCTGGATGATATCAACGTAGCCCTCGCTCAAGACTCGCTTGAAGTCCCAGCGCGAGAACAGCCGCTCGCCCAGGGCGATAGGCGTACTGGTCAGCGGTGCCAGTTCCTTGAGCGCTTCATAGTTCTCGCTGAGCACCGGCTCTTCGATGAACATCAGCTTGTAGGGGTCCAGCTCTTTCATCAGCACCTTGGCCATGGGTTTGTGGACCCGGCCATGAAAGTCCACGCCAATCCCGACATTCGGCCCGACCGCATCGCGCACGGCAGCCACGTTGGCCAGCGCCAGGTCGACCTTGTCGAAGGTGTCGAGAAACTGCAGCTCTTCGGTGCCGTTCATTTTCACCGCCGTGAACCCGCGGGCCACCGCTTCCTTGGCAGCGCGGGCAGTATCGGCTGGCCGGTCGCCGCCAATCCAGGAGTAGACGCGGATCTTGTCGCGCACCTGACCGCCCAGCAGATCACTGACAGACACACCCAGCGCCTTGCCCTTGATATCCCACAGCGCCTGATCGATACCCGCCAGCGCACTCATGTGCACCGCCCCGCCACGGTAGAAACCGCCGCGGTACAGCACCGTCCAGATATCCTCGATATTGCGCGGGTCCTTGCCGATCAGATAATCCGACAGCTCTTCCACGGCTGCGGCGACGGTATGGGCGCGACCTTCGACAACCGGCTCGCCCCAGCCGACGACACCGTCATCGGTTTCGACTTTCAGGAAGCACCAGCGTGGAGGAACGATAAAGGTCGTGAGCTTGGTGATTTTCATGTGTGCAATTTCTCTTATAGGTATGGGAAGAGGCGCTCGCCGCGCAGATCAATGAGGGCTCAGTGAGTGGCCAGTTCACGCCATGCACTGACATAGGCCTTGGCGCGCTGCTCGACATCCGCGACGCTCATGCCCGGCTTGAACAGCCCGGAGCCCAGGCCAAAGCCCTTGACCCCGGCATCGATAAAGACCTGCATGTTGTCCGGGGTAATACCGCCGACCGGCAGCAGCACCGTTCCGGCAGGCAGCACTGCCAGCCAGGCCTTGACCACCGCCGGCGACATCTGCTCGGCGGGGAACAGCTTGAGCACATCGGCACCTTCGGCCAGGGCGGCGAAGGCTTCGGTCGGGGTGGCCACGCCCGGCGACAGGAACAGACCGGCGGCCTTGGCCGCACGCAGGACCTTGACATCGCTGTGCGGCATGACAATGACCTGGCCGCCCGCGTCCTTGACCTGAGTCACCTGTTCCGGGGTCAACACGGTGCCGGCGCCAATCAGGCAATCGGCGGGTAGGCTCTGGCGCAGCAAAGTGATGCTGTCATAGGGCTGCGGCGAGTTGAGCGGCACCTCGATCACCCGGAAACCGGCCTGATACAAGACATCACCAATCGCTGGCGCTTCTTCGGGACGCAGTCCGCGCAGAATCGCGACCAGCCCGTTTTCCTTCAGTGCTTGTTTGAGCATTTCACACCTCTGAGTGATCTGTTGAAAGTCAGGACGCGAGCAAGCCAGCCTGAACAGCCACTTGCCACAGGCCACGCTCGGTGGCCTGCACGGCGGTCGTCACCTGATCGAAACCGCAGGCCGTCAGGCCGCGTGTGTAACGCGCGCAGAGCGAGTCGCTGCCGATCAGAATCACGGCAGGCAGTTGCTCAAGCGTCTTTTGCTGAATTCGGGTCAAGGCTTCCAGCTCATGCCCGATCAGCAGACCGGACAGATAGTCAGGCTGGGCGCTGGCTTCGAGCTGGCCGGTCAGCCCCAGAGTCCGGGAACTGAAAATGGTCGAAAGCAGACCGCTCACCCCCTCCGCAGACAGCGCAATGGACATTCCGCAGTCAAAGGCACCGGTGTCGAAGCTTTCATTGCGCTGCATGGTGCGCCCGAGAATGGTGTGAGCGCACAGGGCCGCGTATACCTCACCGGTCATGAAGGTGTCGAAGTGGACAATGCGTCCTTCGATCACATGCACCCATTTGGAGTGGCTGCCGGGCAGGCCGATCAGCAGCGGCCGCTGGCTGGATTCGGCATCAAGTGAGGCAAGTACGCCGAGCACCTGGGTTTCCTCGCCACGCATCACGTTAGGCAGGGTCGAGCGCTGCAATATGCCGGGAATGATATGGATATCGACGCCACGCAGGCTGCGGACGCTCTGCAAGGCTGCGCTCAGCTCATGGACGCTGGCCGGAGTTTCGCGATACACCGCCTCGCGCCAGCCCTGGGCGCTGCCGACCATGCCGCAGGCAATCACCGGCAATTCCGGCTGCGCATCGAGCCAGTCGCCGCAGGCCTGATCAAAGGCCAGCTCGAAACCATTGCTGCACAGCTCACCCGCGATCAGCCGGGGCGTATCCGGCAATTGCATGATGCCTGCGCTCAAGGAGCGTTGTTCCAGGACCTGGCCTTGTTCGCCAAGTCGATAAGCACGAAGTGAGGTTGTCCCCCAATCGAGCGCGATCAATTGCGCCGTCATCGCTTCACCTGTTGTTTTTTTAAAAGTGAGTGCGAGGCGGACTATAAGCCCATCGACCAGAAAATCTCAATATGTAATTTTTAATCCCATATATAGGGATTTATTAAATCCGTGCTCCATCCTGGAAATACGCTACCGTTGAATGACCCGCCTCAAAAACCACGACAACGCTACCGCCCCCGCGCGGCCAGACTTGCCGTGGTGGTAACGTGGCCGTCGCCCTCCTCGCTTCAACTACCTCTCTGCGCCGTTTGCAGCCCTACATCTTCTTCAGGGAATCCATGCCATGAAGCGATTTCTCGTGCTCGACAGTTTTCGCGGGCTGTGCGCCCTTGCGGTGGTTCTGCATCACTTTCATGCCACGCAAAGCATCACTGAACTGGCATTTTTCCGGCACGCCCACTACCTGGTGAATTTCTTCTTCGTGCTCAGCGGCTTTGTGCTGTATCACATCTATGCCGAGCGACTGGGCAGCGCCGCACAGCTCAAGCGCTTTGTGATTGCGCGGATCTGCCGCCTGTACCCACTGCACCTGGCGACCTTGCTGATAGCCTTGTTGTTCGAGCTTCTGAAGATGGTTGCCGAACAGCGCGGCATCCAGTTTGCGGCGGGGAGTTTTACCGGTACCCGGTCAGCGGCAGAAATCCTGCCTAACCTGCTGTTGCTGCAATCCTGGTGGCCCGGTGTCAGTCAGTTGTCGTTCAACTTCCCGTCGTGGAGCATCAGCGTCGAGTTTTACCTGTATCTGCTCTTTGCGCTGATTGCGGCCGTGTTGCCGGGACTGTCGCGGCAGATATTTGCCGCCATTGCACTGCTGGCTTTCGCTGCGCTGTACTTCAACAGCAACCTGTTCAACGAGGGCGCTCTGACCGGCCTGGGATGCTTTTTCAGCGGCACCATGACGTATCGGCTGTATGCGCGATGCAAAGCCTTTCAGATGCACAAGGGCCGGGCAACCTTGCTGGAAGCCGCGAGCCTGCTGGCGGTGTATATGGCCATCACCTACAGCGGCCCGTCACAGAACATCTCCCTGAGCCTGCTGTTCTGCTGGGTTATCGGCCTGTTTGCCTTCGAGGCAGGCGGGATCTCGCGCGGACTGTGCTCGCGCCCGTTCAGATGGGCCGGCACGCTGTCCTTCTCGATCTACATGACCCACACCATTGTTCTGTTCGTGGTGACGACAAGCCTGCTATTGCTCGGCAAGATCACCGGCCAGCCACTGGTGCTCGATGTCCCCGGCGAGTTCTCCGACGTCGCCGTCCGCTACATTCACACCCGGAGCCTGTTGCTGGACAACCTGCTCATTGCACTCAGCCTGGCAGCGGTATTGCTGCTCTCGACACTGACCTACCGCTATATCGAGCTGCCAGGCATCGAACTGGGCAAGGTCTGGAGCCGCAGAGTCACTGCCGGTGTCGAAACCCGGACCGCGCCCTGAATCGCACCCATAAAAAAACGCCCCGAAAATGGGGCGTTCCTTTTATAGACTACAGCGTATATAGACGGCAGCGCATCAACGCTCCAGCAGAATCCGCAGCATGCGGCGCAACGGCTCGGCCGCCCCCCACAGCAACTGGTCGCCCACGGTGAACGCGCCCAGATATTGCGAACCCATGTTCAGCTTGCGCAGACGGCCAACCGGAACGCTCATGGTGCCGGTTACGGCAGTCGGGCTCAGTTCCTGGATGCTGGCTTCGCGGTGGTTCGGGACCAGCTTGACCCAAGGGTTGTGCTGGCTGATCAAACCTTCGATGTCGGCAATCGGCACATCCTTGTTCAGCTTGATGGTCAGTGCCTGGCTGTGGCAACGCATGGCACCGATGCGCACGCAGATGCCGTCGACCGGAATCGGGCTCTTGAAGCGACCCAGAATCTTGTTGGTCTCGGCCTGGCCTTTCCACTCTTCGCGGCTCTGGCCGTTCGGCAATTCCTTGTCGATCCACGGAATCAGGCTGCCAGCCAGTGGCACACCGAAGTTCTCGGTCGGGAAGGCATCGCTGCGCATGGCTTCGGCGACCTTGCGGTCGATGTCGAGGATGGCGCTGGCTGGATTGGCCAGGTCATCGGCGACCGACGAATGCACAGTGCCCATCTGCTTGATCAGCTCACGCATGTTCTGCGCGCCGGCACCGGAAGCCGCCTGATAGGTCATGGCGTTCATCCACTCGACCAGACCGGCCTCGAACAGGCCGCCCAGGCCCATCAGCATCAGGCTGACGGTGCAGTTGCCGCCGATGTAGTTCTTGGTGCCAGCGTCCAGTTGCTGGTCGATGACCTTGCGGTTCACCGGATCCAGCACGATCACCGCATCATCCTGCATGCGCAGGCTGGAAGCCGCATCGATCCAGTAGCCCTGCCAGCCCGCTTCGCGCAGCTTGGGGAACACCTCGTTGGTGTAGTCGCCGCCCTGACAGGTCAGAACCACGTCGAGGGTTTTCAGTTCGTCGATGCTGTAGGCATCCTTCAGAGGCGCAACATCCTTGCCTACCGACGGAGCCTGGCCACCGACATTGGAGGTAGTGAAGAACACCGGCTCAATGAGATCGAAGTCCTGCTCTTCCCGCATCCGCTGCATGAGCACGGAACCGACCATGCCACGCCAACCGATAAGACCTACACGTTTCATCGCAACTACACCTTGAATAAAAGTGGGACCGCTGCCGTGCATGTGGCATGCACAGCAGGCAGCGGGCCAGAGAGATTACAGATTCCGCAGCGCGGCGACTACTGCATCGCCCATTTCCTGCGTACCGACCTTGACGTTACCGGCCGACCAGATGTCGCCGGTGCGCAAACCCTGATCCAGAACCAGACTGACAGCCTGTTCGATGGCATCGGCGGCAGCGGTCAGGTTGAAGCTGTAACGCAGCATCATCGATACCGACAGGATGGTCGCCAGCGGGTTGGCAATGCCCTGACCGGCGATATCCGGCGCCGAACCGTGGCAAGGCTCGTACATGCCCTTGTTGTGGGCATCCAGCGAGGCCGACGGCAGCATGCCGATGGAACCGGTCAACATCGAGGCTTCGTCGGACAGAATGTCGCCGAACATGTTGTCGGTCACGATCACGTCGAACTGCTTGGGCGCACGCACCAGTTGCATGGCGGCGTTGTCGACGTACATGTGGCTCAGTTCGACTTCAGGGTAGTCCCTGGCGACCTGCTCGACCACTTCACGCCACAGCTGGCTGGAGGCCAGGACGTTGGCCTTGTCCACAGAGCACAGTTTCTTGCCACGCACCATGGCCATGTCGAAACCGACACGGGCAATACGGCGAATCTCGCTCTCGCTATACGGCAGGGTATCGTAGGACTGGCGCTCGCCGTTTTCCAGCTCGCGAGTACCGCGTGGCGCACCGAAATAGATGCCACCGGTCAGTTCGCGAACGATGAGGATATCCAGGCCCGCGACGATTTCCGGCTTCAGGCTCGAAGCATCGGCCAGTTGCGGGTACAGAATCGCCGGACGCAGGTTGCCGAACAGGCCCAGTTGCGAGCGAATCTTCAGCAGACCGCGCTCAGGGCGAATGTCACGCTCGATGGCGTCCCATTTCGGACCACCCACGGCACCCAGCAATACTGCGTCGGCAGCACGGGCACGCTCCAGGGTTTCGTCAGCCAGTGGCACGCCATGCTTGTCGATGGCAGCGCCGCCGATCACGTCGTGGCTCAGCTCAAAGCCCAGTTGATACTTCTCATTGGCAACTTCCAGCACCTTGACCGCTTCGGTCATGATTTCCGGACCAATGCCGTCACCTGGGAGAATCAGAATCTGCTTGCTCATAACATCCTCAATTTTGTGCATCGGCGCCTCGAACAGCACCTGTATATAACGCTTGATACGGCAAAAAACTTATCGCTGCGCCCAGAGCACCAGGACATCGGTACTGAACGAACCATCTTCGGCAATCTCGAAATACTCGCGAACCTCGGCCCCCATCGCCTGCTGCAACTCACGAATCGCCGTACGCAACGTGTGCGGCGTACGCATGCGCTCGACCCAGGAACTGTATTCCAGGCGCAAACGCTGGCGCGTGTGACCGCGCGTGAACAAACCCGCATCGCTGACCTGATGCAGCCACTCGGCAGCCGAATAATTGCGCACATGGCTGGTATCGCGCAGCACTTCGACCGTTTGCAGGTGCGTATCCAGCAACGGACTGCCCGGCGACATCACATCGATGAACGCTGCCACACCACCCGGTTTCAGAACCCGGCGCACTTCGCGCAGGGCCAGCGCCAGATCGCTCCAGTGATGAGCCGAGTAGCGACTGAACACGAAGTCGAACTCGCCATCCCCGAACGGCAGGCGCTCGGCGGCGCCCCGGACAGTACGGATGTTGCCCAGATTTCTTTCGGAAGCCGCGGCGTTTACCACATCCAGCATCTGCTGCGAGAGGTCGTAAGCTACCACTTCGCCAACCGCCTGGGCGACACTGAAACTTACATGCCCCGCGCCACAGCCCAGATCCAGTACACGGGCATCGCCATGCCCGGCCACTTCGGCCTGCAATAGCGCGAACTCGACGCCTTGCGCATGTACTGCGCTGTTCAGATAGGCGGCAGCTTGTTCACCGAACTGGCGTTGTACGACTTGAGTGTGGGCAGAGCTTGTCATGTCGTTTCCTTGCCTGGCAGGTTGTTCGCGAATGAATTCGTTCCCGCACAGCCTGTGTGGGAGCGAATTCATCCTGTGTCCGGATCAGCCGCGGAACAACCACGGCTGGCTGGCGCGGTGCTTGCTCTCGAAGGCGGCGATGGCATCGCTGTCCACCAGGGTCAGGCCGATATCGTCCAGACCGTTGAGCAGGCAGTGCTTGCGAAATGCGTCGATCTCGAAGCTCAGGACCTTGCCGTCGGGACGGGTCACGGTCTGCGCCTGCAAATCGATGCTCAACTGGTAGCCAGGGTTTGCTTCAACCTGCTTGAACAGTTGATCGACTTCATCTTCGGCCAGAATGATCGGCAGCAGGCCGTTCTTGAAGCTGTTGTTGAAGAAGATATCGGCATAGCTCGGGGCGATGATCGCGCAGAAGCCATACTCTTCCAGCGCCCATGGCGCGTGCTCGCGGCTCGAACCGCAACCGAAGTTCTCACGGGCCAACAGCACGCTGGCACCTTGATAACGCTCATGGTTGAGCACGAAGTCGGTGTTCAGCGGACGCTTGGAGTTGTCCTGATAAGGCTGGCCCACATCCAGGTAACGCCACTCATCGAACAGGTTCGGGCCAAAACCCGTGCGCTTGATCGACTTGAGAAACTGCTTGGGAATGATCTGGTCGGTGTCGACGTTGGCACGATCCAGAGGAGCGACAAGGCCGTTGTGCTGGGTAAACGCTTTCATGCTGGGCTCCTTAGTGCTGGATCAAGTCACGGACATCGATGAAACGGCCATTGACCGCTGCCGCTGCCGCCATCGCCGGGCTGACCAGGTGAGTACGACCACCGGCGCCTTGACGACCCTCGAAGTTACGGTTCGAGGTAGAAGCGCAATGCTCGCCGGAACCCAGGCGATCCGGGTTCATCGCCAGGCACATCGAACAGCCCGGCTCACGCCATTCAAAACCGGCTTCGATGAAGATCTTGTCCAGACCTTCCAGCTCGGCCTGTTCCTTGATCAGGCCTGAACCCGGCACCACGATCGCCTGCTTGACGGTCGCGGCAACCTTGCGGCCCTTTGCTACGTCCGCAGCGGCGCGCAAGTCTTCGATGCGCGAGTTGGTGCAGGAACCGATGAACACGCGATCCAGCTGGATATCGGTGATCGGCTGATTGGCTTTCAGGCCCATGTACTTCAAGGCGCGCTCGATGGAGCCACGCTTGACCAGATCGGCTTCCTGAGCCGGATCAGGCACGTTCTGATCGACGGCCAGGACCATTTCAGGCGAAGTGCCCCAACTGACCTGCGGCTTGATCTGCGCTGCATCCAGCTCGACCACGCTGTCGAACACCGCGTCGGCATCGGAAACCAGATCCTTCCAGGCCTCGACAGCCAGATCCCACTCTGCGCCTTGTGGCGAGAACGGACGGCCCTTGACGTACTCGACGGTCTTTTCGTCGGTGGCCACCATGCCGACCCGAGCGCCCGCTTCGATGGACATGTTGCAGATGGTCATGCGGCCTTCGACGGACAGGTCGCGAATCGCGCTGCCGGCGAATTCGATGGCGTAGCCGTTACCGCCAGCCGTGCCGATCTTGCCGATCACCGCCAGAACGATGTCCTTGGCCGTCACGCCAAATGGCAACTGGCCTTCGACCGACACCAGCATGTTCTTCATTTTCTTGGCGACCAGACACTGGGTCGCCAGCACGTGCTCGACCTCGGAAGTGCCGATACCGTGGGCCAGCGCACCAAATGCACCGTGGGTCGAGGTGTGCGAGTCGCCGCAGACCACGCTCATGCCCGGCAAGGTTGCGCCCTGCTCCGGGCCGACCACGTGAACGATGCCCTGACGCGGGTCGTTCATCTTGAATTCGGTGATGCCATATTCGTCGCAGTTGTCATCCAGGGTCTGGACCTGCAGGCGCGAAACCTGGTCTGCGATGGCCTCGATCCCGCCCTTGCGTTCCGGGGTGGTCGGCACGTTGTGGTCCGGGGTCGCAATGATCGAATCGATGCGCCACGGTTTGCGCCCGGCCAGACGCAAGCCTTCAAAGGCCTGGGGCGAGGTCACTTCGTGAATGATATGGCGGTCGATGTAGATCAGCGCAGAGCCATCGTCGCGCTGTTTGACCAAATGCGAATCCCAGAGCTTGTCGTAGAGCGTTTTGCCGGCCATCGGACGTACTTCCTCATCAGCTTTTTCTATGCCTTGGGCAATCGGACATCGATGACCCCTTGGCTTGTGCGGTCAATGCTATGGAATATGCTTAAATAACTCAAATTCATAATTTTTATGCTTTGGATAACCAACTGGAATCCGACCATGGATCTTGCCAACCTCAACGCTTTTATCGCCATTGCCGAAACCGGCAGCTTCTCGGGGGCAGGCGAACATCTGCACCTGACCCAGCCCGCGATCAGCAAACGCATTGCCGGTCTTGAGCAGCAATTGAACGTCCGGCTGTTTGATCGGCTGGGCCGCGAAGTCAGTCTGACCGAAGCCGGCCGCGCACTTTTGCCCCGCGCCTATCAGATTCTCAATGTGCTGGATGACACCCGCCGAGCGCTGACCAACCTCACCGGCGAAGTCAGCGGTCGCCTGACCCTGGCCACCAGTCACCACATCGGCCTGCACCGCTTGCCACCTGTATTGAGAGAGTTCACCCGCGCCTATCCGCAAGTGGCTCTGGACATCCAGTTTCTGGATTCGGAAGTGGCTTACGAGGAAATCCTGCATGGCCGCGCCGAACTGGCGGTCATCACCCTCGCGCCCCAGCCACATGCACTGGTGCGCGCCGTGCCGGTCTGGGACGACCCGCTGGACTTCGTCGCGGCCCCCGAACACCCACTGACCAACAGCGGGCCGATGAAACTCGAAGACATTGTGCTCTACCCGGCGGTATTTCCCGGCGGCAACACCTTTACCCACCACATCGTCAGCGGCCTGTGCGAGGCTCAGGGCCTCAAACCCAATATCGCCATGAGCACCAACTATATGGAAACCATAAAAATGATGGTTTCCATCGGCCTGGCCTGGAGCGTATTGCCGCGCACCATGCTCGATGAACAGGTCGCACGGATTCCATTACCGGGCGTGCAACTCAATCGCCAGCTAGGCTACATCCTGCACACCGAGCGCACGCTGTCGAATGCCGCCAGGGCGTTCATGGCGCTGCTGGATGCCCAGGCCTGACAGGATGTCGGGTCGAGTGTTTATTTCCGAGACAGAACAACAGAACCCTGATATACGGGTTGCATGCTGTAAATCGATCGTTTTAGTGGCTTTATACATTAAAGGCTCGTGATCAAATGCCCATCCCAGCAGATAGCTCTTCTCCGTTGTTAGCCGGTCAGGCATCTGCCTCGGACCTGACGCACCTCAGTGCGGATCAAACCCTCAAAGAACTGCGCGACCGTCTGGAGCTGGCGCTGGGCTCGGCACAGATGGGCACCTGGGACTGGCATATTCCCAGCGACATACTGCATGCCTCGGCCCAGGCCGCCCAACTGCACGGGATGCAGGCCGAGCCCTTCCGTGACACCTTGCACATCTTTTTCACTGACGTGCCGGTCGAGGAACGCAACCGCATGCGTCAGGCCTATCAGGCCATGCTCGACAGCCAGCACGACAGCTTCAACATCACTTACCGGCTGCAACTGAAAAATGGCGCTCCGCGCCTGCTGGAAGGCCGCGCCCGACTGTACCGGGATGACAATGGCGCACCCTTGAAACTGTCCGGCACGTTGCTGGACATCACTCAACAGCATGCCCGCTCGGCGCTATTGGCTAGCGAGGAGAAATTCGCCAAGGCCTTTCACTCAAGTCCCGACTCGATCACCATCACCGAGCTGGAATCAGGTCGTTATGTAGAGGTCAATGACGGCTTCTGTCGACTCACCGGCTTCACCAGCCAGGAAGTCCTGGGCCGCACGGCCTATGAAGCCGGGCTCTGGGTCGAGCCGGACCAACTCCAGCAACTGGTCGAGCAACTGCGCGATGCTGGCCAGATCCATCATATGGAAATGAACGGGCGCCACAAGAATGGCACCCCTCTGGTGCTCGATGTCTCGGCCGAATGCATCACCCTGGATGCAACCGCCTGCCTGCTGGTGACCGCACGCGACATCAGCCAGCTGAAACACGCCCAGGCACAGGTCCAGCATCTGGCCTATCACGACCCGCTGACCAACCTGCCCAACCGCGCCATGCTCATGGAAAGGCTCAGCCAGCAGCTCGTTCAGCTCAAGCAGGACAACCTGCGCGGCGCCCTGCTGTTTCTGGATCTGGACCACTTCAAGCACATCAACGATTCGCTGGGCCATCCGATGGGCGACTGCGTGCTGACCATCGTCACCGCCCGCCTGGAAGCCAGCGTACGCCTGGAAGACACCGTCGCCCGCCTGGGAGGCGATGAATTCGTGGTGCTGGTCGGCGACCTGCAAGGTACCCGGCATGAAGTCGCCACTCAGGTCCAGGAACTGGCCAATAACCTGCGCAAGCTGCTGGCCGAGCCCATGTTCATTGACCGGCAACGGCTACAAGTGACGCCCAGCATCGGTATCGCGTTGATTCCCGATCATGGCTCGAACCCCGCCGACATCCTCAAGCGCGCCGATATTGCGCTGTACCGCGCCAAGGACTCGGGGCGCAATGCCGCACAGCTTTTCCATCGTTCCATGCAGAAAGCCGCCAGCCAGCGCCTGCGCATGGAAAACGACCTGCGCATGGCGCTGACCCGCAACGAGCTGCATCTGTACTACCAGGCGCAGGTCAACACCCTGAGCGGCAAGATCATTGGCGCCGAAGCCTTACTGCGCTGGCAGCATTCCGATTACGGCCTGCTGGCACCGACCCAGTTCATTCACATACTCGAAGAAAGCGGGATGATCCTGGAAGTGGGCGGCTGGGCGCTGGAAGAAGGCTGCAAGGTCGGCGGCCAGCTCTTGCAGCAAGGGCTGATTCCGCTCAATGAATTTCTGCTGGGGGTCAATATCAGCCCGCGGCAGTTCCGCCAGACCGACTTTGTCGAACAGGTGGAAAGCTGCCTCAAGCGCTATCGCCTGCCAGCCACCATGCTCAAACTGGAAATCACCGAAGGCATTGTCATCCAGAACCTGGACGACACCATCGCCAAGATGCTGCGCCTGAAAAAGATCGGTGTCAGCTTTGCCATGGATGACTTCGGCACCGGTTATTCATCGCTGACCTATCTCAAGCGCCTGCCGGTGGATGTGCTGAAGATCGACCAGTCGTTCGTACACGATGCCACTACCGACCCCAACGATGCCGAGATCATTCGTGCCATCGTGGCCATGGCCCAGAGTCTCAACCTGAATGTGATTGCCGAAGGCGTGGAGACCGTGGAGCAACTGGCATTCCTCGAACAACTGGATTGCCACACCTATCAAGGCTATCTGTTCAGTGAACCGGTGAAGATCAGTGAGTTCGAGGCCTTGCTGCACCGGGAAAGAAGATTGCCGCAAAACCATCCCCAGCCCTCGCTGGCAGAGGAGTAAAAGACAGGAAGGCATCCGTGGATGCCTTCCCGAGCGGTTCTCAATGCTGCAGAACCTTCTGCTGGTTGATCGGAATGCGTTTTGGCTTGGCTTCTTCAGGCACCTGGCGCAACAGATCGATATTCAACAAGCCATGGCTGAGACTGGCGCTCTTGACTTCAATGTGGTCCGCCAGACGGAAGGACAGCTTGAACTCGCGCCGCGTGATGCCCTGATGCAGGTAAGTGATGCCTTCGACTTCATCACCACGCTTGCCGGCGCTGACGGTCAGCACGCCCTTCTCGATCTGCAGCTCGAAATCCTCTTCCTGCATGCCTGCCGCCGCAATCACGATGCGGTAGTGATCGTCGGCGTGTCTTTCCACGTTGTAGGGTGGATAGCTGCCGGTTGCATCGTTACGGGCCGCGGACTCGAACAGGTCATTGAAGCGGTCGAAGCCCACTGAATGACGAAAGAGTGGGGCCAGGGAAAATGAAGTAGTCATGACAGGTCTCCTCTAGTCAGTGAGATGAATATTCTGCGATCCGGATCCGGTATCGCTTATCCACCAAACTAGGGTCAGCCAGACATATTTCAAGAGCCTGCTTTTACTCCGCAGACGACCGTTCGTCGGGAGAAAAGCCGATCAGGGCGCTGATCCGCTCGCAGTCCGTTTCGCGGCGCAAGGTATCGAACATGACCACCGCCTCCGGGTAACTCTTGGTCAGCAACACCAGCCACTGCTTGAGACGCCCCGGCGCCTGGATCAGCGTCATCTTGGCCAGGCAATCCTTCCAGAAGGTGCGCAACATGGGCTGCAGTTCGGCCCAGGTCATCTCGACCACGTCCTCACCCGCATTGGCCGCAGCAATCTGCCGGGCAAGGTCGGGACGCGCGACCAGGCCACGGCCGATCATGATGTCGCGTGCGCCGCAGATTTCCTTGCAGCGCCGCCAGTCGTCGACGGTCCAGATCTCGCCATTGGCGACCACCGGAACCTTGACCACTTCCTGAATCCGCGCAATCCATTCCCAATGTGCAGGCGGCTTGTAGCCATCGACCTTGGTCCGGGCATGCACCACGATCCGCTCTGCCCCGCCATCCACCAGCGCCCGGGCGCAATCCAGCGCGTTATCGGTATTATCGTAACCCAGGCGCATCTTGGCAGTGACCGGAATGGCCTTGGGCACGGCACGCCGCACATGACTGACGATGGAGTGCAGCAGCTCGGGCTCCTTGAGCAGGATCGCGCCACCACGGGAGCGATTGACGGTCTTGGCCGGACAGCCGAAATTCAGATCCAGCACCGGCGCACCCAGCTCACAGGCAAAAGCGGCATTTTCCGCCAGACAGACCGGGTCGGAGCCCAGCAACTGCAGATGCAACGGCACACCGGCCGCCGTCTTCGCATCGGTGTGCAGTTCAGAAGCCAGCTTGTAGAAATAGGCGGCAGGCATGACCCGCTCGGTCACCCGGATGAACTCGGTCACGCACCAGTCGACGCCGCCGACACGGGTCAGCACGTTACGCAGGATGTCGTCGACCAACCCCTCCATGGGCGCCAGAGCAATTTGCATGGGTCACACTCGAAAAAAGTCCGGCAGTTTACTGCCCGGCGCCGGGATTTGGAACGCCGTCCGCCATGGCGGCGCCATAACCCTCGATAAATTCGCCCGGCATGCGCTTGGGCTTGCCGGTGGACAGCTCGATACAGACAAAGGTGGTCTGCGCGCGCAGCAAGGTCAGGCCGTCGGCCGGACGCTTGAGCTGGAAGCAGCGGGTCATTTTCAGGCGCTTGTCCCAGTCGACAATCCAGGTAGCCAGTTGCAGTTCGTCAGCTTCGTAGGCGCTGGCCAGGTAGTCGATTTCGTGCCGGACCACTGCCATCGCCCGATCCAGACGCCGATACTCGCTCAGATCAAGACCCAGATGCTGCGAATGACGCCAGGCGCAACGCTCCAGCCAGGTGACATACACCGCATTATTGGCGTGTCCGAGGCCATCGATGTCCTCTGCTGCCACATTGAGGTCAATCACAAAAGGCGTTGCCCGATCCCAGACCATGTTTGCTCCCGTTGCCCTGAATAATATTCAAACTGCAAGAGCGAATGAATTCGCTCCAACCAGGGGCAGTGTAACCGGGTCTGGCTAAACCACCGCCGATTTGGCAGCGCGCAGCACACGGTCCGACAACTCTCCGGAACCCAGCGCCCGGGCCAGCACCAGCCCGCCCACCATCAGCGACATATCCGCCAACACCTTGTCCGCGTCCTCCGGGCTCGATGACAGTTGCGCCACCATCAATTCCAGATGTTCGGCCAGTACCGCCTGAAAGTCTTCGGGCAAGTGCGGCATTTGTGCGGCTGTCGAGGGTAACGGGCAGGCATGCTCGGTGGCATCGCGATGCTTGCGAGACAGATAGAACGCCGCCAGCAAGACCCGACGCTCATCACAGGGCAACTGCTCATCCATTTGCGCAATCGCAGACCTGCGCTGGCTCAGCAAGCGATTGAAGGCTTCCAGCATCAGCGCTTCCTTGCTGTCGAAGTGCGAATAGAAGCCGCCCACCGTCAGCCCCGCAGCGCCCATGATCTCATTGACGCTGGGCTGCTCCGGCCCACGACTGATCAAGGCCGCGCTGGCAGCATCCAGAATCCGTTCACGGGTTTGCGCTTTTTTGTCTGTCATGCCGACCTCCAGAAATTACGCAGATAATATTATTCGCATGTTCCTGAATGACAAGCGCAACCCTGCCCGTCTGCCGAAGACAGACGAATGACATGCAATAAAAAGAGGACAGCGCAGAAGAGCGGGCGAAGATTAAAAGCGCCCAAAAAACAAAAGGGCCATTCAATAATCGAATGACCCTTGGTCTCGCAGAGCGAGAAATCGTGGCGTCCCCTAGGGGACTCGAACCCCTGTTACCGCCGTGAAAGGGCGGTGTCCTAGGCCACTAGACGAAGGGGACGCAAAACCTTCGAGCAGATTCGCTATCAGCGAACCCTGGCAAAATTGGTGGAGCTAAGCGGGATCGAACCGCTGACCTCCTGCATGCCATGCAGGCGCTCTCCCAGCTGAGCTATAGCCCCGGATTTATCGCCTCGCGGCGGAGATCAACCTTGCGGCGTCACTCTTTGAAACTGGCGTCCCCTAGGGGACTCGAACCCCTGTTACCGCCGTGAAAGGGCGGTGTCCTAGGCCACTAGACGAAGGGGACAAAACCTTCTTTAGTACATGACCGGTGCTGGATCCGGTCATCATACTGTTTCAAGGCAATGTAGCCGAACCTTGAAACTCTATATTTGGTGGAGCTAAGCGGGATCGAACCGCTGACCTCCTGCATGCCATGCAGGCGCTCTCCCAGCTGAGCTATAGCCCCACATCAGTGGACGGGGCGCATGTTAAGCGTGAGGAGCAGACCTGTCAAATTTATTTTCAACATTTTTGAAAATTTTTCGTCGACATAACAAACACTTACCACTGCGACCCCATAAAACCGAGGCCGAATCGACCGCCGTGCGCCCGGTTCTGCAGACGCACAGCGATCCTCTACTGCATCAGGCAATGGCGCCCAGCAGCTTTTCCCACTCCTTGTTTTCCTTCTTGGACACGCCACCGAGCAGATCGAGGGCCTGACGCAAACGGAAACGGGTCAGGTCCGGGCCGAGGATTTCCATCGCATCGAGCACCGACACCGAGCTGGCCTGACCGGTAATCGCCGCAAACATCAACGGCATGGCATCGCGCAGCTTCAACTCCAGATGATCGACCACGGCCTGGATACAGGCGGTAATCGGCTCCTTTTCCCACTGACGCAGGGATTCGAGCTTCCACAGGATCAATTGCATCATCTGGCGAACCTGATCGCCGGACAGCTTCTTGTGCTCGAACAGTTTCACATCCGGGGTAACGCCACCGGCGAAGAAGAAACTGGCCAGGGGGGCGATCTGGCTGAAAGTTTCGACCCGGCCCTGAACGTGTGGAGCGATCTTCATCAGGTACTCGGGATTCAGCGCCCAGTTCTGCACGCGGCTGGCGAACTGTTCGACCGGCAACTCGCGCAGCCACTGACCATTGAGCCAGGACAGCTTCTCGATATCGAAGATCGGCCCGCCCAGGGAAACACGGGACAGGTCGAAGTTATCGACCATTTCCTGCAACGAGAACTTCTCGCGCTCGTCCGGCATCGACCAGCCCATGCGGCCCAGATAGTTGAGCATCGCTTCAGGCATGAAGCCCATGCGCTCGTAGAACGTCACCGAAGTCGGGTTCTTGCGCTTGGACAGCTTGCTCTTGTCGG
Source organism: Pseudomonas cichorii (assembly GCF_003700275.1). Classification (GTDB taxonomy): domain Bacteria; phylum Pseudomonadota; class Gammaproteobacteria; order Pseudomonadales; family Pseudomonadaceae; genus Aquipseudomonas; species Aquipseudomonas cichorii_B. The sequence continues at coordinate 27,316 of NZ_RBRE01000084.1, read as the reverse complement.
GGTTACGCAGCAGCGGCATGTAGCACAGTTGCGGCTTGTCCCAGCCGAAATACTCGTAGAGCAGGATCAGTTTCGGTGCGGACGGCAGCCACTCTTCGCCACGCAGGACGTGGGTGATGCCCATCAAATGGTCATCGACCACGTTGGCCAGGAAGTAGGTCGGCAGGCCATCGGTCTTCATCAGCACCTGCATGTCCATCCGATCCCACGGGATCTCCACCTCGCCACGCAGGATGTCCGGGACCACGCAAACGCCTTCGGTCGGCACTTTCATGCGGATCACGTGCGGCTCGCCGGCCTCCAGGCGACGCTGCACTTCTTCCCTGGATAGCAGCAGGGCGCGGCCGTCATAACGCGGCGTCTCACCCTTGGCCATTTGCTCGGCACGCATCTGATCCAGCTCTTCGGCGGTGCAGAAACACGGGAAGGCATGACCGAGCTCGACCAGTTGCTGAGCGTATTTCCGATAGATATCGCCCCGCTCGCTCTGCCGGTACGGACCATGCGGCCCGCCTACATCCGGACCTTCGCTCCACTCGATGCCCAGCCAGCGCAACGCATCGAAAATCTGCTGCTCGGACTCACGGGTCGAACGCAACTGATCGGTATCTTCGATCCGCAGAATGAACTCACCACCGTGCTGCTTGGCAAAGCAATAGTTGAAAAGCGCGATGTAGGCCGTGCCAACGTGAGGGTCGCCAGTGGGAGATGGCGCGATGCGAGTGCGAACGGTGGTCATGAAAAATTCCGAAATAGATCGATCAAGCCCGGAATATTAACAGGCTGGAGCCTTGTGGCTCCAGCGTGGGGAAAGCTTCGCGGATAAATCCGCTCCTGCACGGACAGCCCCGCGACAAGCAACAAATCAGACCGCCAGCAACCGCTCACGCAATTTGGCAATCTCGTCGCGCATCTGTGCCGCCGCCTCGAACTCCAGATCGCGGGCCAACTGGTACATCTTCTCTTCCAGTTGGCGAATGCGCTTGGTGATCTCACTGGGCGAACGCAGCTCGTTTTCGTAGCGGGCGTTCTCTTCCGCAGCCTTGGCCATGCCTTTGCGCTTCTTGCTGCGCGAGCCGGGCACCGTTGCGCCTTCCATGATATCGGCCACGTCCTTGACCACACCCTTGGGGGTGATGCCATGTGCCAGGTTATGGGCAATCTGCTTGTCGCGACGCCGCTCGGTCTCGCCAATCGCCCGTTCCATGGATCCGGTGATCCGGTCGGCATAGAGAATCGCCCGGCCATTGAGGTTACGTGCAGCCCGACCAATGGTCTGGATCAATGAGCGTTCGGAGCGCAGGAAACCTTCCTTGTCGGCATCCAGAATCGCCACCAGCGACACTTCCGGCATGTCCAGACCTTCCCGCAGCAGGTTGATCCCCACCAGCACGTCGAACACTCCCAGGCGCAGGTCGCGGATGATCTCGACCCGCTCCACAGTGTCGACGTCCGAGTGCAGATAGCGAACCCGCACGCCATGGTCGCCCAGATAGTCGGTCAGGTCTTCGGCCATGCGTTTGGTCAGCGTGGTCACCAGCACCCGCTCCTCCAGCGCCACTCGCTTGTTGATTTCCGACAGCAGGTCATCGACCTGGGTCAGCGCCGGACGAATCTCGACCTGCGGATCCACCAGCCCGGTAGGACGCACCACCTGCTCGATGATGCGCCCGGCGTGCTCGGCCTCGTAGTTGCCGGGCGTGGCCGAAACAAAGATGGTCTGCGGACTGATAGCCTCCCATTCGTCGAAACGCATCGGCCGGTTATCCAGCGCCGATGGCAGACGGAAGCCATATTCCACCAGGGTTTCCTTGCGTGAGCGGTCGCCTTTGTACATCGCGCCGACCTGCGGCACGCTGACGTGGGATTCGTCGATGACCAGCAAGGCATCGGGCGGCAGGTAATCGTAGAGCGTCGGCGGCGGCGCACCGGACGGACGGCCCGAGAGGTAGCGCGAATAGTTTTCGATACCGTTGCAGTAACCCAGCTCCAGCATCATCTCCAGATCGAAACGGGTGCGCTGCTCCAGACGCTGGGCTTCCACCAGCTTGTTGTTGTTGCGCAAGTACTCCAGGCGCTCCTGAAGCTCGACCTTGATCCCTTCCATGGCTTCGAGCAGCGTTTCACGCGGAGTGACATAGTGACTTTTCGGATAGAAGGTAAAGCGCGGCAGCTTGCGGATCACTTCCCCGGTCAACGGATCGAACGCCGACAGGCTCTCCACTTCGTCATCGAACAGTTCGACGCGGATCGCTTCCAGATCGGACTCGGCCGGGTAGATATCGATGACATCACCGCGAACCCGGAAGGTCGCCCGGGCGAAATCCATGTCGTTGCGGGTGTACTGCAAGTCCGCTAGGCGGCGCAGCAAGGCACGCTGATCGAGCTTGTCGCCGCGATCGATGTGCAGAACCATGCGCAGATAGGTTTCCGGGCTGCCCAGACCGTAGATGCACGACACCGTGGTAACGATGATGGCGTCCTTGCGCTCCAGCAGGGCCTTGGTTGCGGAAAGGCGCATCTGTTCGATGTGGTCGTTGATCGACGCATCCTTCTCGATGAAGGTGTCCGACGAGGGCACATAGGCTTCGGGCTGGTAGTAATCGTAGTAAGAGACGAAATACTCCACCGCGTTGTTCGGGAAGAAGGCCTTGAACTCGCCGTACAACTGCGCCGCCAGGGTCTTGTTCGGTGCCAGCACCAGGGTCGGACGCTGCACCTGGGCAATCACGTTGGCCACGCTGAAAGTCTTGCCCGAGCCGGTCACACCCAGCAGGGTCTGGTGCGCCAGGCCGGCTTCGATCCCTTCGACCATCAGGCGGATCGCCTCGGGCTGATCGCCAGCTGGCTCAAAACGGGTGACGAGCTGAAACTCGGACATGACCTACCTCTTGATTCGTTTGCGCAAAGGATTGGCCTGCATGACATGCATGCAAAAACCAAATCACCGCCAACGCCCGATCCCGCCGGGAAGACGTGCAGTGCCTGAAGTGATGCTGTGTAGATGGAGCCATATACTCACCTTTCAAGGCGCGGATTGCATCAGGCTCTAAAGCATTGAGGTTTCAATAAGACGAACGTTCTGCAAATAACCGGAAAAACCTTGAAAAAACCCGCCGCAGCCTGTCGATCCCTCGGTGGATGCTCTTTATACTAGGTCCCCGTTTGTGCACCGCTCTGGCGCATTCTGTCGGAGCCTGCACTCCCCTTCACCCTTCATTCAGAGCTGCCGCAAACAATGAGCCTGTTCTCCGCTGTCGAAATGGCGCCCCGCGATCCGATCCTGGGTATCAACGAAGCATTCAACGCCGACACCCGCACCACCAAGGTCAACCTTGGCGTGGGCGTCTACTGTGACGAAGACGGGCGCATTCCGCTGCTGCGCGCAGTTGCCGAAGCCGAGAAGATTCGCGTGGCGCAACACGCTCCGCGTGGCTACCTGCCTATCGACGGCATTTCGGCCTACGACCTGGCGGTACAGAAACTGCTGCTGGGTGCCGACTCGCCACTGATCGCCTCGGGCCGCGTGCTGACCACCCAGTCGGTCGGCGGCACCGGTGCACTGAAGATCGGTGCAGACTTCCTCAAGCGCCTGCTGCCCAATGCCGTGGTCGCCATCAGCGATCCAAGCTGGGAAAACCACCGCGCACTGTTTGAAGCCGCAGGCTTTCCGGTCCAGGACTACCGTTACTACGATGCCCCGACTCACGACGTGAACCGTGCCGGCATGCTGGAAGACCTGCAGAACCTGCCGAACGGCTCCATCGTCGTGCTGCACGCCTGCTGCCACAACCCGACCGGCGTCGACCTGAGCCTGGACGACTGGAAAAAGGTTCTGGAAGTGGTCAAGGCCAAGGGCCACGTACCGTTCCTGGACATGGCTTACCAGGGCTTCGGTCAAGGCATTGACGAAGACGCCGTGGCAGTCCGCCTGTTCGCCGACTCGGGCCTGACCTTCTTCGCTTCCAGCTCGTTCTCCAAGTCGCTGTCGCTGTACGGCGAGCGTGTCGGCGCCCTGTCGATCATCACCGAGTCCCGTGAAGAAACCGCCCGCGTCCTGTCCCAGGTCAAGCGTGTGATCCGCACCAACTACTCCAACCCGCCAACCCACGGTGCAATCATCTCGGCCGCCGTCCTCAACGACCCGGCGTTGCGCGCCATGTGGGAAGAAGAACTGGGCGAAATGCGTGTCCGCATCCACGGTATGCGCAAAGCCATGGTCGAGCGCCTGGCCAACAACCCGGCCGGTCAGGACTTCAGCTTCGTCGGTCGCCAGTGCGGGATGTTCTCCTACTCGGGCCTGACCGCCGCACAGGCCCAGCGCCTGCGAAACGAGTTCGGCATCTACGCGCTGGATACCGGTCGTATCTGCGTTGCCGCACTGAACCAGAAGAACATCGACGCGGTATGTGACGCGATCAAGCAAGTGCTGTAAGCCTTCGCTGCGACACCAGAGGGAAGCCGGGCGTGAGTCCGGCTTCCCTTTTTCATGCCTGCAAAAAACACCTCAAGTTATTTCCAGTGACGCCGCTAAGCTGGGCGTGGTTTTCCGGACGAAAACCCGCAAGGACATGTACCGGTACTCGAAGCACTTCAAGACCGGTACATCAGGCTATATCTCAGGACAATACGGAGATTACATGAAGTTCAAATCTTTCAAACTCCCCTTCACCGCAGCAGCCCTGGCGCTGTCGCTGAGTCCACTGGCATCCATGGCGGCTGTCATTGAAGTCACCATGCAGAACAACACGCCGAAGACCCTGACCCTGGTGTCATCTACCAGCGGCTTCCCGTCCACTCTGGCACCTTATCAAACCGTCAACTTCATCGCCCCTTCCGGCTTCAGCAGCAGCGATGTACAGGCTGACTACGCAAGCGGCCAGTCCACTGGCGGATGCAGATTCCAGGCTGGCCACAAGGAATACTCCACTGGCCCGCAATACACCAGCAGCGCAAAGGGCTATGGACAATTGTCGGACGGCGCCTGCTATGAGTACGTTTCCAAGAAATGGTCGGCACCTTACAACTACAAGATTCACTTCATGATGTCGCAGTAAGAAGCCGCGCAAGCCGCTGACGATAAGAGGGAGTCAGACAGCCGTCTGGCTTTCCTGAAATCACTGCACCGAATCTGCCCCCGCTAAATTCCCGCCCCCGTTCCTCGTTTATTGGACAGTTCTCCTGGCCGTCGCCTGCCGACAGGCTGAATTCTCCGCGCAGGAACCCTGCATGAAACGCTCTCGACACCCAAGACGCGCCCTCCTCCTGGCGCTGTGCCTGTTTCCGGTCATCGCCGTGTGCGCCTGGCAGATCATGCCGGACGGTAACAGCGATGCAGCCACTGCAACCGTAACCCGTAGCGACATCCAGAGCAGCGTGACCGCGCTCGGTACTCTGCAGCCGCGCAGTTATGTGGATGTGGGCTCCCAGGCCACCGGCCAGATCATGAAGATCCACGCTCAGGTCGGCGATCAGGTCAAGGAAGGTCAACTACTGGTCGAGATCGACCCGTCCACACAGAAAGCCCGGCTCGACGCGGCACGCTATGCCATTGAAAACCTCAAGGCCCAGCTTCAGGAGCAGCGTGCCCTGCACGAACTGGCGCAGCAGAAACAACAACGCCAGAGAAGCCTCGCCGCCGGTGGCGCGACGCGGGCCGAGGATGTACAGGCGGCCGAATCCGAGTTTCGCGCCACCCAGGCGCGAGTCGACATGTTCAAGGCGCAGATCCTCCAGGCCCAGGCCAGTCTGCGCAGCGATGAAGCCGCGCTGGGCTATACGCGCATTTACGCGCCGATGTCCGGCACCGTGGTCGCGCTGGACGCCCGGGAAGGCCAGACCCTCAATGCCCAGCAACAGACGCCGCTGATCCTGCGCATCGCCCGGCTCTCGCCGATGACCGTCTGGGCCGAGGTGTCCGAAGCCGACATCGGTCATGTCAAACCCGGCATGAATGCCTATTTCACGACCTTGAGCGGCGGCAGCCGACGCTGGAGCAGCACCGTACGACAAATCCTCCCGGTGCCGCCCAAGCCTCTGGAACAGGCCAATCAGGGCGGCGGCAGTCCGAGTAGTGCCGGCAAGAGCGGCAGTGGCCGGGTCGTGCTCTATACCGTGCTGCTGGATGTCGACAACGCCGATCAGGCCCTGATGGCGGAAATGACCGCGCAGGTTTTCTTTGTCGCCAATAGCGCGCAAAACACGCTGACGGCTCCCGTTGCCGCGCTGAAAAGCGGCCCGCAAAGCGATGTGCAGATCGCCCGGGTCATCACCGCCAATGGCGATGTGCAAAGCCGTCGGGTACGCACCGGAATCAGCGACCGCCTGCGCGTGCAGGTCCTGGAAGGGCTGGATGAAGGTGATCGACTGTTGATCGGCCCGGCCATCGGCAGTGGAGGCTGAATGCACACGCCACTGATCGACCTGCGGGCTATCCGCAAATCCTACGGCGGTGGCGACAGCCCGCTGGTCAACGTGCTGCGCGGGATCGACCTGTCGATCCATGCCGGAGAGTTCGTGGCCATCGTCGGCGCCTCCGGCTCGGGCAAGTCGACGCTGATGAATATTCTCGGCTGCCTCGACCGCCCCAGCTCTGGGCATTACCTGTTCGCCGGAGAAGATGTCGCCGCACTGGGCAGCGACGAACTGGCCTGGCTGCGCCGCGAAGCCTTTGGCTTCGTGTTCCAGGGCTATCACCTGATTCCGTCCGGCTCGGCCCAGGAAAACGTCGAGATGCCGGCCATCTATGCCGGAACGCCTGCCGCAGAACGCCATGCCCGCGCCGCGGCACTGCTCGACCGACTGGGACTGGCTTCGCGCACGGCCAATCGCCCGCACCAACTGTCCGGAGGTCAACAGCAACGGGTATCCATCGCCCGCGCCCTGATGAATGGCGGGCATATCATTCTCGCCGACGAACCCACCGGTGCCCTCGACAGCCACAGCGGTGCGGAAGTCATGACGCTGCTGGACGAACTGGCCAGCCAGGGCCATGTGGTGATTCTCATTACCCACGACCGGGAAGTCGCCGCCCGCGCCAAGCGAGTCATCGAAATCAGCGACGGCCTGATTGTCAGCGACAGCGCAGTCGATAACCCGCAGGCGCAAACGTCAGGCAACCCGGCCGCCTTGCAGGCCGTGGACCTGCGCCAGCGCCTGAGCGAAGGCAGCACCGGTAGTGGCGCCTGGAAAGGTGAACTGCTCGATGCCATCCAGGCCGCATGGCGGGTGATGTGGATCAACCGTTTCCGCACCGCCCTGACCTTGCTGGGCATCGTGATCGGCGTTGCTTCGGTGGTGGTCATGCTGGCTGTCGGCGAAGGCAGCAAGCGCCAGGTCATGGCACAGATGTCGTCGTTCGGCTCCAACATCATTTACCTCAACGGCAAGTCCCCGAGTCCGCGCACCGCCAAAGGCATCATCACTCTGGAAGAAGTCGCCGCCCTGGGCGAACTGCCCGAGGTCAAGATGATCATGCCGGTCAATGGTGGACAGGCCGGCGTACGCTTTGGCAACGCCGATCACTCCAGCTATGTCGGCGGCAACGACACGCATTTCCCGGCGATCTTCAACTGGCCGGTCGTCGAAGGCAGTTACTTCACCGAGGCCGACGAAAACAGCGCGGCAGCGGTTGCAGTAATCGGCCACAAGGTCCGGCAAAAGCTGTTCAAGGATCTGGTCGACCCCATCGGCCAGTACATTCTGATCGAGAACGTGCCCTTTCAGGTGGTCGGCGTCCTGCAGGAGAAAGGTGCCAGCTCGGGCGACCTGGACAGCGACAACCGGATTGCCATTCCGTACTCCTCGGCCAGCATCCGCCTGTTCGGCACCCAGAACCCGGAATACATCGCGATTGCCACCCGGGATGCCGGCAAGGTCAAGGAAGCCGAAAAGGCCATCAATGACCTGATGCAGCGCCTGCACAACGGCAAGAACGATTACGAACTGACCAACAATGCAGCCATGATCCAGGCCGAAGCCCGGACCCAGAACACCCTGTCGCTGATGCTCGGCTCGATTGCCGCCATTTCGCTGCTGGTGGGCGGGATCGGCGTGATGAATATCATGCTGATGACCGTGCGGGAACGCACCCGGGAAATAGGCATTCGCATGGCCACCGGCGCACGCCAGGGCGACATTCTTCGCCAGTTCCTCACCGAGGCAGTGATGCTGTCGGTGGTGGGTGGCATGGCGGGAATCGTGCTGGCTCTTGGCATGGGCGGCGTACTGCTGCTCAGCAAGGTCGCCGTGGCGTTTTCGCTGTTCGCCGTTGCCGGAGCCTTTGCCTGCGCACTGGTCACCGGAGTGGTCTTCGGTTTTATGCCTGCCCGCAAAGCTGCCCGGCTCGACCCGGTTGCAGCCCTCACCAGCGAATGATTTCCCGATGAAGCCAAGCCTTACCCTGCTGACCACTTGCCTGCTGCTGGCAGCCTGCAACACCCCCGCTCCGCGCATCGACAGCGGCATCCAGCCACCGTCGAGCTGGGCCTTCGCCGACAACGCGGCGTTGCAGCGCAGCGATGTTCGCTGGTGGCAACAGTTCGGCAGCCCGGAGCTGAACCGCCTGATCGAGCAGGCCCGGATAAACAGCCATGAGATCGCTGCCGCCATGGCCCGGGTCCGGCAGGCCCAGGCCACCGCCATTGTCGCCGGGGCACCGCTGCTTCCCGAACTCGGCTACGACTTTCGCGGCGAGCGAAACAAGTTCATGCGCAGCAGTGATCGCAAGGCCAACCCTTCGGACGACAACAATACCGACGCCTTTACCAGCAGCCTGACCGCCAGCTATGAAGTGGACTTCTGGGGTGGCGTATCGGCCGCCCGCGACAGCGCGCTCCAGAGCCTGAAAGCCAGTGAATTCGATAAAGCCACGGTGGAGCTGACCCTGCTCAGCAGTGTGGCCGATCGTTATGCGCAAACCCTGTCGGCCAGGGAACAAAGCCATATTGCCGAACTGAACCTGACCAACGCCCGGAATGTGCTGCGTCTGGTGCAGACCCGCTATGACTCAGGTTCTGCCACGGCACTGGAGCTGGCCCAACAGAAAAATCTGGTCGCCACCCAGCAACGCGAACTGCCGCGCATCCAGCAACTGGCCAACGAACAGTTGATTACCCTGGCCGCCCTGCTCGGCCAGCCGGTGCAGCGCCTGGAACTGGGCAAGCAGGATTTCGAGAGCCTGAGCTGGCCACAGATCGGCAGCGGACTGCCCAGTGAACTGCTGACCCGCCGCCCGGATATCGCCAAGGCCGAGGCCGAACTGGCCGCCGCTCAAGCGGATGTCAGCGTGGCTCGCGCTGCGATGCTGCCCAAACTGACTCTGAGTGCAACGCTGGGAACTGAAGTGGTTCGCGCCGAAGACTGGCTGCGGGCACCGTTCAGCAGTCTCGCGGCAGGTCTGACAGGGCCGATCTTCAATAACGGACGCCTGAGCGCCGAGCGCGACAAGGCTACCGCCCGCCAGCAGGAACTGCTGGAAACCTATCGCGGCGCGATCATCAACAGCCTCGCCGACGTGGAAAAGGCCCTGAACAGCATCAACGGCCTGGACCAGCAAAGGTATTGGCACGACGAAGAACTCAAGCAGGCACAAACCGCCTTCCGCATTGCCCAGAGCCGCTACGAGGCTGGAGCAGAGGACCTGCTGACAGTATTGGAAACCCAACGCACGCTGTATCTGGCTCAGGATGTAAGTGTGCAACTGCGGTTATCGAGAATGCAGGCCAGCATTGCGCTGTACAAGGCACTGGGGGGTGGCTGGCAGAAGGAATACCAACCGTCTGCAGGAGCCAATTCATTCGCGAAAAGGGTTCGCGAATAAATTCGCTCCAACAACAAAAAACGGGTATTAAAACCACTTCTCCGGCAACAGGTTCCTTGCATACCAGGGCCGGCGCGGGACGCGGCGCAGGAGGTTGCCGAGCTTGTCATCTGCCGCAAAGGTAATGCGCAGCGCCAGCTTCATGACTTCCGGGTCCATTTCCATTGTGGTCCCGGCATTCAGGCCCGGCGTGGTGCTGCAACCATGGCTCTGCGGACCCAGCCACGGATCACCGACCTCGACCCAGCGGCCGGGCGCGAACCACGGCACGCCATTGACTTCCAGGCGGCTCACTTCACCCGGATGGAAACGCTCATGGGCACGAAACCAGTCGTCGATCCGGTCATCGATCCAGCCATGAAACTTCCAGAACACCGGATGCACATGAGAAGAGAACGGATCGGCCAGAAAGTCATTTTCCGGCTCGAACCAGCGCGCCGCGAAATCCGCCGAGTCGCGGGCCATGGGCACCGGTTCGCCATTTGAAGGGTCGCGCGCCACCGAGGCCCAGCGCATATGCAGCCAGTCGTGCAACTCAAGCTCGACCTGCGAGCCGAACTGTCCAAGGGTCAGCTTCGACAGAAAGCGCGGGTCGCGGTATTGGGATTCCCAGACCTGAAAATGCGTGCCGAATGTCTCGGCGCTTTTGATATCACTGACCAGCTGGCTGTATTCCGCATCGCCATTGGCCAGCCAGGGCGGCGGTAGCGAGCAGCCATCGTGGTTATCGAAGTAACGGGCAAAGCCCTGACGATCACGTTCAAGTTCCGGCTGCGGTAACGGAAAGCGCGGCCAGGAAGGCAAATCCTGGATCTGCCTGGCCTGGATCAGCATATGGCGGTGCATGAAGAAAAAGTCGATGCCCGAACCATTGCGGTCCTTGTGCGGACCACGGGCATCACGCTCCCGGTCGCGAGGCCCCGGCTGCCAGCCGATGCCGCGCAGGGCTTCGCGCTTGTCTTCGGGCAGACGGTGCCACTTGTCCCGCGAAGCATGCCAGAGCTGGTGAAACAAGCGGTGCTCCTTCGACACCAGCCAGGCCAGGAACGCTGGAGACAGGGCGATGCGGTCCCGGGCTTCGGGGAATAGCTGTTTGGTGGCGATAAAACGGTTTTCCAGTTCCGGCAGGGCCAGCGGACGATCCAGCCGCTCGATACGCCCGCTCAAGGTGCCACTGCCGGCATTGCCGAAGCTGCCCCAGACCTCATCCAGAATCATGCTGAATTCGTAATCCGGCGCATCGCTGTGCGGACTGTCATCGAGGTGACCGTCAATGACCCGAAAATACAGTTTCGTGGCAGTGCCCGACGGCAAGTCGCCAATCACCCTGAAACGCGGCTCGGCCTCGCCGCGCAAACCCTCGGCGGTGTCGATATAACCGCGCAGGCCACGCCCGCGCGGAGCGATATCCAGCAGCATCTCCAGGCCCACGAGCGGTGCACCGGCCAGGCCCGCATCACGCCCCTCGAAGCGGATGTTCCAGATCCCCCGCAGCTTGTCGGCCACACGCCGGGTTGCGGTGTCGGCCGGTCCGGCGGTCGCTTCCCCGGGTGTAACCGGCTCTTCGACGCGCGTCAGTTCGCGATGTGCGTAATAAGCAGCCGGTACCGCAGCACCGGTCAGCGCCAGGCCCGCTATAAACCCTCGTCGAGAAATCGTCATTGCCCTACCTGTTAACGCCCCGAAACGGCCTTTATCCAAGCTAGGACGTAACATCGCCGGAGAAATTTAGGGCCGGAACCCGCGCCATGCATCAATGCTAAATTTTTCCGTCATCCGCTCGTTCTCCCCAGATAGCAAAGGCCCTCGTGCCTGCTTCTGAACTGCGAACCTGAAAGAGATGGCAATGACAAAACCGCGTTGGAAAAAGGCTCTTTTCATCGGCCTGCCCCTGGCTCTGGCCATCAGTGCAGGCGCGGGTTTCCTGGCCTGGAATTACTGGTCGCCGTCGGGTTATCCGGTCAAGGTAATGAAACAGGCAGAAGAGCTGCAGGAGCGAATCGTTTCCTTCGACAGCCACATCACCGTGCCCTTGAAGTTCGGCAGCGAAGGCCATGAAGCCGACAAGGACGGCTCCGGGCAATTCGACCTGGTCAAGGCCGCACGCGGACGCCTGTCGGGCGCGGCGCTGACGGTGTTCGGCTGGCCGGAAATCTGGAACGGTGCCAACGCCCCGCACCGCCCGACACCGGGCTTTGTCGACGAAGCACGTCATCAGCAGGAAGTGCGCTACAAGATCATCAGCGGTATGGTTCGCGATTTCCCCAATCAGGTTGCAATCGCCTACACCCCGGATGACATGCGCCGCCTGCATGGCGAAGGCAAGTTTGCGATTTTCATCAGCATGCTCAATGCCTATCCACTGGGCGATGACATCAACCAGTTGGACCAGTGGGCTGCACGCGGCATGCGCATGTTCGGCTTCAGTTATGTGGGCAATAACAGTTGGGCGGATTCTTCACGCCCGCTGCCATTCTTCAATGATTCCCAGGACCCGCTGGGCGGCCTTTCGGACATCGGTAAACAGGCAGTGCAGCGCCTCAACGACCTGGGCGTGATCATCGATGTCTCGCAGATGTCGACCAAGGGCCTGGAGCAGGTCAGCCAGTTGAGTCGCACGCCGCTGGTGGCCTCGCACTCCGCGCCACGGGCGCTGGTGGATATTCCGCGCAACCTGAGCGACGAAGAACTGCAACTGATCAAGCAAAGCGGTGGCGTGGTGCAGGTCGTGGCCTTTCCAGCCTACCTGCGGCCGCTGAGCCAGCCGACCCTGAACAAGCTCAACAGGCTGCGCAAGGATTTCGACCTGCCGCCGCTGCCGAACCTGGCCATGGCGTTGATGCCTGGCGACGCAATCATCACCGTCTGGCCGGAGCAACGTTTCGGCGCCTATGCCAGCAAGCTGTACGCGATTCTCGAAGAAGAGCCCAAGGCCACAGTCAAGGACTTCGTCAACGCCATCGACTACACGGTGAAGAAGATCGGCATCGACCATGTGGGGATCAGTTCCGACTTCAACGATGGCGGCGGCGTGGACGGTTTCAAGGATGTCAGCGAAATCCGCAACGTGACCGCCGAGCTGATCGAGCGCGGTTATGCCGAAGCCGACATTGCCAAGCTGTGGGGCGGCAACTTCCTGCGCGTCTGGGAACAGGTCCAGAGCGCTGCCAAACCGGCCACCCAGCCATGAATCGCCACCACTCGCACAGCGAGTCTTCAGGTATTGCCGCCCATGACTGATCGCAGAACCTTTCTCAAGCAGGCGGGCATACTGGCGGCCGCCCTGCCCATGGGCGCGAGCCTGAGTACTTCGGTGATGGCCGCCAGCAACGAGCTGGTCGCCCGGGACAAGTGGACGATTCTGCGCGACCTGTTCAATCAGGACCCGGACTACATTCACTTCGCCAACTTCCTGATCACCTCGCACCCCAAACCGGTGCGCGATGCCATCGAGCAGCATCGGGCCAATATCGACCGCAACCCCGGTCTGGCCATGGACTGGGACCTGCAGGAAACCAGTCGGCGTGAAGACAACGTCCGTGAATGGGCCGGCAAATACCTGAATGCCAGACCCGGACAGATCGCCCTGACCGGCAGCACCACCGAAGGCCTGGCGATTATCTACGGCGGCATTCATGTGCGCCCGGACCAGGAAATCCTTACCACCGAACATGAACACTTCTGCACCCGCAACATTCTCAATTCACGACAGAAAAGAGAAGGCACGCGGGTACGCAAGATCCGTTTGTTCAAGGACTCTCGCAACGTTTCCACTGACGAGATCATCGGCAATATCGCCCGCAGCATTCGCCCCGAAACCCGTGTACTGGGCATGACCTGGGTGCAATCGGGCAGCGGCGTGAAACTGCCCGTCGGAGAGATTGGTGCACTGGTCGCAGAACAGAACCGCAACCGCGACGACAAGGACCGCATTCTGTACGTGATCGACGGCGTGCACGGCTTCGGCGTCGAGGATCTGGATTTCCCGGCCATGAACTGCGACTTCTTTGCTGCCGGGACCCACAAGTGGCTGTTCGGTCCACGCGGCACCGGCATCATTTGCGCCCGCTCGGAGCAATTGAAGGATGTCACGCCGCTGATCCCGAGTTTTTCGGAAGCGACCGGTTTCGGCACGATCATGACACCTGGCGGCTTCCATTCCTTCGAGCACCGCTGGGCGGTGGACAAGGCCTTTGAGCTGCACCTGCAACTGGGCAAGGCCGAGGTTCAGGCGCGCATTCATCAGCTCAATACCTACCTCAAGCAACGCTTGCAGGAGCGACCGCAGATCGAGCTGGTGACGCCCATGGCGCACGAGCTGTCGGCGGGCTTCAGCTTCTTCAGGGTCAAGGAACGCAACTGCGACGAAGTGGCTGCCTGGCTGATGAAGAACCATGTGGTGGTCGATGCCGTGGACCGCGATATCGGCCCGGTAGTACGCGCCGCTCCCGGTCTGCTCAATACCGAGGCCGAGATAGACCGTTTGCTGGCCGTGCTTGAGCAACGCCCGTCATGAATTCCCCCTGTTTTCAGTTTCCTGCCTTGAGGCCCGTTATGAGCAAGATGTTGTACAGCCTGTCCCTGACTTCCCTGCTGGGCGCACTGCTGCCCGGTGCCGCCATGGCCGCCACGCCGGAGCCGGGCAAGGTGTTCAAGGATTGCAAGGACTGCCCGGAAATGGTCGTGCTGCCTGCCGGCACCTTCACCATGGGCGCCCCGGAAAGCGAGCTTGGCCGCCAGCCGGATGAAGGCCCGCTACATGACGTGACTTTCGCCAAACCTTTCGCCATCAGCCACTTCCAGGTGTTGAGCGGCGAATGGAATGCCTACCTGAAAAGCACCGGCTACAAGATGCCCGATGGTGACACCCGCCCAGGTCGCGAGTGCAAGGCCGGCAAACCGCGCTATCCCCTGACCGACCGTCAGCCAGCGGTGTGCATGGACTGGAACGAAGCCAGGGCCTATGCCGCCTGGCTGTCGAAGAAGACCGGCAAGAGCTATCGCCTGGTCAGTGAAGCCGAACGCGAATATGCAGCCCGTGGCGGTAGCAGCGGCCCGTTCCCCTTCCCCATGGATGAAGGCAAACAGTACGGCATCGCCCAACACGCCAATACCTACGGCCCGGAAGACGGCTTCAGTTTCACCGCCCCGGCCGGCAGCTACAGCCCCAATGCCTTCGGCATCCATGATGCCCACGGCAACGTGTACGAGTGGACCGCCGATTGTGAAACCAGCAACTACAACGGCGCGCCGACCGATGGCAGTGCCTGGCTGGCCGGTGATTGCAGCTGGAAAATGATTCGTGGCAACGACTGGACCGAAGCGCCGATCTTCTCGCGCTCCGGCAACCGCAACAGCCGCAAGCCCGACGTACGTGGCGACTGGCTGGGCTTCCGGGTCGCCCGCGAGCTCTGACGCTTTCTTCAGGCCCGGACCAGGGTCGATTCAACGGACAATCACGAGACGACAGCATGACCCTCAAATCAGAAAGCCTCGCCCGGGAAACCCTGAGGATCCTCAAGCCATTCTGGTGGCTGGTGGCTCTCTCGACGGTGCTGGGGGTTATCAGCGGACTGAGCGTGACCGCCCTGCTGGCCACCATCAATAACGCCATGAACATGCCGAACGGTCCAGACACACAAGCCGCCCTGCTGTTTGCCGGATTGTGCGTACTGACCCTGGCCTGCTCGACCGTCTCCAACCTGTCGACCAACTATGTCGGCCAGCGCGTGGTCGCCAACCTGCGCCGGGAGCTGGCCGCCAAGGTGCTGGTCGCGCCCATCGAGCAACTGGAGCGTTATCGCTCGCACCGCCTGATTCCGGTACTGCTCAATGACGTGAACACCATCAGCACCTTCGCCCTGTCGGTGGCGCCGATGGTGATTTCGTTCACCGTCACACTGGGCTGCCTGACGTACCTGGCGCTGCTGTCGTGGCAGATCCTGGCATTGACCGTCCTCACCGTGGTACTGGGCACCGGCGCACAGTATCTGGCTCACCATGTCGGCACCCGCAGCATCATGGCGGCGCGCAATGGCGAAGACGAACTGCAGAAGCATTATCAGGCCCTCTCCGCTGGAGCCAAGGAACTGCGCATCCAGCGCAAGCGCCGTCAGCACATGCTCGATGAGCAGATCCATGGCGCCACCGAACGCATCTGCAAATCCAACGTCCGTGCCGCCAATATTTTCGTCAGCGCAGAAACCTTCGGCTCGATGCTGTTCTTCGCCGTGATCGGCATTGCGATTGCCTTCCAGGCGCTGTGGCCAAGCACCGAAAAGACCGTGCTCGGCGGTTTCGTGCTGGTCATGCTGTACATGAAAGGCCCGCTGGAACGCCTGATCACTGCCCTGCCCGGCATCAGCCGCGCACAGATCGCCATGCGCCGCATCGCCGAGCTGTCGTGGAAGTTTTCCAGCCCAGAGCCACACCTGCTGGTCAGCGACCGCCCCAATTCGCTCGCCAGCATGCAGACCCTGGAACTGCATCAACTGCGCTACGACTATCCACCCGTGGAAGGCAGCGAAGCCTTTCATCTCGGCCCGGTCAACCTGAGCATCAAGCAGGGCGATATTGTGTTCATCGTCGGCGAGAACGGCTGCGGCAAGACCACCCTGATCAAACTGCTGCTGGGCCTGTACAAGCCGCAACAAGGCGAAATCCGCCTCAACGGCAAGGCGGTCACGGCCGAGGAGCTGGACGATTATCGCCAGTTGTTCACCACCATCTTCGCCGACTACTACCTGTTCGACGAACCGTTGCAAGGCGAAGCCCGCCTGCCTGCCGATGCCGGCAAATACCTGGAGCGCCTGGATATCGCCCACAAGGTCAGCATTCGCGATGGCGCCTTTACCACCACCGACCTGTCCACTGGCCAGCGCAAGCGTCTGGCGCTGATCAATGCCTGGCTGGACGAGCGCCAGGTGCTGGTGTTCGACGAATGGGCAGCGGACCAGGACCCGGCGTTCCGGCGCGTGTTCTATACCGAACTGCTGCCCGAGCTGAAACAGCAAGGCAAGACCATCATCGTCATCTCCCACGACGACCGCTACTTCCCGATTGCCGATCAACTGGTGCGCATGCAGGCTGGCAGGATAGAAGTGGAACAGTTGCAACCCGAACAGGCCTCGGCCTGATTAAAAGCTTCAGCCAACCAGCCCCGCCCGGTTCAAACCGCGAGCGGGGCTTCTTTTTGCCTCCGGCAACAGTGGCTCAAGCCATCAGTAGCCTTAAGCCATCTTTTTTAAGGACGAATGTGAAAAATTCATTAAATAACTGAGAGGGGTTTTCGTTCTCATTAATGACGATCTGCGCGTGCACCTGCTCTCACGCCCGGCTCGCCCATAAAAAGTTGCATAGCGTTTGTTCCGATTCAGCCAGAGAGCCTGCGGACAGACCTGAACAACGCGCTTTATCTCCCTGCCAATACCAACTAGAAAGAGCCACTTCATGTACACACCGTCACGACTCACACCGCTCAGCAAGGCTTTGTTGATCAGCCGGATGTTCCGCCCAGGCCCCGCCATGATGGCCCTCGGTCTGGCGCTGAGCATGCCCCTGGCTGCTCAGGTACAGGCCCAGGAAGTCGAGTTCAATATTCCGGCTCAACCGCTGAGCAGTGCGCTGGGTCAACTGCAGAGCCAGGGCAATCTGCGCACGGCCTACAGCCCGGCGGATGTACAGGGCAAGACCAGCAGTGCGGTGCAGGGCAAATTCACTCCGGAACAGGCAGCGGGGAAACTGCTTGCCGGATCAGGCCTGAGCTACAGCCTGCAAGGTAACGTGCTGAACCTCAGCGCCCAGGATGCATCGACCGCCATCAATCTGGCCCCGACGGCCATTGACTCCCAATACCTGGGAGCAACAACGGATGGCACCGGCTCCTACACCACCGGCGCCACCAGCATTGGCAAGGGCGCGCCGCAATCGCTGCGCGAAACCCCGCAGTCGGTAACGGTCATGACCCGTCAGGTCATGGACGACAACAACCTCACCAGCCTCAGCGAAGTGTTGGAAGATACGCCCGGCATCAGCTTCCAGTACCGTAACTTCGGGGGGCACGTGTACACCTCGCGCGGCTTCTCGCTGCTGGCAGAAAGCTTCCTGGTAGACGGCATTGGAGGTCAGGGCTACCAGATCACCGGCTGGATGCAGCCGGACATGGCGATCTATGACCGTGTGGAAGTCTTGCGCGGCGCTTCCGGCCTGCTGGTCGGCGCTGGCGAGCCCGGCGGTGCGGTGAATCTGGTGCGCAAGCGTCCGACCGCCGAAAACAAGTTCTCGATCACCACCCGTGCCGGCTCCTGGGATCAGTACCGCGTCGATCTGGATGGCAGTGGCAAGCTCAATGATTCCGGCACCGTACGCGGCCGCATGGTTGCAGCCTATGAAGACAACGGCTCGTATATCGATGCACGCAACAGCCGTACACCTCTGTTGTACGGCATTCTCGAAGCTGATGTCACCGACGACACCACTCTGACCATGAGCCTGCGCCGCCAGGAAAAGGTCATCAACGGTTACTCGATCTACGGCCTGCCGCGCTATAGCAACGGGCAGTCGCTGGACCTTTCGCGTTCGACCAACCTGGCTCCGAAATGGAACCGCCTTGAAACCGACATGACCGAGGCATTCTTTGAAGTCGCGCATCGCTTCAATGAAAACTGGCTCAGCAAGACGTCCCTGACCTACTCCGAAGGTGGATTCGATCAGACCATTGCTTATGCTCGCGGTGCCGTCAACCCGACAACGCTGGCTGGCTCGCGCTTTCAAAGCACCCTGTTCCGCAGCGATGAAGTCAGCAGTACAGGCTTGAACAGCCAGCTGGAAGGCAATTTTGACGCCTTCGGTCTGTCTCATCAGGTCACGTTAGGGGCGGACTGGTCGAGACAGAGATCCAGCAGCAAAACCGCCAGAGTAACTACGGCTTCCGCCATCAATATATTCGATGTCAACCACAATCCATTTGACAAACCTGCTCGCCCGGCATGGCAAGACGATTATGATGCGATCGAAGACCGGGGCGGACTCTATGCCAATACCCGTATTCACTTGAGCGAGCCTTTAAGCCTGGTATTGGGCGGACGTCTCAGCTGGTACAAATACCGATATGACGTCAACGTCGGTGAGGTCAACTCTTATGAATCCCAGCAAACCCAGGAATTCACTCCGTTCGCGGGCCTGATTTACGATATCAACGATAACTGGTCGTGGTATGCCAGTTATGCAGACATCTTCACCCCGCAAGCCAAATACAGGGATATCGGCGGAGCACCGCTGGACCCGGCCATTGGCTCCAACTATGAAACCGGTATCAAGGGCGAACTGTTCGACAAGCGCATGAACCTGTCGATGGCCTTGTTCTATATCAAGCAAAAAGACGTTGCCTACAGCGATCTGTCGAGCGGAGACGAGTGCGTCAGCACCAGTTCTGACGGTTTCTGCTACATCCAGGGTGGCATCAAGCGCAGCAAAGGTATCGATATCGAGGCCAGCGGCGAAGTACTGCCAGGTTTGCAGGTCTTTGGCGGCTACACCTTCAACCAACTGCAAAACAGTGCCGATATGGAAGTCGCCTACGAAACGCCAAAACACATGCTGCGCCTCAACACCAGCTACAACCTTCCAGGTGAGTGGAACCGCCTGACCCTGGGTGCCGGTGTTTCCGCAGACTCCGGCTACACCGTTCCGTCCAACGATCAGCTTGGCGTTGCAGGCCGGGCCATCTGGGATGCACGCGCCGCCTGGAAGATCGACGAGCACTGGACCGTCGCCCTGAACGCCGAAAACCTGTTTGATCGCAAGTACTACACCACGGCTGTGGCACTGGATCGCTCCAACGTCTATGGCGACCCACGCAGCTACGTCCTGACCCTGCGCGGCGATTTCTGATCCCGAGCACGAACTGATCCACAGCGCCATAAAAAGACCAGCGGGCAACCTCTGGTCTTTTTTATTGAAAAATTTCCTAAATTAATTCAGGCCTCATTCGTATTGATTCCTTATGAATCACGCTGAAAAAACGCCCCGTAAAGGATGACCAGCGGCAGTGCCCCCATACGACGGTATGGTTTACCCTGCGCCACCGACCGAAGAGCCATCATTATGCAACTACACCCCACTCTCCCACTGCCGATGTGCCTGCTCAAGCCAAGGCCGACGATAAGGATGATGGGGTTTGCGCTGCTGATGGCTTTCACAGGCAGGACTCTGGCTCAGGAAGTCGAGTTCGATATCCCGGCACAAGCCTTGAACAGCGCCCTGAATGAGCTGGGACGCCAGGGTGATCTGCAAGTGCTGTACAACCCGGACGACATAAAAGGCAAGACCAGCCAGGCCATCCATGGCCGCTTCACTGCCGAGCAAGCCGCCAGAAACCTGCTCGAACAGGCCAGGGTGCCTTACAGCATTCAGGACAACACCCTGACCCTGACCGCCGTTGTGCCGCCGATCAGCCTCAAGCCGATGTCGATTCAGGCACCGCCGGGCCTGATCACCGAAGGTTCGGGTTCCTACACCACGGGGGCCGTGAGCCTTACCAAAAGTACTCAGTCGCTGCGGGAAATTCCGCAATCGGTAAGCGTCGTGACCCGCCAGTTGATGGACGACAAGAACCTGTACAGCCTGGAAGACGTCATGGCCCAGGCGACCGGCGTCACTTTCTCCCAGCGCAATTTCGGCTCGCACGTCTTCAGTTCCCGCGGCTTTGCCATGGAAGACGAGAGCTACACCATCGACGGTATCTCGGGCCAGGGCTACAGCGTGACCGGCTGGATGACCCCGGACATGGAAATCTACGACCGGGTAGAGATTCTTCGCGGCGCGGCAGGACTGCTGATCGGCGCCGGCAATCCGGGCGGCACCGTCAATCTGGTGCGTAAACGACCGACCGCCATCACGCAGTTTTCGATCACCACCCGCGCCGGCACCTGGGATAACTATCGGGTCGACCTGGATGGCAGCAGCAAGTTGAACGAATCGGGCAGCCTGCGTGGCCGCTTCGTCGCGTCCTATGCCGACCGTGGCTATTTCATCGACTCGCTGAGCAAGTCCGCGCCGCTGTTGTATGGCATCGTCGAAAGCGATCTGGACGAGGATACAACCCTGGCCGTAGGCCTGCGGCGCCAGAACAGCGACATCAAAGGCTTCACCATCTTCGGCCTGCCCCGCTACAGCAACGGCAGTGCAATCGACCTGCCACGCTCGACCTCCATGGCGCAGGACTGGAACCGGCACCAGACTCAGACGGACGAGGTGTTCAGCGAACTGGAACATCGCTTCAGCGAAAACTGGTCGAGCACGCTTTCGGCAACTCACTCCAGCGGCTCGTTCGATCAGAAGGTCGCTTACGCGCAAGGCGCCATCGATCCGGTGACCTTGAGCGGCTCGCGCATCGCCCGCACCCTGTTCCGCTCCGACGATTTGCAGAGCAACGGTTTCGATGCGCACATGGACGGCCATTTCGATGCGTTTGGCCTGGAGCACCAATTGACCGTAGGCGGCAACTGGTCGGAACAGCAGCGCAAGTCCAGCCAGGCCAACGTCACCGCCAACCAGGCCATCGATATCTTCAACCCCGATCACGAGCTGATCAGCGAACCGACAAGACCTGCCTGGACCTCCATCACCGAGTTCAGCGACAAGCGCTATGGCACTTACGGCAACCTGCGCCTGCATCTTTCGCAGTCGCTGAGCCTGGTCATGGGCGGACGGATCAGTTGGTATGATTACCAGACCAGTACCGCAGGCGTTACCCGCAAATCCAAACAGGAACATGAACTCACGCCCTTCATCGGCCTGATCTACGACCTGGACCCGCAATGGTCGCTGTATGCCAGCTACACCGATATCTTTCTGCCACAAAGCGTTTATCGGGATGCCGCAGGCGGCCTGCTTGAACCGGCGATTGGTTCCAACTACGAAACAGGCATCAAGGGCGAGTTGTTCGACAAGCGCCTGAACGTCTCTCTCGCGCTGTTCTACGTCAAGCAGAAGGATGTGGTGGTCGAAGATACCGCCCATCCTGGCGAGTGCATGGCGAACGATGTCTACGGAACCTGCTATCTCAACGGCAATATCCGCCGCAGCAAGGGATTTGAAATCGAAGCCAGTGGCGAACCATTGCCCGGCCTGCAGGCCGTGGCGGGTTATACCTTCAATATGACCCGCGGCAGCGATGGCCAACCCATCTCCGCAGAAACGCCCCGGCATCTGTTTCGCATGAGCGGCAACTACACCCTTCCCGGCGCCTGGAAACGCCTGTCCGTAGGCACGGGCGTATCGGCCCAGAGCGGTTATTCGGAAACCGAATCGGCCGCCGAGATCAAAAACCCCGGCCGCGCGATCTGGGACGCCCGGGCCTCATGGAAAATCGACGAACACTGGACCGTCGCCCTCAACGGCAACAACCTGCTGGATCGCAAGTATTACAAGGCGACAGGGGATATTGATCGGGGCAATTACTACGGTGATCCGCGCAATTACATGCTGACATTGCGCGGAAACTTTTAAACACAGGCCATGCAGGAGCGGATTTATCCGCGAAAAAACAGTGAAAATTCACCGGTCTTTTCGCGAATGAATTGGCTCATACCGGGCCCCTACGGATGCGCTTGCAACCGCTCCCGGACACTCTGCAGGAACTCATCCGCAATCACGATATTGTCGTGTCGCTCAGCGAGCGTCACCGAGCAACCCAGCCCCCGCACCGAACATTGCTCCGCGACCACCGCCTGAGCCTTGAGGATCTGTTCCTGTTCGCGGCTCTGCCCTGCCCACCAGCAATCGACTTTCACATCCAGAGTCTTGAGGGTAAAGGCTTCACCCAGCACGGCATTGGCATGCAACAGCTTGTAGCCGGTCTCGATTTCATCCTGGATGGCAATGTCCTGGAACACGCTGCGCAAGCTTTCGGCGCCGATGCCGGCATCCAGCGCGACCTGATCGATCACCCAGTCGGCAATCTCCCGCTCGTCCTTCATTGACGTCAGGGCCGTTGCGATCAGCGCCACCACGCTTTCCCGCGCCAGTCCCGGCACGAATGCCACCAGACTCTGGATCAGGCTCTGGAAGAGGTTCTGGTCCTGATTCTGCGCACGCACTTCAGGGTCTTCTTCGATCCAGGTCAGGCCGGCCGAAGCCGGCAGCATCGAATCCACCAGCGCCAGGAAATTCACCGTGTCGCCATCACGTTCCAGAATGTGCGCAACGTCAATCGCCAATGCGCCACCCAGCGACCAGCCCAGCAGGTTGTAAGGGCCTACAGGCTGGGTGAGCCGGATCTGCTCGACGTAGTAGCCGACCATTTCTTCCCATGACTTGTCGAACCAGCCCGGCACGACATAGGCCTTGTTGACCAGACCGTAGACCGGACGCTCTTCGCTCAACCTGCCAGCCAGCGGGTAGTAGGAATAGGTGCCACCGCCACCCGGCGGCAGACAGAACAGCGGCGTACGCCCGGACTGACAGGCGTTCATGCGGATCACCGCCGACTTGACCTTCGCCTCGCCTGCCCGCAGGAAATCGGCCAGTTCGCCCAGGGTCTGCAACAGCAGGAAATCATGCAGTTTGATGGAAACATCGAACTCTTCACGAATCCTGCCCGCCAGAGTAACCGCCAGTAACGAGTGACCGCCCAGGGCAAAGAAGTTGTCATTGAGGCCGACACGCTCGACTTTCAGGACCTCCGCCCAAAGGCCAGCCAGCCGTTCTTCCAGCTCGGTACGTGGCGCTACATAACCCTGTTGCAACTGGTTCGCGTCAGGTTTGGGCAACGCCTTGCGGTCCAGCTTGCCGTTGGCGGTCAGCGGCATGACCGACAGCGGCAGCAGATGAGTCGGCACCATGTAATCCGGCAGAACCGTCTTGAGGTGTTCCTTCAAAACATCGCGCAATCCGGCAACATCCCGGGACGGATCATTGGCTACCCAGTAAGCCACCAATTGCTTGCCACTTGGGCCGTCGATATCGATCACATGGGCTTCGCGCACCTCCGGATGCTCGTTCAGGCGCGCCTCGATTTCACCCAGCTCAATGCGCAGTCCACGAATCTTGACCTGATGGTCGATACGTCCGGCGTAGTCGATTACCCCATCGGCGTCGTAACGTGCCAGGTCGCCGGTGCGGTACAGACGACCACCGCCCTGCTCGTCGAATGGATCGGGGACGAAGCGCTCGGCAGTCAGGGCCGCGCGGTTGTGATAACCGCGTGCCAGGCCGACACCGCCCAGATACAGCTCGGCCGCAGCACCACGTGCCGCAGGCAACAGACCGTCATCGAGAATGTGCGTCTTGAGGTTATCGATCGGCCGACCAATCGGCACGCTCAGGGTATCTTCCGCCGTGCAGGTCCAGTGGGTCACGTCGATGGCCGCTTCGGTCGGTCCGTACAGGTTGAACAGCCCGGCCTGCGGCAGGCGCTTGAGTACCTGGGACGCCAGCTCGGCAGGCAAGGCCTCGCCACTGCACACCACGCGACGCAGGCTGTGGCAGCTCTCGACCTGTTGATGGGTCATGAATGCCTGCAACATCGAAGGCACGAAATGCAAAGTCGTGACGCTGTGCCGGGCAATGGTCTGCAGCAGACGCTCGGGATCACGATGATCGCCCGGCAAGGCTATCGCCAGACGAGCACCGGTCAGCAGCGGCCAGAAAAACTCCCAGACCGACACGTCGAAGCTGAACGGGGTTTTCTGCAGCACGGTGTCGCTGGCATCCAGCCCATAGGCGTTCTGCATCCAGTGCAGGCGGTTGATCAAGGCCCGATGACTATTGCCCGCGCCCTTGGGCTTGCCGGTGGAGCCGGAGGTGTAAATCACATACGCGAGGTTTTCCGGATGGCTGCGGTTGATCGGGTTATCGAGGCTGTAGCTCTCCAGCCAGTCACCCCCCTGATCCAGACACAGCGTCTGCACCTGATCGGGCACCGGCAGACCTTGCAACAGCGAGGTCTGGGTCAGCAACAGGCCGATACCGCTGTCATCCAGCATGTAGGCGAGACGATCCTGCGGATAATCCGGGTCCAGCGGCACATAGGCGCCACCGGCCTTGAGGATCGCCAACAGGCCGATCACCAGTTCCAGACTGCGCTCGATGCAGATCCCCACCAGCGCATCCGGGCCGACGCCCGATTCGCGTAGCTTGTGGGCCAACTGGTTGGCGCGAGCGTTCAATTGCGCGTAGCTCAGTTGCTGATTGGCGAAGACCAGCGCCGGAGCATTCGGCGTTGCCAATACCTGTGCTTCGATCAGTGTCTGCACGCATTGCCCGGCGGGGAAATCGACCGCGGTGGCATTCCAGTCGCGCAGCATACGCTGCTGTTGTGCCTCGTCGAGCAACGACAACTCACCAATTGCCTTGGCCGGATCAGCAACCAGCGCCTGCAGGAGATGCTGGAAGTTCGTGGCCAGTTGCGCCACCACCCGGGGATCGAAGTGCTGGCGGTCGTAGCTCAGGCGCAGCGATAGCGCCTCGCCGAGGTTCACCACCAGGGTCAGCGGATAGTGGGTCTGCTCCTGGTTGCTCAGGCCGCTGAATACCAATCCGTCCGGCGAAGCCTGTTGCAAGGCTTCGGACACCGGATAGTTCTCGAACACCAGAATATTGTCGAACAGCGCTTCGCCAGCACTGGCAGCCAGACGCTGGATTTCGTACAACGGCGTATGTTCGTACTCGCGCAGGGCGAGGTTTTTCGCTTGTACCTGCTGCACCCAGTCGGCCACCGTCTGCTCGGGACGCGGGCTGGCAATGACCGGCAAGGTGTTGATGAACAGGCCCAGTTGCTCTTCGACACCCGGCAGATCCGCCGGACGCCCGGCAACGGTTGCGCCAAAGGTCACGCTGGATTGCCCGGTATAACGCTGCAACAGCAACAGCCAGGCCGACTGCACCAAGGTGTTGAGGGTCACTCGCTGCTCTCGGGCAAATTCGCTCAGACGCTGGGTGCCCGCCGCATCGATCAGATGGAAATAGTCGCCATGGCCCTGGCCGCTTGCGCTGGACTTGAGCGCCTGGACCAGACGGGTTGGTTCATCCAGTTGCGCCACTTGCGCGGTCCAGAAGCGTTCGCTGGCTTGTGCGTCCTGGCGTTGCAGCCATTCGATATAGTCGCGATAACGGCCACTCTGCTGCGGCATCGGCTGGCCGCTGTAGCGTTGCAGGACTTCGCCCAGCAGACGCGAACTGCTCCAGCCATCCATCAGAATATGGTGGCTGGTATAGATCAGGTGATGGCTATTTTCGCCAGTGCGCAAGACCGCCAGACGCAGCAGCGGACCCTGGGTCAGATCGAAGCCTTGCTGCCGGTCTGCCTGTGCCCGCTCATCCAGCCACTCGGCAGACTGCTCTCGGGCGTCCAGCTCAACGAACGGTAGGTCTACAGTACGCTGTACCACTTGCAGCGCCTGTTGCAGATGACTGACAAAACCACTGCGCAGCACCTCATGGGCATCCACCGTTGCCTGCCAGGCGGCCTGGAAACGGGCGACGTGCAGACCGCTGACATCGACGCGCATCTGGTTGATGTAGTTGCCCGCCTGCTCCTCGAACAGGGTATGGAACAACATGCCTTGCTGCATCGGCGACAGCGGATAGATATCTTCGATTTCCCGAGGATTAGTCGTCAGACGAGCCAGTTGCTTCTGGCTCAGACGCGCCAGCGGGAAGTCGGAAGGCGTTACTCCGGCAGCGCCTTCAGTGGTGCAGTGAGCAATCAGTTGCTGCAACTCGTGGGCGTATTCATCGGCCAGCCGCTGCACAGTTTCAGGCTCGAACACTGCGGCACTGAAGCTCCAGCTCAGGCGCAGTTCGCCGCCGTAGACCTGGCCATTGATGCTGATCGGAGCAGCCAGCGGTGCCTCGTTGCTCTGCGATGCCCCGCTGCTTTCGCCCGACGGGACCAGCAGCGCATCACTGGCATCGAAGCTGCCGTCGAACTGGCCCAGATAGTTGAAGACAATACTGCCTTGTGCCAGTTGTTGCAGGCTCTGGCGCGCAGATTCCGTACCGAGATAACGCAACACGCCATAGCCGATGCCCTTGTTGGGGATGGCGCGCAGTTGCTCCTTGATCGACATGATCGAATCGGCCAGCGCGGCATGCGGCGTGAGCCTGACCGGGAACAGGCTGCTGAACCAGCCCACGGTGCGGGTGATATCCAGTTCGTCGAACAGATCCTCGCGACCATGGCCTTCCAGCTTGATCAAGGCATCGGGCTGGCCGGTCCAACGGCTGATTACCCTGGCCAGCGCGGTCAGCAGCAGGTCGTTGATCTGGGTCCGATAGGCCGCCGGAGCTTCCTGCAGCAATTGTCGGGTCAACTCGCTATTCAGGTGCGTGGTAACGGAAGTCGCGTGTTTCTGTTGCTGACCAGCGTGCGGATGGTCGTATGGCAAGGCATCGCTGACATCCTGCAACTGGGTCTGCCAGTAAGACAGTTCCTGCTCCAGCGCCGGGCTTTGGGCATAGGCATGCAACTGCTCGGCCCAGGCCTTCAGCGAA
>NZ_RBRE01000045.1 GCF_003700275.1 Pseudomonas cichorii | reverse complement strand
CCACCACCACCACCACCACCACCACCACTTTCACTGCTGGAAAGATTGGCCGGTTTGTTGAAGGTTTCCGGATGGCTGTCCATGAACTGGGCAATCATATCCAGCAGTTCCTTGAGCTTGCCGTCTTCGGAAACCTGGCCACCGCCATCGGACGTCGGCTTGATTGCGTTATCCAGCGAACCGCCGCCCAGGCTTTTCATCAGGGTATTGACCAGGTCTTCGACGCTGTTGGCACCACCACCCGCGCCTTGAGTGCCGCCCAGACCCTGGCCCTGACCCAGACCTTCAAGGCCTTTGTTGCCACCGCCGCCTGCGCCACTGAGTGGAGAAGTGGAGCCGGAACCGTTGCCCTTGTTACCGTCGCCAGCACCGGACGAAGAGTCCGAACCGCCGAGGATCTTTTCAAACAGGGCCATCAGCACCTGAGTCAGCAGTTCCTTGGGCGATTCGTTACCGGTGCCGCTGGCATCCTTGCTCTTGCCATCTTTTTCGCCACCTTGCAAAGCCTGCAGCAAGGAGTCGATATCGCTCTGGCCCGATTTGCCTGTCTGGCCTGCACCGGAACCCGAACCGGAGCCCGATCCGGCACCGGAGCCAGAACCCGAAGAAGAATCGAGCAGCATGTCAGCCAGCATGCTCGCCAGTTGCTCCAGGGCCGATTGACCGCCCTGCCCGGTCGCTGCGCCAGCCGCACCGGCGCCCAGACCACCGGATAATCCCGAAAGACCGGAGATCCCGCCTTGGGAAGAACTCGAAATACCCGTGATATCTACCATTATCTATCTCGCTCCATCGTTGAGAGTGTCCGGGGTGCGGCAATCGATGCCGTCTTGGCCGGTGGTGCCATCAAGAGGGTCAACCTCGTAGTGGCACTCATGCTTGAGTGGAAACAGCCGACAAGCGGTTCCCAAAACTTCTACTCAATTGAGCAAGGGCTGGACGGTGGTACGGGTGTGCTGGACCTGCGTGATGAAGCCATTGACCAGGTCGCAGAACTGCCCCTCGTCAAGGCGGGCCAGTTCACGCTGGGTGCACAGACGCAGCTCTTGCTGGTCAAGGGCCAGCCAGCAGCCACGCAGACTTGCAACATCAAAGTTGATGTTGAGCAAACGCTGCATGTTTTCCTGGCTTTTGCGCACTTGGCCCAGACTGCAATGAATAACCACATTGTCACTGAGCCTGGCCACTTCGATAACGGCAGCCTGTCGATTCTGGCTGTCATACAAAGCGCAGACGCCATTTTGGAGGGTTAAAGATGTACCAAGTGTTTCACTTAAACGGGCAATAAAGCGTTGCGCGTCGCGTTGAGAGTTCGCCATAGAATTTTCCTCAAGTTTGTCGTTACGCAAAATGGATCCATAACGACAACTGAGTGGAAAATTAATGGCGAGCGGTTCCGGCTGGAATAAATATTCTGATTCTAGTGTTTAAAACCGGCCAAAGTGAGGAACTCACTCAGCAGGCTCTGCAGCGTGTCGTCACGCCGATAATCACGGTCCAGTTCGTGCCAGACGACGAACCGCTGCTCATTGTCCAGACAGATATAGTAGCCGTCATATGATTCAACGTTCTCGAAGCGGCGCTTTAGCGTATCGGAGAACAGATTGGGCCGCTGGGCCTGGCGCTCGATCATCAACGCCAGCCCCCAGCCCACGCTGTCTCTGCGATACACGAAGTCGATCCCCGGAGCCCATTGCCAGGTACTCGGCTGCTGCTCGCCGATACTGACGAAGAAATCTTGCTGGTCGCTACTACGCAGAATCGTTTCAGTCATTCAGATGTACCGTAGTGTATTCAGTTGCGTCGTTACGTAATTCAGGGGCCCACCAAACTTTAAGGCTTGAACTATTGGCGTCAACTTGCTGGCATTCACTGGCAAAACAAGATGTTTCCATTGTCGCACAAGCACTCAACAATAGAGTAACAACAAACAAGGCACCTGCATGTAACAACTTCATTTCGGATTCTCCCTACAAACGGACTGTACTGAATTCGGCCCTGAAAAAGTACTGTGTTAATGGGTGGTGGCGCTATTTAAACAATAGATGTCACTGTGCCTGAAAAACCTTTCTCTGCAACATCTGTTTCAAGGCGGCAGTATTGATACTCTGGCAGGGCTGGTCGGCGTCGCGATCGTCGCAGCCGGCCGGGTGGCCACAAAAACTTCTGTTGATTGACCTGGCTGCAGACGTGCAGCCGGCAACATTGTTACAGCAAGTGTACGAGCTCCCGAGCAGGACGCCAGGGAGAAATCCTGGGCCTTGCCACTGGTGTTGCGCACGACCCCGACCGCAATGTCGAAACCATCCCCGCCAAACCATTGGCCTCGCGCGGGATCAATCGAAAAACCACTCCCCACTCTACACAGTTCACCCAGACGCGCACCAGACGATGCCTCTTTGACATCAGCCGGGATACGGCCCTTGACCAGATCTCCAAACGCCTTGGAGATGGCTATCTTCTTGCGCTCGCGACTATTGGGCGAGCCACTGAGGGCCAGTGCCTTGTCCAGTTGCGGGCGGTTTTCACTGGCGATGTAGCGCGCAGGGTCTATCTGGTCACCAATCAGGCGCGGCGTCAGGATAAACAGTCGCTCACGCCGTGAAACCTCTTGGCGCCTTGAGGTAAACAGCGCGCCCAGGACCGGAATATCGCCCAGCACCGGCACTTTATCCTGGCGCTGGCCCGTTTCATCGACATGGAACCCGCCGATGACCAATGAACGGTTTTCGCTGACCACCGCCTGGGTACTGACCGTACCGCGCTTCACATCCGGGGTATCGCTGTCGCGGGAGCGATCGAGCTGGCCGTCCTCGATATCGATGATCAACTGGAAACGATTCGGCTCGGCGCCGGAAATGGTCCGCGGGATGACTTGCAGGCTGGTGCCGGCAGTCACCGATTGCACGTTGGCCACCCGTTCGCCGGTGGCGGTGATAAAGGCGGTGCGGCTGAAATCGATTACCGCAGGCTGGTTTTCCAGGGTCAGGACCGAAGGCCTGGCAATCAGCGAGGCAACGCCCTGCCCTTCCAGCGCCTGGATGTCGGCAAAGAAGCGGTCGAAGTCATTGATCGAAAGCGTTGCCGCACCACCGGTGAGCAATGAGCTGCCGAAGTTCACCGAACCGGCACGCGCCGACCAGCGGGATTCCAGATTGCTCAACTGATTGCGGTCGATGTCCAGAATGATTGCATCGATTTCCACCAGGTTGCTCGGCTGATCCAGCTGCTGAATCAGCTTTTCATAAAGCTCATGTTTTTCCGGCGTGTCATAGATCAACACCGCATTGTTGCGCACATCGGCGACCACCTTGCGATTGCTCGACGCCTTGGAAGACTTGGCCTTTTCACGCGGAGCCGTGCGGCTGTTGGCCAGATTGATGATTTTGTTGCGACCGATATCTGCCATACCCTGCAAGGCCTGGATATTGGCCATCGGATCCTGGGGGGACGGAGGCGCGTGCTGCTTGTTATCGAGCAGGCCATCGAGGAGTGTCGCGACGCCCGGAATGGTGATGCTTTGCTCCCGATAGTGAATCTCGCGATCCGCCACGGCGGCGTAACGCAGCGAGAACATCATGACCTGCTGCTTCTCTTCGGGCTTGACCTTTTCCTTGCTGAAACCGCGAATCAGTTCCACATAGCGCGACGGACCACTGACCAGCACCACGCCTTCATCCGGCAGTTCGCCCCAGCCGAAACGCTTGTCCAGCAGACCGATATCGGTCAGCGCCTGCTTGAGGTCGGGAGCCGCATCGGATGACACTTCCAGCCGTTGCGATACCTGCCCCGACTGCGGGCTCACGTACAACTTGCCGTTGTACAGGAACCACTGAAATTGATGTTCCAGGGCCATGCGATCCAGAAATTCCTGGGCATTGCCCGCGCGAATCTTGGCATCGACCACGCCATTGACGCCATTCATCTCCAGTCCCACACCATAGGAACTGGCAAAATCCTTCAGCACAGTGGTCAAGGGCGCCTGGGACGCCTCATAGGCATAGGCCGATTGGCGCCACTCTTCAGGAACCGCGGCCATGGCAACCTCTGCCTGCGTGCACAGCAGTGCAAGGCAGCACAGGTGTTTCAAGCATTGCTTAAACATAAGAGCCTCTCAGTGCCAAAGGACGCATGAATGGCCTTGGCGGCGTCACCTTCCTGGGTTCAAGCATCGACTCCCAGACATCGCGCTGGTTGACCAGGGCCTCAATGTCATGGATGACCAATGCCGTACTCTGAAACTTCTGGTATTGCACAAGACACAGGTGGTTCGTTTCAGGATCGAGCGCCAGAGCCCCACGAAAACGCCTGATGCTCGGCCCCGAAAGACGCAGCGCGTCCTCAAGACCGGCATCGCCACCGCGCCATGCCGCGCTCAGCGGCGCGAGAAAAATCAGTCCTGCATTACTGCGCTTAATGCTTAACGGCAGCTGATCGACTTGCAACAGCAATAAAGGCTCATTGCTATCAAGCCAACGTTCGACAGCAACGGAAAGATCAGCGGATTTCATTGATGATTGCCTTGGCCAGGTTGTGCTTGACCACAATTTCCTGGTTGACAGCCCAGCTGGCGGTCGAAGACTGCCGGATAGCCGAGTTGAAGGCGTGCCAGTCATCCGGCGAGAAGGCATCCAGGCTCAGCGCAGCCGAGTCCAGATCCTGTTGGGCGTTTTCAAAGTTGTTGTCGAGACGGCGTCTGAGTGCATCGGAAGAAAGCATGGTGATACTCCTGGTTCGGGAACTCATGACTGAGTGGCAAGCCCAGGAATTTGGTTCCAGAAGCATCTGCTCAAGACCAGATATGTTTCTGCAGGACGCTCCAGCTCAGGCTGAAATCCCCATGTTCGGTGCGCAGGCTGATGGCATCGACCGCCAGATTCGGATCGCCGCGCAGCGTCCAGCCCTGCTGGCCATGCTCCTCAAGGCACTGGGCAAGCAGTGTTATCTGATCGGGATGGCAATAGACCAGAGCGGACTCCTGGTTGGGACTGGCCGAGGTCAGTTGCCGCAGGACAGCGCTGACTTTCTTGTCGTCCGGCAATTCATCCAGCACGATCTGCAAGGCCTGTTGCACCAGATCCTGGGCAGCCTCGACCACCGTTGCCAATGACTGTTCGCGCTGCTCGCGCAGATCGTCGAGCAATGACTGGGCCTGTACCCAGACCTCGGCGCGGGTTTCCTCTTCACAGCGCTGACGCAGATCATCGGCCTCGGCATGTGCCTGGTCGAGGATCTCCTGCGCCCGGGCACGGGCATCGTCCAGCAGCTCTTCGGCCAGCAGGCACTGCTCAAGAACTTCTCTGCGCAGGAGTGACTCGTTAACCGTGGAACGGTCATTGATAAGCGTCAGGCTGCGACTGGTCAACATGCGGATTTCCCTCAATGCTTGTGCTCAAAACGTACCCACCCACGGCCTGCCACAAGGCGCGTAATCTGGCTTCGGGTATGTCATCAAATGACAGGCATTCGGCCTGATCCACGGCATCGCGAGCGAACTTGACCCGCAGCCTTTGCCAGAGCCGGTCACCGACCCAGGCTTGCAACAGACTCAATCCGGCCACCTGAGGCTCCCGGGCATCCCAGTTCTCGGGCAACCAGCGCCCCGGCTGCAACGCCCTGCCCAGCCGTCGACACCAGAGCCAGGCCGGCTCATCCAGACGGTCGGGACGCGGCATGCGACTCCCGGCACAGATGCCGACACACAGTTCGAGTGCCAGCGCCCATTGCTCCCGACTCAGATCCAGCAGCGGCAACAGCAGTGCATCGGGCGCAGGCGGAAGGGTCGAAGTCATGCCCAGGACGCGATCGACCAGTGCATCATCAATCTGTCCCAGCAGATTCAAGGTCGATTCGCTCATGCCTGCCGAATCGTGCAGTTGCCAACTGTCGTGGGCCTGGCGCCAGCCCTGGGTCCACCAACACACCCAGAGCAGCGCCTGCGGCTCGCTCACTTTCATTTCGGCGCTTCCGCCGCAACGGCAGGAGCCGGTCGTGGCTTGAGGCGTTGCCGCCACTGCGGATTGAGTGCCCACAGGCCGGCCAGCATCAGCGCGATGCCGAACGTACAGAGCACCGCCATCCACTGCCAGAATTCCAGGCGCTCACGAGTCATGGTGAACGGTCCGAAACTGACCATCGCCACAGCTTCCTGATAGCCCTGCGAAGGAACGAAAACCACCGCCAGCTTTTTCTCGTCCGCATTGGCCATGCCGGGAATGCTGCTGGCGACCATGCGGCGTATACGCGGCAATATGCTGTCGGGCTCAAGATCATCCCGGTATTTGATGAACACCGCCGCCGAGGCCGGCTGGACCGGCTCGCCCGGCGCGATGCGTTCAGGCAGCACCACATGCACCCTGGCCACCACGACACCATCGATCTGCGACAGCGTCTGCTCCAGCTCCTGAGACAAGGCGTATATATAGCGCGCCCGCTCTTCCATGGGAGAGGAAATGACCCCCTCCTTGCGGAATACTTCCCCCAGCGTGGAGCGTGAGCGACGAGGCAGGCCTACCGCTTCCAGCACTCGCACGGCACGGGAAATATCCTGGGTGGCAACCAGGACTGCCACTCCCCCCTTGTCCAGGCGTTTTTGCGCGTCAATGTTTTTACCCGCAAGCTCTGCCAACACCTCGTTGGCATCCTGCTCGGTCAGATCGCGATGCAGCTCCATACGGTCGCCGCAACCAGCCATCAATAACGCCAAAAACATAAGGATGGCCAGCCTGATTGCCTTGGGGTGCATAGTTGGGCCTTTATTGCAGACTGGTCAGTTTTTCCACACTCTGGGCCGCCTTGCTTACCAGCTTGGCACTGAGCAGGCTTTCCAGATAAAAAGAAGACAGGGAACGGTTGGCATCGAGTGCCATTTTCGGGTCGGTCGACTTGGCTGCACGCTGCAGGTCACGATCAACCCGTTCGGACTCTTTCTGGTAAGCCGTCGATGCCTTGGAGATGGGCGACACCAGCATTTGTGTATCGCTGGCAGTCTTGGGTTCTCCAGAACGCATGGCGGCATTGAACCAGGCAATGTCCGCCTCGGCAGGAGTAGGACCTGGCGGTGGCGATGTCACCTCTGTCTCGAACAGACCAGTGTGATGAGTGGATACGCGAGTAACGGCCATGTTTGCTTTCTCCTGCCAAGACGAAGGGTTTACAGATCAACCGCGAGAGTCGGTGACGCTTTGCTGAACGAGAACCGACAGAACGTTGCCTGCGGCAATGCTGGCGTCGGTCTTCAGGGTGTTGCCGGCGCCACCGTTCTGGAAATTCTGTTCCGCATTGGGAAACAGACCACCCAGCGAGTTGCCCTGAGCACTGTCCTTGATTTCGCCCTTGATCATGTTGATCGCTTTCTGGAACTGCTCGGCTTCGGGCTTGGACATAACGTTATCGCCCTCGGAAAGCTCGCCCATCCAGTCCTTGGACTTGCCGTCCGGTTTTCCGAACTCTTCCGGATGCATGTCCATGAAGCGCGAGATCTCCTTGAGAACGTCTTTGTCCTCGAAGTTGAAGCTCATCTGCCCCTGTTTGTTGGAAGCCGCCAACATAGCGCCCAGGCTACCGCCACCGCCGCCGGTTGAAACCGGTGTCAGCAGGTTGTCGAGCTTTTCTTCACCCAGGCTGCCCAGCAAGGAGGACAGAAGATCCTGCAGACCACCACCAGAGGCTGCACCGCCGCCAGCAGCTGCAGGGGAACCGCCACAGCCGGACGAAGAATGCGCGCCAGAGCTGTTGCCAGTGCCGAAGTTCGGAGTACCGCCACCGAAACCCGAAGTGCCGCCACCGAAACCCGAACCACCCGAGACGTTCTGGCCCTTGGAGCCACCGCTAAGGAATTCGTTGATGAGCCCTTCAAGACCTTTGGTGAACGACTCTTTTTCACTGCCGTTCAGGTAACTGTCTTCGCTCAGTTCATCGCGCCAGCCATTGACCTTGCCATTGGCGTCGTGCGGTTTTCCGAACTTGTCCGGGTTGCGGTCCATGTAATCGGCAACCATGCCGAGCAACGGGTTATCAGTGTCGCGAATGTTGGCGCCACTGCCGGACTTTTCAAACATCGAATCACCGAGCAGTGACGCGATCTTGCCAGCGCTGCCGCTGGAGTCGGACTGCATGGCAGTCATTTGAGTATCCGCGAAGGTACTTTGGAAAGTGCTGCTTTGCGGAACGCTTATCGAAGAAGAAAGCATAAATCCACTCCTTGAAAACCGTACAGGTTGAAGCCCTCCTGGTGTGAACCAAGAGGGCGCGGCAACCACTTAGTAGTTGATCGCCTTACCGGTTTGCTGAGCAGCGTTCTGCGCTTTGGTGGCAGAATCCTGATAGGCGCTGGCGATACCGTTAATGGTATCTGTTTGCATCTTGTTCGATTGGGCTTCAGCGTTCATCGTAGTGGTCGCAGCAGCAGTGGCGTCCATTTTGGTCATTGCGGCCATCGAAGCGCCAAGGGAAGCAGTACCAGCCATAGTTATTACTCCTGATCATCGAGATGGTTTGGACACCGAATTGGTGTTCGAATAATGAGTGGTCGATTTTCAGAAGCGGTTCCATGCGAACGCATGAAAGGGAAAAGAATTAAAAGACTACGGCTCCGGCGAATTGATACTGAGGCTTTTCATGCGGTGATAAAGAGTACGTCGCGGAATGCCCAGTTCGCTGATCACGGACTCGATGCACTTGGGGTGTCGCGACAGACAATCCTGAATGAGCGCCTTCTCGAACTGGCGTAGATAGTTCTTCAGATGCGGGTTGTGTTCGAGATGCGGATCGTCGTCGCAGCCCAGCGGTGACATGCCCAGCACGAAGCGTTCCGCCGCGCACTTGAGCTCACGGATATTGCCCGGCCAGCGGTGGCTGAGCAGGCGGTTGAGGATTTTCGGATCTCGCGCCGGGATGGGCTGGTGGTGCTTGCTGGCAGTCTCGATGACGAAGCGCTCGAACAGCGAAGGCAGATGGTCAAGGCGTGAGCGCAAGGTGGGCAACTGGATCTTGATGACGTTCAGACGAAAAAACAGGTCGCGGCGAAACTTGCCTTCTTCTACCAGTTTTTCCAGCGGCGTCTGTGTTGCCACGATGACGCGCAGGTTCAGCGCCACGAAGCGAGTTGATCCCAGACGCTCTATTCCGCGCATCTCCAGCACACGCAGCAGCTTGGCCTGGAGCAGGAGCGGCATGCTGTCGATTTCATCCAGATATAGCGTTCCATTATGGGAAGCCTCGATATACCCGGCCCGGGATTTGGATGCGCCGGTATACGCACCCGCCATGACCCCGAACAGCTCACTTTCGGCCAGTTGCTCAGGCACAGCGGCACAGTTGAGTGCAACCAGCGGGCCTTCGCGCCCGGACAACTGATGAATCCGCCGTGCCAGAGTGTCCTTGCCGGTGCCCGTCTCCCCCTCCAGTACCATGTCGACATTGAGCGGAGCCGCCTTGCGGATAAAAGACTGCAGCGTGCCAAAGATATCGAGGACCTCATGCTCCATCTGCGAAGAGTCATTATTCATAGAGCCCTCATCCATCCAATCCCCTTGCGATGATAAACACGTCCGCTGAATATCAGGAATACCTCGCAGACGGGTCTCAGCACACTGCCGGCGACCGACTCCGCGAAACGGGTACTTTAAATTAACGCCCGGCAATTATCTCGTTTTGATTTTCTATTAAATCCATTGATTTCTCGGTAATGCAGTCCGAATGATAATCAACATTTAAAGAAATCGAGACGAAAGCATGATTGCTTCGTAGCCGGTCGGCAACTTTGTGAGTCCTTTAAGAGCCCGGCCTTTTATGCCGGGCAAAGTGCGTTCTTATTCGGTTTTCCGAACGCGTAATAAAATCGTCGTATATTTCTGGCACATACTTCCTCCTGATTCATATACATGTCCTTCATTCTCTACAACTGTACCCGGGGAACGTCCTGTGACGCGCCGGGTATTGAAAGCAGCACACGACACTACATATTCCAAAAAGGAATTACAAGATTCCTTTATATTCTTTTTAAGATCATCAGCAAGCTGCAACACTCATTACAGAATCATCCATAAAGTGTTGAGAACTCATGAAAAAATTGACTGCCATTACTGCATTATCCCTCGCGGTTCTCTCAGGTCTGGCCCACGCCGACCGCCTGGAGGACATCAAAAAATCAGGAGTATTAAGGGTGGCGGCTTTCGACAGCAATCCGCCATTTGGCTTCGTGGATGCAAAAAGCAAGCAAATAGAAGGCCTGGATGTGGATTATGCCAAGGCAATTGCCGACAAACTGGGTGTGAAACTGCAATTGCAGCCGACCAACCCGGCAAACCGGGTGCCGCTGCTGGTCGCCAACAAGGTCGATCTGGTCCTCGCCAATTTCACCATCACCCCGGAACGGGCCGAGCAGGTGAACTTCAGCACCCCGTATTTTTCCTCGGGCCAGCAGTTCATCGTCAAGAAAGGCACGCTCAAGAATCAGGATGACCTGAATAAATGGCGCGTCGGTGTCGACAAGGGCACGGTCAACGAAGGCGTGCTGCGCGAGAAATTCCCCGGCGCCAAAGTCATTGCCTACGATGATACGCCTTTTGCCTTCACTGCTTTGCGCAACGGTAACGTGCAGGCCATCACTCAGGACGGCCCGAAACTGATCGGCCTGCTGGCCAACGTGCCGGACAAGGACAAATACGAAGTACCGCCCTTCACCATTTCCAACGACCTGATCGGCGTCGGCATCCCCAAGGGCGAAACCGCATTGACCGAGTTCGTCAACCAGACGCTGGTAGAGCTTGAGGCCAAGGGTCAGGCACAGAAAATCTATGACACCTGGTTCGGCCCCAATACTCCGACGCCGCTGGCCCGCCTGTTCAAGATCGGCGACAAGAGCTGATCCCTCTTTTCAATGGCCCGCTGCGGAGCACCCGGCGGGCTTGCTAAACTCTGGATGGATGTGGCGTTTGATGTTCGGTGAACTGCTGGGCCCGCAATACCTGCATTTGTTATTCGATGGATTCCTGCTCACGCTGAGCCTGTCGATCCTGGTCTGCCTGATCGCCACGGCGCTTGGATTTCTGATCTGCCTGGCGCGTATCTCCTCTTCCCGCTTCTGCTCCTGGCCCGCACGCGGCTATCTGGCGCTGTTTCGCAACACACCTCTGCTGGTGCAACTGTTCTTCTGGTACTTCGGGGTCAGTGCCCTGCTGCCCGAAGAACTGGTCAGCTGGCTGAACATGCCTCACGAAGTCGATCTGGCCGGACTACTCATCGAATGGCCGTCCTTCGAGTTCATCGCCGGTTTCTGGGGCCTGACGCTCTATAGCAGTGCGTTCATCGCCGAAGAGTTTCGCGCCGGCGTTGCTTCGGTGCGCATTCAGCAGCGCGTTGCCGGGCAGGCACTGGGGCTGCGTCCGGTTCAGGTCTGGCGTCATGTCGTGCTTCCTCAGGCCGTGCGCACCGCCCTGGGTCCACTGCTGGGGCAGTACATGAATGTGCTGAAAAACTCGTCGCTGACCATGGCCATCGGCCTGGCCGAACTGTCCTACGCTTCGCGTCAGGTTGAAACAGAAACCTTCAAGGCCTTCCAGGCCTTCGGTATCGCAACCTTGCTGTACATACTCAGCATTGCGCTGATCGAGGCAGTCGGTCAGATGATCCAGCACAGCAAGCGTTATCGCCAGGGAGCAGCCTGACCATGGACTTTTCAGTCATCCGTGACAACTTCGCCTACCTGATGGTGGGTGCTTATCCCGACGGACCACTGGGTGGTGCAGCCCTGACCTTGATCCTCAGCCTGCTGTCCGGAGTTCTCGCGGCAGGATTGGGCCTGCTGCTGGGAGTGGCTCTGGTACTGCTGCGCGGTCGAACACGCTGGATCCTGCTCGGTGTGCTGGGGTTCTTTCGCGCCATCCCGGTGGTAATGCTGATCTTCTGGACCTATTTCCTGCTGCCGATCCTGTTCAACATTGATGTTCCGGCCCTGTTCACTGTGGTCTGCGCACTTTCACTGATTGGCGGAGCCTACCTGGCGCACTCCGTGCACTCGGGCATCATGAGCCTGTCCTCAGGCCAGTGGGCCGCCGCCAAGGCCCTTGGCATGAGCCCCTGGCAGGTGCTGCGGCTGATCATCCTGCCCCAGGCATTGCCGATCATGCTGCCCTCGTTCCTCAACCAGTGGATTTCCCTGATCAAGGATACGTCGCTGGCCTATGTGATCGGCGTGGGCGAGCTTTCATTCGTGGCCACCCAGGTCAGTAACCGGGTCATGGTCTACCCCACTGAAATATTCCTGTTCGTTGCCCTGGTGTACTTTGTCATCTGCTCGACCCTGGACCTGGCAGCGAGCCGGCTTGCGGGTGCCAGAAACCTGAAAGCAAACTGAAAAAATAATCGGATTCTGTGCGCTTCATCGCGCATTCAGGGACGACTTGCCGGGCTCGGCAGGACACCCGAGAAGCACGAAACAGGAGCTGTTCATAAAATAACCACACAGCCACAGGCCACGTAGATCGTGGCTTACAAAAAGTTACCCACAGACATACCCACGATTTCCGTGGACAACTTTTCATCAAATTCGGAACTGATAAACCTTGAGCAGTGCAAGTCAAAAATTATCGGCGACACGATGTTTTTTGCTTGCCAATTGCAAATCTCCAAGCCGCGCGATGCAGCATCACGATTCGACGCACTCATGCCATTCAGGCATATGCTTATGCCTTATTGACTGTTGCCTCCCCTGCTCCCGTTCTCTGAAATGAGCGCTTTTTCAGGCGCTCAACAGATGGAACAACGTTGCAAGGTGGCTGTTCTCGGCCTCGGGGCCATGGGCGCAGCCACTCTTTATCAACTGGCCAGGGCCGGAATCGATGTTATTGGCGTCGATCGCCACAACCCGCCCCACACGCTGGGCTCCAGCCACGGCGATACGCGCATCACGCGCCTTGCAGTCGGCGAAGGCCCGCAATACCTGCCGCTGGTTCGCAACTCCCACAGCATATGGCGAGAGCTTGAAATGCTGTCCGGCGAATCTCTGTTCGAGCAATGCGGTGTGCTGGTAATGACCTCCAGCCCGGCCTACGACCCGCAGGATCAGGAAGACTTCACCCACAAAACCATCGCCCTCGCCCAGGCCTATGGCGTGAAGCATGAAGTGCTGTCGGCACAATCGATTCGCCAGCGATTCCCGCAGTTCTCTCCAGTCCTGGACAGCGCCATCGGCTACTTTGAGCCCGCTGGCGGTTATGTCCGGCCCGAGCGCTGCATTGCCGTGCAACTCAAACTGGCCAGAGAGCACGGCGCTAATATTTTGACGGACGAAACCGTCACCCACTTGCAGGCTCACGGCGCAGGCGTGCGCATCACGACCGATAAAGGCTCGATCCTGGCCGATAAAGTGATTGTCAGCGCTGGCATGTGGTCGTCCGAACTGCTCGGGGCACCGTTCGATCGGTTGCTGAGGGTCTGTCGGCAAAAACTGTTCTGGTTCGAGCTGGCAGAACACGCCACCTTCGCCGCGCAATCACCCAGCTTCATCCTTACCCACGGGCCGGGCGAAGTGGACATCAATTACGGCTTCCCGCCGCTGGCAGGCGAAGGCAGCATGAAGATTGCCACCGAGCAATACATCGACGTTTCACAACCCGATACGCTGCAACGCACTATCACTGCCGGGGAAGAACAGGAAATGTTCCAGACTCAGGTCAAGGGCAAGATCGCCGGCCTGACTTCCAAAGTGATCAGATCCTCGGTATGCGCCTATACAGTGACGCCGGATTACCACTTCATCATTGATGAGCATCCACACTTGAAAAACGTAACAGTGGTTTCTGCCTGTTCGGGGCATGGCTTCAAACATTCTGCCGGACTTGGACAAGCATTGGCTCAACAATGTATTAACGGAAAGAGTGATGTGGACTTGTCGGCATTTTCGTTGAGACGTTTCAATTCAGGGGTATAAATAAAACAGCCTGCTGAAGAAATTCACGTCCACAGCACCGACAAAAACTTCAGCAGGCGACAAGACAGACTTTCAAAGTCTGTCTTATTGAAAGAACATCGCAGCGTACTATTTTCACAAACAATAGGCTTATATCAAACCAGCCTCCAAGTCTTTCCGCATGAACTGCAAATTCAGACCCAACATTGTATTGGGGTTTTATTGGTAATTCAGTTTTAATTCCTGCGCCAGGCGCCTTTCCAATACAGCCTGATGCATGCGAAATCGGGCGAAAACATGGCTCGATCATGCTCGAAACGAGCACCTTGCTCACGGAGGTTTTCAGGGGGCATCTGCACAGGAACGATGGCTCGCGTCGCCAGTGACAATATTTGACGCTGAATGTTCAGACTTCCAGAGCATCATTTCAAAAATTTTTCAAAGCCTGAATTTTGAATAAATACTCTAGACATCGAATCCGGGGGACTCTGCGCTCGCAGAACAAACAAGAGAGGGAAATCGTCCGAAAGAAAAACCATCAAATAGCCATCATCCGATTCGATGGTGATTTCAAGGTAGAAGTTTTGACTGAAACTGTAACCGTCCGGCTATATAACCGGACGGTTTTTCAGCGCCTAAACCTGAAACTGCTTAGTGATACGACTCAGGTTAGTCGCCAGATTAGAGAGTTCCGCAGTGGCTATAGTCGTCTGGTTCGCGCCTTCGGAAGTTTGCGCCGACAGGTCACGAATACTGACCAGGCTTCTGTCCACTTCCCTTGCGACCTGAGCCTGTTCTTCCGCAGCGGTGGCAATCATCAGATTGCGCTCGTTGATCTGGCTGATGGATTCGGTGATGACCAGCAGGGCTTTGCCCGCGCCATTGGCCAGTT
The DNA here is from genome assembly GCF_003700275.1 of Pseudomonas cichorii. Taxonomy (GTDB): domain Bacteria; phylum Pseudomonadota; class Gammaproteobacteria; order Pseudomonadales; family Pseudomonadaceae; genus Aquipseudomonas; species Aquipseudomonas cichorii_B. The sequence goes on along the minus strand of NZ_RBRE01000045.1, from coordinate 16,414 downwards.
CCAGCGTGCTATGCGCCTGCTGACTGGTTTGCTCCATGGCCGTCACTGCCTGATGGGTACCGGTCTGGATCGAGCTGACCATCTGCTCGATTTCACGGGTCGACTGCTGGGTACGATGCGCCAGCGCGCGCACTTCGTCTGCCACCACAGCAAAGCCGCGCCCGGCTTCGCCTGCGCGGGCGGCCTCGATGGCGGCATTGAGTGCAAGCAGGTTGGTTTGCTCGGCGATGGCACGAATGACGTCCAGTACCTTGCTGATATCCGTAGCCATGATCGCCAGGCCACGCACTTCGGCCGAAGTGTCGCCGACCTTGGACACCATGAGATTGATCGCCGCCACGGTTTCATCAACCTGGGCGCGCCCGTCCAGTGCCGCCTTGCTGGATTGCTCCGCCGATGTCGAAGCCGCAGCGGCATTGCTGGCCACTTCATCGACCGCAGCGCTCATTTCGTTGACGGCCGTCGCAGCCATTTCGATTTCATTACTCTGACGCTGAGTAGTCCTGGAAGCATCTTCGGTTACAACGTGCATTTCTTCCGAAGTCGTCGCCAATTGGGCCGCCGAGTCGAGGATCGTGGCCAATGCCGCGCGCAGGTTAGTCTGCATGGCCGCCAGCGAACCGACCAGACGCGCCGCTTCGTCAGTGCCCTCTTGCTTGATGGTCTGGGTCAGATCGTTGGACGCGATGCGCTGGGCGACAGTAAGTGCCTCGCCAATGGGGATAGTGAGACTACGGGTGTACAGCCAGGCAAGCAGCACAGTGGCGGCAGCTCCCAGCACCACGAACATGATCACCATCACGACAGTACCCTGATAAGCAGAGTCAGCACTGTCGCCAGCACGTTTGGCTTTCATGTCGTTCACACCGATCAGCTTCTTCAGATTGGCCTCTGTCAGATCGGCGGCGACCTTCATATCCGTGTTGGAGGTTGTCACCGCTGCTTCCAGATTGCCCGCAGCAACCTCCGACAAATAGCGATCCTGGATGGAGTTGTAATTGGTAATGGCCTGCCTGAGCTCATTGAAAACCTGTTGGCCTTCAGGCGTGACGATCAGCTTGCCAAGGGAGTCGGCATATTCGCCAATTGCCCGGCGCGATTGCTGGATATCACTGATTGCCTTGGTCTTGCGATCCTGAGGCTCGACAGGGTTGCGCAAGCGCGCATTGTTACCGCGAATACCGACAAACTCACGGTCCAGCGAACCGAGCAGCTTGACGCTGGGCAGCACATTGGTTTCGACGTACTTTTCCGCCTCGTTCAGGATGTCGGCCTGACGCATGAACAGTGCTCCCTGCAACAACAGCAGCAAACAGAAGAAGCCAAAGCACAGGGCAGAACGAGGGGCAAGGTTCAGACGTCTCATCAGGTTGGTACTCCACAGAGGGTTATCTTTACCTGATCGGCGTGTCGGGTTTTTTCTTGAAAGTCGTAGGATGAATTACCGACAGGCGTGCAGCCTTCAAGCAATGACGCAGCAACATGCAGGGACTCACCCATAATTCGAATCTGGCTCAAATGCAGTCATTCCAACGGAGCCGAAAGGCCTATTCCTGCATACAAAGCTCTTTGGCAAGCTTGATCGCACCGTCCAGATCCAGTTGGCTTGACGCAAACGTCTTGATAAGTAGAGATTCAGGCAAGGCCCAGTCCCATTTTTCCCTGATCAGGTTTTTTATACCGCCCAGCAGCGACTCTATATTCGCGGCATCCAGCGTTGCCACCCGCCCAAGAGCTGCCAGAACCTTCTCCTTTGAGCCGTCGAATTTGAGCACCAATCCCGAATTTTCGCAGGCCACACCCACCTGACTGAACATCAAGGTGAGCGCATCATTGGTGTAATCGCCCGCCCAGGTCAGGAGGTAGCTTTCGGAACCGGAGCCAATGATCGAGCGGTTGCTCAGGCCCAACCTCTGAAAAGCCTGACGAGCTTCATCCAGAAGACTCTGCGCAGTGGCATCGATGAAATCGCAGGGTTGAACCTCCATCAATACAGCGCGCATCTCTTGTCTGACGCGATCATGGACCATAGCTCCAAGCCCATCGAATTGTGGAGGCTCACCGCCACGTGCGCTTTTGACAACGATGACTTTCTTCTCAAGGTCCACATCCAGCACTTGCCAACGTCGACCTGCAAATATGATGCGCTGGCCCTTGATCAGCGGGCGGCTTACCGGAATGGCGCCGAGCGGTTTACCCTCTCTAATCAGCCTGAACTCTTCATCACTGGTAAATGCGCTGTAGAACTCATAGTGGTTGATCAATCGTTCTCCCAGCTCGCCGGGCAGCAACAGCCCGGAGCTGTCCTGAACGATCAGTTTTTTCTCACCCAGCGTCTTGAGCAGGGCCAGAAAATCCGCTTTGGTAATAGCGCCAAATGTTCCGCTTGCTACCAGACCATTCCATAGCTGAGAGGCACTGGCACCGCCGTGCTGAGCAATCATCGACAAACATTGCTGCACCAGCGTGGAGGCATGCAGACCATTCGTTCTCGGAGGCTCAAACCATTTTTCGATCAGCAAACGAATCATGGCAATTGTCTGAACGAGGTTTTGCCTGAGCTGGTCCGAGAGGCTGGAATCCGCAGTCAGCGCACGCTCCTGGCAATACGCGCGCAGTGTAGCGGGCTCACCTTCGCGGCGCCCTGATCGGCCTAATCGCTGGCGCAGGCTTGCGACCGATGGAGGCGCTCCGATCTGGGCCACCGTTTTGATGTGTCCGATATCAATACCCAGTTCAAGGGTTGTGGTACAGATGGCAGAGATAGGTTGGGTACCTGCTTTCAACGCACGCTCTGTATCTTCACGCAGGTCCCTGGAGAGATTTCCATGGTGAGGCAGGAACTCGTTAGGAGCGCCCTCGTTCTCGCACATCCGGCGTAGTCGATCCGCGTACCACTCTACATTTTTGCGACTGTTGGGAAAGATCAGGTTGTTACTGCCACGGAGAACTCTGTACAGGTGCGCAGCGATAGCTTGCTTGGTTCCAGAGGCGGAATCGTCATCGTCGCCCTCCTCGTCATCCTCGTCGCGTGCTGTTTCGGCCACGTCCTTCAGGCAGATTTGGCTGAACGGCGGCATGATGTAAGCGCGTACCTGGACTTGAAGGCTCTGGCCAGAAGCCTGAGAAATGATTTCTTCCATAGGCTGCGCCTGCCCTGGACGCAGAAACTCACGGGCCAGCGACATTTCGCCCAAGGTGGCAGACAGCCCCACACGTGGAAGCTTCTTGCCGGCAACGCTTTCGATACGATGCATCAAGGATTGCAACTGCTTACCGCGTTCGCTACCGATAAACGCATGCAACTCATCGACTACGATGTAGCGCAGATGTTGAAAGAGACCAGTCAAGGCTGAGCCACGGTTCACGAATAAAGCTTCGAGCGATTCAGGTGTGATAAGCAGGATGCCACTCGGTGATTTCAAAAACCGGTGTTTTTTGCTTGTCGACACATCACCGTGCCACGCGACCACCGGAATCTCGAGATTTTCGCAGAGGCGACTCAACCTGTCCCACTGGTCGTTAATCAGCGCTTTGAGCGGGCTTATATAAAGTACGGCAGCTGGCGACCCGGCATTGTTGAGCAGGTTGGTCAGAATCGGCAGGAATGCTGCCTCAGTCTTGCCTGCGGCAGTAGAGGCCGCAATGATCACATCACGATCGGCCTCCACCAGCACCGGGATGGCCCACTCCTGAGCATCCCGGAGTGAGGTCCAGCCTTGTGCCCAGACCCACTGCTTTATATCGGGATGCAGTCGCTCAAAGGCCGATGAATCAGAGCTTGAAGCTGGTGAGTTCATCATCTGCCTCTACATCGAAATCTTTCTTGCCACCGTCATCCCTGGAAATTTCAACGGCATCCAGCAGTTCTCTCCAATCGCTACCCGGATTTTGCTCAAGAACAGCCAGCAGGTTGATAAAAGCAGTGATGGTGGTTCGGGGCGTACGGAAATAGGCTTCCCCCAGCCGCTGCCCGCAATGATCAATGAAGATGGGAATCGCCTCATCTGGAAGCAGGTACCTGGCGGGATCCCCATAGGCATAAACGTTGCGCAGATTTTGCAGCAGAACGTAGAAGTCCTCGGGCGTCAGGCTGGTCAGACGAATGACGGGACCAGAGAGGTCAACATACCCGGTCCGGGCAAAGGTGTTTTCTGCCAGCCTGGACTGTAGAGCCGGGTAGCTGTAAAGGCCTCGGCGCGAATCCATCAGGAACTCGGGCGTTCCCCCCAGTACAAACCCCAAACCATCAGTCGACCCTTGCAGGGAATCATTGAGAATGCGCAGGATCTGCTCGTAGTTTGCATTGCGTGCCTGAGTGTTGGCCAGTTTGTACAGGTTGACCAATTCATCCAGACAAACCATCAATCCACCGAAACCTGCGAGCCTGACAAAACGGGAGAGCAGCTTTAGCTGATCGTAGACAGATGCGTCATCGATACATGTCCGGACCCCGAGTGCTGCCCGCGCATCCGTCTTGGTAGTGAATTCGCCCCTGAGCCAGCGAATGGCATCCGCTTTGAGTTGCTCGTTCCCCTCATCAAAGCCGCGGCAGTAAGCCGCTATGACTTCGGCAAAGTCATAGCCATTAACCATCTCGGTGAGTTCAGCCAGATACTGGCGGATCACCGTCTCGCTATCGATGCCCTTGCTCTTGGCTTCGGTCTTGGCCTGGGAGATGAATTTCTCCACAATCCCCTGAAGAGCTCCGCCATCAGGCTTGGTGCGCGTGGACATGTTCTTGGCAAGCTCCGCGTAAAGCGAGCGAGCCTGGCCACCCGAGGCGTGCAAGCGCCGATCGGGGTTGAGATCGGCATGCATGGTCACCAGCTTGCGCTCCATCGCAATGCCCCTGACCAGATTGAGGAAGAATGTCTTGCCCGCACCATATTCGCCGATGACGACGCGAAATGCCGAACCACCATCTACCAGTCGATCAACATCCTTTATCAGTGCATCCAGTTCTCCGACCCGTCCTACCTGGATCAGGTGCTGACCAACCCGAGGAACAACACCTGCGCGAAGTGACTGAATGACCGCATCGCGATCCTTGGCTCGTATCGTACTCATAGGGTTAGCTCGCTTAAGACATCCGGGTTGATTTCAACCGGATCATCGCCTTCGGAAATCGGCATCCCGAACAATTCGAATGCCATGTCATTGATCTGCTCAAGTGCGCCGTCGAGCATGAGCTCCATGTCGACAGCCACATTTTCCAACTCTTGCCGACTCCATTCATTACGCGATACCAACAGACGTAGAAATGCCGAGTGTTCGGCATCGAGCCCGTATAAATGCACACCGATCTCGGGGGCACTTTGCACAAGCTCATCCAGGACGACCTGTTCGTCTGCCTGATCCTCCTGAAAAACCTTGGCCAGAAGCGCTGACACCTCGGCCGTCTCGCGCTGCAACTGTGCAACCCTGTTCATGTCCAGAACGATCCCGGAACCCGGCTTTCTGGTTCCGGTGTCAGCTCTGGAAGGTGACGAGGAGCCATGAACGCCAGCGTAATTTGCCTGGGATGAACCGGCTGATTTGGATCGTTGCAGTGGACTGGCTGCCGCACCATGGAGATCGCTGTACAGCAATTGCAGATCGAGTTGAAGCGCTTTGTAGACACGTTCCAGAAGCTTGATTTCCTGAGGGCTGATGGTTCCGTCAGCATGGGCAAGATGAGCCAGGAAACCTGCGATGGTGCGCTTTTCATCTTGCTTGAGCGGATCGAGCTTCTTCTTCAGACTTGCCAGCGTCGGCGGCTGCTGCAACTGGATCTGCAGATGTGCCTTGAGACGTTTGCGATGCGCATGGCATAGATGACTCCAGGAGTCGATATGAAGGCCAAGTAAGGCGATTTCATCCTGGCTTGTCTCCCCGTCCACTGCGGCCACGGCACTGGCAAGATCCAGCGTGACGACTGCGGCGTTGTACTCCGCTGTAGCCCGTAACGTTCCGTCGTCAGGCTCGGCCGCGAACAGTACGATGTTGTCTTCGGTTTTCGGAATGCGGCTGCCGGACAGTACGTCGGGCTCCATGCCAATGTTCAATGCCTCCAGCGCTCTCGCCAGAGCTATGACTTTATCGCGCGACAAGGCTCCGGCAGACTTGAAACGTGCGGCCAGCTCACCGAAGGTGATCAGAATAGCGTCATGACCGACTCGCGATTGCAGCGCTTCGAGTTCCATTCTCGCGGGTTCAGGCCACAGGAAGGTTGGCAGTTGCAACAGCCCTTCCAGTGCATCGTGATTATCCGGGTTGCGACCCAGATATCGACTGAATGGATCAAGCACGGTGGCACATTCTTCAACGATGATTTGCAGCTTTTTGCGAGTGCCGGATGTTGCGGTTACATCGGGAAGATCCCCGACTGACATATCCTGGACATTGATATGTAATGACGCCGCCCGATAAGCAACCTTGAGCCGTGTCTTGTTGTTCAGCAGCACCAGGCCACGCGGAAAACGCTTTTCATAGGTTATCTGGAAAAGGCGTTGAAACTGATCAGCGCATCTGAAAACGGGGGTGCGCCGTGAAATGTTGGGGTCCGAAAGGGCCCAGGCCAAAGCCCAGCTGGCGTTCAGAGGATGTTTGTCAGTCGCCATCTGGCCGAGAGCTACACGCACTGAAAGCGGCATTTCATAGCCTTCAGCGGAGACTGTTGGCGGCTCATGCAGATACATCTGAGCCGAAATGTCGCCAACGTTCAGATGTTCAAGCAGCCTGGAGGCATAACTACGGAAAGTTAAATCATCACCGTACAGCGTTCTCAGACGTGTCACTTCGGCTCGAATGACGGGGATCTCTTCTCGTGCACCGGCGTCATGAGTTGTATCCATGAGCGCCCGACGCTCAAGGCCATAGAAAAAGATGAGGACATACGCTATGTCTGCTCCCGGCGCGCATCGACCGCTTGCCAGCCACTGTAAATAGCCTCGACGCGCCGCAGGTGTCAGGATTTCATAACTCAGCCAATAGGTTTGCAGCCTGGCCTCAAAGTCAGCGGGCGAATTCTTTACCTGCAAGGACGTGTCAATGAATGAGGGCTCTGCAAGCCTGAACTTCGCATCGTTCGTCCCCACGTAGATCAACCCACCTGGCAAAAGAATCCCCGCGACAGTGACGGACTCCCCTGCCCCGAACCATCGACTTTTGCCCGGACGATCAGGCGCTTTGGGAATGTTGAAGGATCTGCTGGAGGATGACTCTTCGTGGACACCGAAGAACTCTGGACGGCCTCTGGGTGCTTTCACTTGCGCGGTGACTGGCAAAGGCTTTGGTAGTGAAGTATCGGCAACCTTGTCGAAACAGGGTTTTGTACCGCCAACAAGATGGGTCGGGGGCCGACTGAAGCGGGCGAATCGTCCTATCGCAAAACTTTCAGGATCGTCCATGGACGAAGTGGGCCATTGACGCTGGCGGATATCATCTGGATGAGGCTGCGTGCCTCCGACAAGATGGGTCGAAGGTTGACTGAAACGTGCAAATCGCCCTATGGCGAGGCTTTCAGAGTCGAGCCGGAGCTCTTCTTCAGCAGCATCTGCAAGCCGACTGTCATCTGTATAAGGTTGCGTTCCTCCAACGAGATTGCTGGACGGTCGACTGTAGGGTGAATGCTCTACCGTGAGGAGTTTTGAAGAAGGTTGAGGGCCGGCGACAAGATCGGCGTGAGGTGTTTGCGCTCTAACGACCAACCAGGCAACGACTGCCAGTGTGAAAGCGATCCATACATAAGCAGGTAAGCCTGCGGCAAGACTCACGAAGATCGCCAAGATGGTGGCTACTACGCCAGCCCCTATCGACCTGGCTCTTTGCTGGTGTGCCATTTGAGTCTTCCGTGATCATGGGCTGGCCAACGGACAGTATCCACACTTTGTTAGTGCGGGCCAAGCATGGACACATCGAGAAAGCCCTGAATGATCAGAGCTTCAGCATCTCGAACAGGGTAAAAGCATATATATCTTCGGCATCAAACGCTTACAGCCTGGCCTCCCCAATCAGAAAATGACCTGGCTAACCACTACCACCGGGATGATATCGGTGTAGTTTTCCCGGTCGTCGCCAAGCAGCTTGCCCTCAGCCTTCATCGCGCCCTTGAAGCTATCGAGGTCATTAAAGAACATGTGCGCAGCAGCAACGCTCGCAGGCAACTTGCCGCCAGGGTCAGGCAACGCCTGATCCATCTCCAGCTTCACCAGGCCATGGGCGTCCAGTTTGTCGCGGATCAGTTGCGCATGAGTGCTCTGGTAATACTCGTGATTGAACTGGCAATCAGGATGGGGCGGATATGAGACGGTAACTCTGATCATGGTATTCCTCCGGATATAGTGGTCAGTCAACATGAGACTCAGCGGGTTCCCTCAGCTCCCGGAACAAATCGCGGCCCAGCACCGCCGATGCCGCGAGCAAGCCGCCGACCATCGCACCGCTTACACCGCCCATTGCCACATCCTGCCCCGTGAAAAACAGCCCTTTCACCGGGCTGAAGGCCTTGGTCAAGCGCTGCTGATAACGCTCTGGCGTTGGGGCAAAAGACATGAAGTCGCCCCGTGTACGCCCGAGAAAATGATTGAAACTCACTGGCGTGGCCAGCTCCGCATGGACGACATGCCCCCTCGCCCTCGGATAGAAACGATAGACCTGCGCCAGCATTTCCTCGCTCAAGCGCGCCTTGAGCTCGGTATATTCGTCGCCCCGGCGTTTCCACTGGGTATCCGTGAACGGCTTCCACAGGCTCCAGTCGGTAAAACTACAGATATCCATCGTGCTGTGGCCAGGATAACGCTCAGGCCAGGTCGGGTCCTTGGCCGAAGGTTGCGAGATGAAGTGCAACGGCATTGGCCGATGGGCCGAATCTTCGATGTAGTGCTGCCAGTCCTCGGTCTGCCGGATGCTGTTGTGAATCCATATATTGGCCGGTCCTACATCCAGCTCGGCGTTACTGGCATCCAGGCCGACATTGAGCACCACCGCCGGCAACGTGCTTGGCATGGACTGGGCTTTGGCGTTGATGTCGGCAACTTCATGACTTTCGCTGTCGAGCATGTTCAGCGTCTGACGAATGCCGATACCGCTGATAACCCGGGACGCTTCCAGCACCTCGCCTCCGGCCATACGCACACCGACCACCGTGCCGCCATGCTCGACAACAGCCACCACATCGGCACCCGCCAAGACCATGCCGCCAGCTGCGCGTATCGTTTCCGAGATATGCTCGGCGATAACCTGCGAACCACCTACCGGATAACTTGCGCCATCCAGATAATGGCGGATAACCGCGGCGTGGGCCGAGAACGAGGCGGTTCCCGGCAGACTTGCGTAGTCACCAAAATGGCCGCAAAGGACGGCAATCAATGTCTCGTTACGGGTGATCGAGCGCAGTACTTGCAGCGTGGTTTTTTCCGCTAACGGCATGAAACGTGGCGCAACATGAGCAAATACCCGGTCAGCCATAGGGCCCGGCATCGCCCGCGCGACCAGAAACTCGCCAGCCGAACGGTTTGCCTCATTGACCAGTTCGATATAACGGTCAATGGCTTCGGCTTCGTCCGGGAAATACCCCTTCATGCGCTCTTTAAAGGCGGCACTGCCTGCGTGGTAATCATAAATGTCATTACCAATCGCAATCCTGTTGTAGATAGCGGGCATTTTCTGCCATTTCAGCTCACCCCGCGTGACCTTGTTGAACAGACTCTGCAAGGTGCCAGGGCGATGCACTTCACCCACGTAGTGAAGACCGACATCCCACTCGAATCCCGGACGTTTGAACACCTGCAGACAGCCGCCAATCACGGCGTGACGCTCCAGCACCAGCACTTTATTGCCATCGAGCGCAAGCATTGCGCCCGCGGTCAGGCCTCCGGCACCGGAACCCATGACGATAGCGTCAAACCTTGTTTCGAGATCGCCACGCGCCAAGGCGCGCTTGTAGCTGGAGTCAGCGGTATTTTTCATTGTTGTTTACCTATTGAGTGCAAGCGACAAAGCGGGTGCAGCAGAGCCAGTGAATCGTTGCAGAGTCATTGGCAGGGCTAGGCTATGAGAGGTGAAGATGGCAGTCTGTCAAAAATTGGAATTTTGAATCCCCATCATGGATGCACCCATCGATATCGCGTCATTACTGCCATCACTGGAAACCGATCAATGGTTTTCCTCATGCCCAGAGGAGCTCCGGCAGGCACTCTTAAGCAATGCAAAAATCTATCGTTGCCTTGCTGGCGAGGCCTTGTACCGGAGAGGAGACTCCGCCAGGCATGCTCTTTTCTGCGTAGCCGAAGGCGCCATCCGGCTCAGCAGTTCCCTGCAGGACGGCGCGCCATTTCTGCTGGTCTATCTGGAGCCGTGCCACTGGTTCGGTGATATGTCGCTGATTGATGGCAAGCCTTACATCCATGACGCAATTGCCGATGTCGACACTCAGGTACTGTGCATTTCCCTGCAGGCGCTCACCCAGTGGCTGGACCAGAACCCGGTCTACTGGCGGGATATTGCTCGGCTGAGCATGAACAAACTGCGCGTGGCCTATCAGGTGATTGGCGAGCCGGGAGCCCTGCACTATCGGCTCGCACGACGGTTATGGCTGATGGCGCACGGGTTTGGATCACGCACGCATATCCCGTCGATACAACTGACCGTTTCTCAAGAGCACCTGGCGCAGATGATGGGCAGCACTCGACAAAGCATCAACGCCGCGCTGGCCAGACTGGAACAACTGGGATTACTGACCCATGGCTATAAATCCATTGAGCTACACAACCTGGAAAACCTTATCCAGCACGCCAATCATCTGGGCATGAGCGCTTCCACGGATTCAAGCGACAGCCAATAGAAGGAGTTGCGCAAATTACCCTGTGAAAATCGTGCGAAATCCGCACAGGTACTGCGCCCTTGTTTCTTACAGGATTGTAATTATCCACTCACGTTCCTGTTAGCCAGCCCAACGTATATTGATCTCACTTCCTGATGAGCCCAAGACGCTGATCAGGTACTGCCACTCACCTAAATGGTAATCACAGTGAATCTGATCAAATCGTTGGTTCTGACGGTCACCGCACTCTCTTGCACCGCTGTACTCGCCCATGACGGCAGTGAGCGCTCAAGCCCGGCAGCTGAAAAAATGCGAATCGCCCAAGAGGTACGCTTCAATGCCCAGGGCAACGCCACTGAGTATGCCCGGGCCGAGAAAAAACTCCGCGCCGATGATGCGAAAAGGTTGGAAGGCTGATTGCTACGGCAAGCTCATTCACCTTTAGAAGCACATCATTGCTCCTTTGGTTAAGGTGAATATTTAGCGCTCTGTTGGGCGCTTTTTTTGTCTTTCCTGACAGGCACTGGCATTCAGTAACACATTGGGTTTGCATTAAGCAGCGATCTTCCCAGAGGCTATTGATGCACCTGTCTTCCACCGCCATGAGTAGCCTCAGCCATGACCCCGTTCAGAAAAACCCTGCAGGTGATTGCAGCTTTCGCAGCTCTCGGCGTTGCGTGTTTTCTCCAGGCAGCCCCACAAGTGATTGATGTGCATAGAGACCCCAATTGTGGGTGCTGCACCAAGTGGATCAAATATCTTGAGAACAACGGCTATTCAGTGGTCGACCATCTCGAAGACAACATGAGCGCCGTCAAGGAAAAGCTCGGTGTGCCCGCCAAACTGGGTTCGTGTCACACCGGCGTTGTGAACGGCAAGTTTATCGAAGGCCATGTTCCGGTCGAGCAGATTGCCGAACTGGAGCAAAGGTCGAATCTGAAGGGAGTCGCGGCACCCGGCATGCCGATAGGCTCTCCCGGCATGGAGTCAGGTGAACGTCGTAGTGCTCACCAGATTATCGGTGTCACCCAGTCCGGCGCCGAGACGGTGCTGGCAGATATTCCGGAACGCTGATGCATCGTTCATCAACACTTCACAGTCCATAGGTGATCGATATTCGTGGTAAATCTCTGGCTCATCATTTCCTGGCGCATGGCCCAGCCAGGATTGGCCGGAACGCTCGCTACCCGTAACGTCCCCTTCCCCCATCGTCCATTGATTTGATCCAGTACGCCCATCACCTTGTTGGAGGCCGCCGGCTGCACCTGGGCAAATAAATCGTCGGAGAACTCACCCGGTCGCCTGATATCGATCAGCAGGACCTCCGCCTTGCTGTAACGAAAGCCGGGGCGGAAGATTCTGTCAACGGCATCGACAGCCAACCGGGTCATCAAGCGCACATCGTTAGTGGGATAGGGCAATTCGACAAGCGCGCCATTGGCATACTTCGCTTCACCCTCATTGAACATGCCGGTTCTGATACTGATGCGGATCTTCTTGCACAGGGAATGCTGGGCACGCAGCTTGGCAGAAGCACGCATCATGTAGCTGGCCACGGCTTCCTTGATCGGCGCGATCTCGGTCAAGCGCTGACCGAACATACGGCTACAGCAGATCTCCTGTTTTGGCGGATCGGGCTCGTTCAACTCAAGGCACGAGGTTCCTGCAAGCTCGCGAGCGGTCTTTTCAATCACCACATTGAATTTCTGCCTGAGCATCGACGGATCGGCTTGCGCCAGATCCATGGCAGTCTTGATATTCAGCCTTTCAAAGTGGGTTTTCATGCGTCGTCCGACGCCCCACACCTCGCAGACATCGGTGTTGCGCAGCACCCAGTCAAGGTTGACCGGATCGCAGATATCCAGAACTCCAGCGGTACGGGCCTGAAAGCGTTTCGCGTTGTGATTGGCCAGTTTGGCCAGCGTCTTGGTGGGAGCGATGCCGACACCGACCGGGATACCGGTGCGCTTGAGGACTGCGGCATGAATCGTACGACCAAAAGCTACCCGGTCACCGGGGATACCTGACAGATCAGCAAAGGCCTCATCAATGCTGTACACCTCGACGGCAGGCAGCATGGATTCAAGGATCGTCATGACCCGCTCACTCATGTCGCCGTACAAGGCATAGTTGCTGCTGAACGCCACAATCCTGTTCTCGCGCAGCACCTCTTTGATCTGGTAATAAGGTGCACCCATTTTCACAAACGGCTGTGCGTCGTAGCTGCGTGCTATGACGCAACCGTCGTTATTCGAGAGAACAACAATCGGCGTGCGCGCAAGGTCGGGCCGAAAAACCCGTTCACAGCTTGCATAGAAACTGTTGCAGTCGATCAGGGCAAAGACCTGCTCACGACTTGTCATGGGCACGAACGCTGTACTTCACCACGCCCCATATCACCAGTTCGTCCCCTTCAAGCACGGGGCGCGGCGGGTATTTGCTGTTTTCGGACTGCAGGGTGATGATGTTGTCGCGCATGTACAGACGCTTGCAGGCAGGCTCACCATTGAGTGCTGCAATGACGATATCGCCATGCTCAGCGTAGAGACTGCGGTCAACCACGGCCAGGTCGCCGCTATAGATTCCTGCGCCCTGCATGCTGTCGCCCTCGATCTTCACCAGATACACATGCGGTGCACGGATATCGAACAGCTCATCGAGGGAGACGTGCTTTTCGATATGGTCTGCAGCGGGCGAAGGAAAACCGGCCGGCACGCGAAACGAGAACATCGGAAGCCTTTCACCCCCAGACTGTACCCGGCCTACTACTTCAATGCTCATGGCGCCCTGCTTTCAGATAACTGTATAGATATACAGTTAACGATTTCAGTCGGCTCTGGTCAACGGGTGATGCAGGAATTTGCGACGGACGTCGCCATACGAAAGAAACCTTGAGGCCCATACATCGAATCGCTTCTCAAACCTGAATCGAGCCGAACGCAATGAAGCTACCTCGTCTTGCCAGATGTTGCCGAGAGCATGCTGGGGCCTATGGATAGCGATTCCCGGCGCCCCTGCAGAATCTGATTCCAAAAGCGTTACGGGCTTGCTAGGATCAGCAGCGATTTACCCCCACACCCCACGAGTGGATAAAGGTTTACACCTGATGCCACTTGGCAGGATCGGCGTCAAAGATCACAGGCCATGCCCATTGATCCTTGACGTGACGGACTCAGCGGTTGTGCCCCTCCGGTAGGTACAGATATGGAAGCCTCGGACTCCATTGCCTGTTCAGCTCTTGAGCCTCCAAGGCCAAGGTAGCTCACCTGTCGCATTCCAGGCCTTGTTCAAGGCTTGCACTGGTCAACACCTCACGGTGAATGACCCACGTTTTGCAGACACATGTGAGTTACTTAATCGATTGGAGAGTTTCATGAGTAAATTTCTCGGCGTTACGCTGTCTCGAACCTTGCGCCAAGAGTTCAATGCGGGCAAAAAATTGCCGAAAAGCATCGATCTTGAATTTCTGGCACCGCACTACGTTGCAATCACCAAAGTCGTTTTTCCTGGCAAGACCAATGGCCGCTTGCTGATTGAGATGACCCCCAAGCAACTTAAGGCCTTGATTGAGCAAGAGCGCGGCAACCATGAGGACCTGGTGACTCAAAGGTTCGACACCGAGCGCAAACGCAAGAACCTCAAAATCAAGAAATTGAAAGCCGAGCTTCAGCACAATCATGAGCAGATCGAATCGCTAACGCAGACGGCTGCTGGCTCCGCCAAACGCACTCGCAAGATTGAGAAAGAGCTGGATGAGAAGCTGGCAGAAAACCACCAACTGTGGAATGAAAGCATTGAGCTCAATAGCATCCTCGAAGACACCTCCTGCAAGCTCAGCGATGCTTGTGCCCTGATTCGCGACCAAAGTGCAGAGATTGCAAAGCTGAATGAGCACATCAAGCGCCAGAAACGAGCCATGGAGCAATACAATATCGCCTCCAACGACCTGGAAGATCGCTCTTTCAATACTGGCACTACAGTGCTTGAAGGGTCGATCGTCAAGGTAACCACCAACAAGCCCGTTGACGGTTCGTACGGCGCTACCCAGTAAAAATCCTTCCGCAAGGCTGAATACCCGCCCAGAGTCGCTTTCGCATGCTTCGATATATTGGCGAAGGCGATCTCTGAAAAAGACACCCGGTCTGCTACCCGCCGAAGCAGCTCCCCATTGTTCGTTTAGCCGTGAATGGCGGTTAGTCCGGCATAGGCTGAACTGGAGCGGTCATGGCCGCAGATGGCGTTGCATGAGGCGTGTTCACGAATGAATTCGCTCCTGCACTGAGGTGGCAGGTGTGGTCAGGCCACCAAACCCCGGAAACGAAAAAGCCCTGAATAATCAGGGCTTTAGCGTCTCGAATATGGCGGAGGCATAGAGATTCGAACTCTAGGACCTGTTACAGTCGGCAGTTTTCAAGTCTGCTAACTAAATCATTTAAAAACATATAGTTATATCAATAATCGTTCCGATTCTCTGCATTTCTCCCTTCGATACAGCCCGCATAAAACCTAATGGCTTTCTCTTGTTTCGGAACGATAACCTTGGTTCATCATCTCCTACTACATGCCCAAGACTCTGCGGACAATTTTCAGAGCAAGTCTGGTACAGTCGCCCTGTTAAATTCGTTGACAGGGAGTCAAGCATGGCAAAGCCAGCCGCACGTATCACCGACCCGACCAGTTGTCCTATGCCTGGACACGGCCCCAAGGCCATCGCTTCCGGTTCTCCTAATGTGTTTTTCGACGGACTTGCAGCAGCGACCAAAGGCGACACCTGCACCTGCGGCAGTGCGCTAGCGTCGAGCGTCGCAGCAACGGTCTTCATCAATGGCAAGAACGCCGCACTGGTCGGTACTGTCGGCACCCACGGCGATGTCGTGATCGGCGGCTCAGGTACGGTGATCATCGGCGATTCCCACACTCCGGCACCGTTCATTCCGCCCACCCCTATGACCATCCACGAGAACTGGATCAGCTTTAAGATTCCCGCAGAAGAGAGCTACGAAGGGTTTGCCTGCACGGCTCATTTTGACGACGGATCTTCCATGCAAGGTGTCTTTGACGCAAACAACTCAGTCAAGTTTTCCAACCCAACCGGAAGGGCATGTCACACCTTGGCATTTGCTCAACACGAGAACACCTGCACAACCACCGGTATTGACGGATTGCTGAACGATATTTTGGGATAAGGATATTCTCGTGACGGAACCGAACCTGGTAACCGGAAGTTATGTTGTCAAAAGCGAACATACGCTCGCCCGGTCTCCCCTTGAAATGGCGGTTGCAGGCATGGAGGGTGCGGCGAGTCGTTTCTCCATCGATGCAATCAAGGACGAACGCGTCCGTGCAAGCTACGAGGGCAATATTCGACGAATGTCACAACAGATATTCGCGGAGGTGAGAGCTGGCAATATCAGCGTCGAAGACGCGACAAAGTTCAGCAACGAAATGCGCAACAAAATCATGTACGAGCACCGTAAGCTGACTTCTGCACAGGGCCTAGCCATCGTGCAGAAAAAGAAAAAAACCGGAAAAACATACAGCGAAATCCTAGATGGAAAAGCTCAAACCCAGTTCAACAAAAATTATGAAGAACTTTCTAAGACTCAACAG